>NZ_JBHXQO010000001.1:179885-525081 GCF_042717135.1 Streptomyces sp. NPDC058620
CCACACACAAACCCACCACCGACTCCGCGCCCCCCCCCCCCCCCCCCCAAAAAAACCCCAAACCACACCCCCCACCCCACAACCCCCCCAAACGCCACACAACCCCACCCCACCCCCCACCCCCCCCCCCACCACCCCCCACAGCCCCTCAGCCCCCTCGCTCCCCCGTCGCGCAGAACCCCCCCGGTCGGCGGGACGTCCGTCGTGGACGGCGACGGCATCGAGACGGCGCGCAGCTCCCGTCCGGTCGCCCCGGGCGTACGCCTCACCTCGTACGACCGCCTGGAGTCCGACAAGTGGCTGCGGGTCGACAGCCTCTCCGTCGACCTCGACGGCAGCGGCGTGCACGCCGACTACCTCTCCACGGGCAAGGTCGCGGCGCGTCGTACGGTCTCCGAGCTCGCCGCCGCGCACGACCCCGGAACCGGCCGTCGCACCGTCGCCGCGATCAACGCGGACTTCTTCGACATCAACCAGACCGGCGCACCGCAGGGACCCGGCGTCAGGGACGGCGCGATGGTCCACTCCCCGGCCCCCGGTATCCACCGGGCCGTCGGCATAGGACCGGAGAGCGCGGGCCGTGTCCTGGAGCTGTACTTCGAGGGCACCCTCACCCTCCCGTCCGGCGGGCACCCGCTGACCGCGTACAACGCGGCGAACGTCCCGGCCGGGGGAGTGGGCGCGTACACCTCGGCGTGGGGAAGCGCCGACCGCGCACTGACCGTGGACGCGGCGACGCCCGTCGCGGAGGTGGCGGTACAGGACGGCAGGGTCGTCTCCGTGTCGTCCGCCCCGGGATCGGGTCCCGTCCCCGAGGACACCACGGTCCTCGTCGGCCGCGAGGAGGGCGCCGCCCTCCTGGCAGCCCTGGAACCCGGCGACCCGGTCTCGCTGGAGTACCGCGCCCGCACCGACAGCGGAGCCGTGCCGCGGACCGCCGTCGGGGGCCGCGAACTCCTCGTCGTGGACGGTGTCGCCCAGAACCACGAGGGCGGAGGCAACAACACCGCCGCGCCCCGCACCGCCGTCGGGTTCTCCAAGGACGGCCGCACGATGCAGGTGATCACCGTCGACGGCAGACAGACCGACAGCGGGGGCGTCACCCTCACCGAGCTCGCGACGATGATGCGAAGCGCGGGCTCGCACAGCGCACTCAACCTCGACGGCGGCGGCTCCTCGACCCTCCTGGCACGCGAACCGGGCAGCGACGCGCTCCAGGTGGAGAACAGCCCGTCCGACGGCAGTGAACGCACCGTCCCCAACGGCCTCGCCCTCACCGCACCCGACGGCAGCGGCCGGCTCAAGGGCTTCTGGGTGGAGACCGGTACCCCGGCCGGTACCGCGCCCGGCGACGATCCCGTCAGAGGCGGCCACCCCGAGCGGGTCTTCCCCGGCCTGACCCGGCAGCTCACCGCGGACGGATACGACGAGACCTACGGCCCCGCCGAGGGCACCCCCCACTGGAACGCCGTCGCCTCCGCCGTCGGCAGGGCCGACAGCACCGGCCTCTTCACCGCCCGCCGCAGCGGAACCACCGAAGTCGTCGCCCAGCGCGGCGCGGCCCGCGGCAGCACCCGGCTGACCGTGCTCGACCAGCTGGCCCGGATCCAGCCGACCACCCGGCGCGTCGGCCTCGCCGACGCGGACGCAACCGGCACCTTCGGCATCGTCGGCCTCGACGCCCATGGCTCCAGCGCCCCCGTCGAACCGCGTGACGTCGCCCTCGACTACGACCACGCGCTGTTCGACGTCCGGGACAACGGCCAGGGCGGCTTCACCGTCACCTCCCGCACCGGCAGCGGCGCGGGCCGGATCAGGGCGTCGGTCGCGGGCACCACCACCGTCCTCGCCGTCAGCGTCGGCCTCACCGAACAGGCCGTCTCCTCCTTCGACGACGCCGCGTCGTGGAAGTTCAGTCAGGCCCGCGCGAGTGGTTCACTCGCCGCGACGCCCGACGGCCACACCGGCACCGGGCTGAGGCTCACGTACGACTTCACCCGGTCGACGGCCACCCGTGCCGCCTACGCGGCCCCGGCCCAGCCCGTCGTCGTGCCCGGGCAGCCGCAGTCGTACACGCTGTGGATCAAGGGCGACGGCAACGGTGCCTGGCCGACGCTGCACCTCAAGGACGCAGCGGGCTCGGACCAGTTGCTGCGCGGCCCGTTCCTCACCTGGACCGGCTGGCGGCAGGTCACCTTCGCCGTGCCTGCGGGTGCCGCGATGCCACTGAGCGTGTTCCGCTTCTATCTCGCGGAGACGGCGGCGTCCCGGCAGTACGCCGGCGAGATCGTCATCGACGACCTGACCGCCCAGGTTCCGCCCACGGTCGACCTGCCCGAACAGCACGCCGTCGAGGACCCGTTGATCGATCCGGCGTCGGTGGCCGAGGGCCGGGACTGGCAGTTCGCCGTGATGTCGGACGCCCAGTTCGTCGCCCGTGAACCCGACAGCGCGATCGTCGCCCAGGCCCGCCGCACACTGCGCGAGATCAAGGCGTCGGCGCCCGACTTCCTCGTCATCAACGGAGACCTCGTCGACGAGGGGTCGCCGGCCGACCTCGCCTTCGCCCGGCGGATACTGACCGAGGAGCTCGGGGACGCGCTGCCCTGGTACTACGTACCGGGGAACCACGAGGTGATGGGCGGGAGGATCGACAACTTCGTCGGCGAATTCGGCCCCGCCCAGCGGACCTTCGACCACAAGGGCACCCGGCTCATCACGCTGGACACCTCCAGTCTGAGCCTGCGAGGCGGCGGTTTCGCCCAGATCAAGCACCTGCGCGAACAACTGGACGCCGCCGCCCGGGACACCGGCATCGGCTCCGTCATGCTGATCGAGCACGTCCCGCCGCGCGACCCGACCGTGCAGAAGGGCAGCCAGCTCGGGGACCGCAAGGAGGCGGCCGTGATCGAACGGTGGCTCGCCGACTTCCGTCGTACGACCGGGAAGGGGGCGGCCCTCATCGGCAGCCACGTCGGGGTGTTCCACGCCTCGCACGTCGACGGTGTGCCGTATCTGATCAACGGCAACGCGGGCAAGACCCCGGCGGGCCCGGCGGACGAGGGCGGCTTCACCGGCTGGTCCCTCATCGGGGCGGACCGGGTCATGGCGGAGGAACAGGCCACGGCCCGTCACCGGCCGTGGCAGGGCGCCCCGGACTGGGTCTCGGCCCAGACCCGCGCCCACGTCGACGCCCTCGCAATCGAGGCCCCCGCGGCGCTCGCGGCGGGCGAACGCGGCAAGGTCACCGCGACCCTCACCCAGGGCACGCGCCTCGTCCCGGTCGCCTTCCCGCTCAGCGCGGACTGGACGGCCTCCCCGAACGTCCACGTCGGCCCGGAGTCCGGGGCCCGCCCCCGCCACACAGCGGTACTCGACCCCACCACCGGCACCCTCACCGCCCTGCGCCCGGGCACGGTCACGCTCGCGGTGACGGTCAACGGCACGACGAGCCGAGCGCTCGTCAGCGTCACCGCTGCGGGGGCCGCCCCGGCAGCGTGACGGCACGAAGGAGGGGGTCGCCGGGGGAGGAGAAAGACCTCACCCGGCGGCCCCCGCCCCCGAGGGAGGAGAAGACCTCACCCGGCGGGCCCCGCCTCCGAACTCTCTTACGCCTTGCGGTAGTCGTACGCCTCCGAAGCCGCCGCCTCCACCGCGTCCAGGTCACCGCCGGCCGACGCGGTGACCACCGCGGCGACAGCGCCCTCGACGAACGGTGCATCGATCAGGCGTGCCCCCTCAGGCAGCTCGTCCCCCTCGGCGAGCATGGCCTTGACCGTGAGCACCGCGCTCCCCAGGTCGACCAGTACCGCGATTCCGGCGCCGCCGTCGACCGACCGCGCGGCCTCCGCGATCAGATCCGCGCTCGTCCCCAGGCCCCCGCCGGGGATGCCACCAGCGGCGGCCACGGGTGCCGTCGCCCCGCCCGCCGCGAGCCCTCGCGCCAGCTCGGCGACCGACTCGGCCACCGGCCCGCTGTGCGACACCAGGACGATTCCGACCTGACTCGGCAGCCCGCTCATGAGCCGCTCCCGCCGTCCCCGCGCGTGGTGTCCGCCTCGGCCAGTGCCGCGACGAGCAGCGCGGACGACGTCGCTCCCGGGTCCTGGTGGCCGATGCTCCGCTCACCGAGGTAACTGGCCCGCCCCTTGCGGGCCTGCAGCGGAACGGTGGCGAGCGCACCCGCCTCCGCGGCCTCGCGCGCAGCCGCGAACGACGCTCCCAGCGCGTCGGCCGCGGGCAGCAGGGCGTCGAGCATCGTCTTGTCACCCGCCTGCGCGCCGCCCAGCTGGCCCACCGCCGTGACACCCGCCCCGAACGCCTCGGCCAGCTGCTGCGTCGTCACCTCGGAAGCGTCGCCCAGGGACTTGCCCGTGCGCCGCAGCAGCGTCCCGTACAGCGGGCCGGACGCGCCGCCCACCGTCGAGATCAGCTGCCGTCCGGCGAGCGTCAGTACGGCCCCCGGGGTCTGCGGGGCATCTTTCTCCAGGACGGCGGTCACGGCAGCGAATCCGCGTTGCAGATTGCTGCCGTGGTCGGCATCACCGATCGCCGAGTCGAGCTCGGTCAGTCGGCTCGCCTCACGGTCGACGGCAGCCGCGGTGGCGGCCATCCAGCGGCGGAAGAAGTCGGCGTCGAGCACATCATCTCCTTGTCCAGCAAGTGTGATCCACAGACGGAAGCGCGCTTCAGCGGCCCCACCGCAGGGCGGGCGTCTGCACCGGCGCGTCCCACAGCCGCAGCAGTTCCTCGTCCACCTGGCAGAGCGTGACCGAGCAGCCGGCCATGTCGAGCGAGGTCACGTAGTTCCCCACGAGCGTACGAGCGACGGGCACGCGCCGCTCCGTGAGGACGCGCTGCACCTCGGCATTGAACCCGTACAGCTCCAGCAGCGGCGTCGCACCCATCCCGTTGACCAGAGCGATCACCGGACCGTTGGGCCGGAGGTCCTCGAGTACGGCGTTCACGGCGAAGTCGGCGATCTCCCCGGAGGTCATCATCGGACGCCGTTCCCGCCCCGGCTCGCCGTGGATGCCGATGCCCAACTCCAGCTCGCCCGGCGGAAGATCGAAGGTCGGGCTGCCCTTGGCCGGGGTGGTCACGGCACTGAGCGCCACCCCGAAACTCCGGGACGACTCGTTCACCCGCCGGGCGACCGCGGCCACCCGTTCCAGGGGAGCGCCCTCGCCGGCGAGGGCCCCGGCGATCTTCTCGACGAACAGGGTCGCCCCCGTACCCCGCCGTCCCGCCGTGAACGAGCTGTCGACCACCGCCACGTCGTCGTCGATCAGCACCTGGGCCACCTGCACGCCCTCGTCCTCCGCGAGCTCGGCCGCCATGGTGAAGTTGAGTACGTCTCCGGTGTAGTTCTTGACGACGAACAGCACCCCGGCCCCGCTGTCCACCGCGACCGCGGCCCGCACCATCTGATCCGGGACCGGTGATGTGAACACCTCCCCGGCACAGGCCGCGGACAGCATCCCCGGCCCGACGAACCCGGCGTGCAACGGTTCGTGCCCGGACCCTCCACCGGAGACGAGACCCACCTGCCCGGCCACGGGCGCGTCACGCCGCACCACCAGACGGCCCTCGACGTCCACGGTCAGCTCGGGGTGGGCGGCGGCCATGCCGCGCAGCGCATCGGCGACGACGGTCTCGGGGACATTGATGAGCATTCTCAACGGTTCCTCCTGGGTAGGCTGTCGGCTAGGCCCTGGAGCAGGGAATTACCAGGTCAGTGGGCCTGTGGCGGTTCTTGACGTGTGGCAGTCGACAGCTCCCTCAGGCGGCTTCCGGTGGGGCTGATGCTGACTCAATGCTGAGTTTGCCGGCTTACCGTCAGATAGCCCCCGAGTGTCGCTGACGAGACCAAAGACGTCGTCCAGTATCGAAGAGGCGGGGCCCCATCCGGAAGCGGCGCGTCGAAGGCCGCGCCCGTCCGTTATCACGGATGCGGTCTGCGGAGCGGGCCGTGGCCCGAGTGGCTCTCTTGACGAGTCCATGCCATGGCTGCACCATGCGTCGCACGGGAAGTCCCGTACCCCCCACCCAGGAGACAGCATGCGACTTCGCATACGCGGCAGAAGGTCCGCCACCCTCACGGCCTTACTGGCGCTCGCCGTCGCGGTACCGCTCACCGCCACCACGAGCACCCCGAGCGCGCCCGCCGCACCCGCCACCACACCGGTCGCGGCCGGCGAGGAGGTCATCCGGCAGTACGAGATCCACGGCCCGGAAACCGCCGCCGAACGGACCGCCCTCACCGCCACGGGCGTCTCCGTCGACGAGGCGGACGGCCACTCGGTCGTCGTCAGCGCCAACGCCGGGCAGGCCGCCCGCCTGCGGGCGCTCGGCCACACTCTGAAGGCGCTGCCCCCGCCGCCCGACCGGACCGGCGGACGGGCCGTGCGGCCGATGGACTTCCCATCCGCCGACTCCCGCTACCACAACTACGCGGAGATGAACACGGAGATCAACCAGCGGCTCCAGCAGTACCCGGGCATCATGAGCAAGCGGGTCATCGGCAAGACGTACCAGGGCCGGGACATCATCGCCATCAAGGTCAGTGACAACGTGGCCACCGACGAGAACGAGCCCGAGGTCCTCTTCACGCACCACCAGCACGCACGCGAGCACCTCACCGTCGAGATGGCCCTGTACCTGCTGCGCGAGCTGGGCGCGGGCTACGGCTCCGACTCCCGGATCACCAACGCCGTCAACGGCCGTGAGCTCTGGATCGTGCCGGACCTCAACCCGGACGGCGGCGAGTACGACATCGCCTCCGGCTCCTACCGCAGCTGGCGCAAGAACCGGCAGCCCAACGCCGGCTCGTCGTACGTCGGCACGGACATGAACCGCAACTGGAACTTCAAGTGGGGCTGCTGCGGCGGCTCCTCGGGCTCGACGAGCTCGGAGACCTACCGCGGCACGTCGGCCGAGTCGGCTCCCGAGGTGAAGGTCGTCGCCGACTTCGTCCGCTCCCGGGTGGTCGGCGGCAAGCAGCAGATCAGGGCGGGCATCGACTTCCACACGTACAGCGAGCTGATCCTCTGGCCGTTCGGCTACACCAGCGCCGACACGGCGCCGGGCCTGACCCAGGACGACCGCGACGCCTTCGCCACCGTCGGCCGGAAGATGGCTGCCGGCAACGGCTACACGCCGGAGCAGTCGAGCGACCTCTACATCACCGACGGCTCCATCGACGACTGGCTGTGGGGCAACCAGAAGATCTTCGGCTACACCTTCGAGATGTACCCCGGTGGCTCCGGCGGGGGCGGTTTCTACCCGCCCGACGAGGTCATCGAGCGCGAGACCAGCCGCAACCGCGACGCGGTGCTCCAACTGATCGAGAACGCGGACTGCATGTACCGCTCGATCGGCAAGGAGCAGCAGTACTGCGCCTGACGCCGGCCGCCGGTGCTTGGCTTGCACCGGCGGTTCAGGGGCACGGGGGTCGTCCCGGGGCAGCGTGACCGGGACTGGCGCGGCCGGGGAATCGGCTGTCTCTCTGGCACGCCGGCCGGGTCACCCCGATCCTGGATTCACCCTGCGGAAGTACTCCCGCTTCCCGCCCCGTGCGGGTGTGCGAGACGCTGCCGCCATGAGAGATGCCGCCGCCCCCTTCCTGACCAGCGTTTCACCTGGTCGGGAAGGGAGCGGCGCCGTTCATTGAGCAAATGTCGCGGAATAGATCGGGCGGCCCTGTGACCTGCCACGCTGGGCGGATTCGCACCCGCAGCTTGGAGCATGCCGCTGGCCCGAGGAACACTCCACGGTCAGCTCCGTAACAGCTACCGGATCGCAGCTCTCAGTCAGAAGCCAGGGCGCCGAAGAGCCGGGCGGCCCCGTAGGTTGTTTTGGGCACCCGCGGCGCTGCCCGGCTCGACCCACGATCTGACCCCGTGCGGCGGCACGGGATCGTCGAAGCTTTCGCCGATACGGACCTCAAATGCTGGGCGGACAAGGTGTATCAAGGAGCCGGAGGTCTTGTCCGGGTGCCCTTTCGGGGCCGCGCCGGCCATCCGCTGCTGATCCTGATCAGTCCGGACGGCGGCGTCCGGCGCGTCACCGTCCACGGGCTGCTGCTCTTCTACACCGCACCGTAGGCCCGATGCAGGACCGGTGGCTGGTGCCGCTCAGGGCGGCGGAGCCAGTTCCATAAGCAACTGCCGTGTCTCCAGCACTAGTTCACCTCCGACGGCGGCCGCTGTTCCCTTCTGTTGCTGGAAGTTGTCGGCGAGAGTGCGGTGCGCGGTCCATGCCTTGTCGAACGCCGCCTCGCGGCGCTCGGCAGCGGGGGAGGAGACCGGCGGCTCGGCCTCCTCGGCGCATACGCGTGCGGCCTGCTCCAGCACGTCGGACAGTTCGACGAGAAAGCAGGGGGACGGCGTGGGGAGGCCCATATCGCCGTCGCCGATTCCGTTCAGGGTGCGTGCGACGGCGAGGATGCGGGTGCAGACCCGGCCCCACCGAATGTCTTCCGCGAAGGGTGGGGGCGGGGGGCCCGTCCGCCGCAGCCGTCCGCCCGGGTTCCAGCGCGCTCCCTCCGTGGCCCAGTACCTGGCGTCGGCCACACCCTGGAGGGACAGTGTGAGACGGGATGCCTCGGCGTGCCAGCTCTCCGCCCTCTCCAACGCGCTGTCCTCGCGCAGGCCGTGCGCCATGGTGTCGAGCAGGTTTGCGGAATTCCGCGCGAGTTGGCGCAGGCGATCACGGACGCTGCGCAGATGGACCGGGGGCAGGATGAGGGCGTTGACCGTGATGCCCACCACCGCGCCGATCAGTGTCTCCAGCAGCCGGTGACCGACCGTGGAAGCGCTGGACGATCCGTAGGTGATCACGAAAAGGGCCGTGCTCGCCCCGAGGATGCCCTGGCTCCCGAATCGACGGTAGTTCCCGAGCAGAGTCATGAACGGCAGGGTGAGCAGCATGGCGGCCATGGTCTGGTCATGCGTGATGGCCAGGGCGGCCGAGGCCCACACCGTGCCGAGGGCGATGATGGCGAACTGCTGGGTGCCCGTGCGCAGCGATTGGTAGACGGTGCCACTGACCAGAGCGACAGCCGTCCAGGGGGCCAGGAACGCCATGGGGGCCTGGAGCCACCATCCGGTCAGGGCCCAGGCGATGATCGCTGCCGCTGCTGCTTTGAGGGACTGGACGAGGGTGTCCCGTTCGGGCCCGGACTCCTCGAACGCGCTATGGACGGACCGCCGGACCGCCGCCCACTCCCGCCCGGCCCACCGCCCGGCAGCCAACCGACGTACGTCTCGTGCCAATCCGTTCACTCCCCACAGGGCGGTCCCCGGCCGCGTATACCGTTCGCCGGCTTTCTGTCCCGGTGCCCCCGAGCGGAGAGGATATGCGCCGCAAGGGGCCGAAGAGGTACGGACCGGGCGCGCCGGTATGCCATGGATAGGAGCCCCCGCCCGCAGAGCCCAGCAACCTCACCCAGCGGCGCTAAGAATGCGGGCTCACCGGCCAGGTCGACGATCGACTCACCGGCTTCCTGCCGCCCACCCGCGTCTACGAGGACATCGCCGACGACGGCCGGCTACGCACACCCGAGAACGACGACGCCCTGCCCTCGGACTCCGCGTCTACTTCTACGACTCCGATGGCCGACAGAACCCGTAATCCTGCTCTCTCTGGCCGCCGACAGCATCTCCGGCACGGCCGTACGCCACCCCGAGCGCACCAGCGCCACCCCCGCCCTTCCGCCCGGCACCACCGCCGCCGTGATCGAGTCCGTCCTACTCCTGCACCGGACATCCAATGGGCGTCGAACTCGGCGAGCGGTTGGTTCGGGTCAGAGGTGGAGGCCCGCTGTGAGTGGCACCCCCGACGGGGCCACTCGCGTTCCACGAGATGGTCCTCGACTTGGGCCTACAGGCATCGACAGCGTGAGTGGGTCGTCAATCGGGACGCTGTCCGTGGCCAGCGGCCGATGCCGGCCTCGTGCTGTTGCCGGGAAGTGCCAGGCGGCCCAGCCTGCGCCAGTCGAGTCGGGGCCTGGGGCGGGGAACGCCCGGCCTGTCCTGCGGCACGCGGACTCGCAACGCTGCGGGTCGGATCGAGCAGTGCACCGGAGCCGGAAAGGTGAGGGCTTCTCCGTCGACACCGGCTTGGATCTCGTTGCTGTCAGCGCCTACGAGAACTTCTTCGGTGGTGAGTACGGTGAGGCCGGGCGCGCGCTCGCCGCGCAACAGTTCGGCCGCGCCCGCGGCGCTGTCGACGGTGATGCTGACCAGGCCGAGCACGCCTGAATCGAGCCGGTCGCGTCTGCCAAGCCCGGCCCGGTCGCCGACCCGGTAGGGGTTGTTGCTGACCAGCACGGCCTGCGGGGAGTCGACAGCGAAGCCTTTCGTACGGACGGTGAGCCGGGGACCGACCCTGTGAGTCAGTACGTCGGGGAGCATCTGCAGGGCTGTGCCTACTTTGTCGTCGCGGTAGGCATCGCTTTGTACGATCGCGGCGTATGCGCCGAACGAGGCGTTGTTGACGAAGATGCGGTCACCGATGAGGCCGAGGTCGATGCGCATCTCGATGCCGTCGGTGAGCGCGTTCAGGGAGGGTGAGGGGTCTTCCCGGTCGAGCCCGAGATCCATCGCGAAGTGGTTGCGGGTGCCGGCGGGGACCACGAGAAAGGGGATGTCGTGTTCCGCGGCCACGCCCGCGACCAGTGCCTGGGTGCCGTCACCACCGGCGACACCCAGGAGGTCGGCTCCCTCGGCGACAGCCTGCCTTGCCAACGCGGCGACATCGACGTGGTGGGCGGGGTCGAGCAGGACCACTCTGGCTCCCAGCGCCTCGGCCTTCTCCCGCAGGCCGAATCGGCCCACCTTTCCACCGCCAGAGTGGGGGTTCATGATGAGGACCGGTTGCTGCGGCGGCGGTACGGAGCGGGTGCGAGGAACTGTCGGCTTGGCTTCGGCGAGAGCCGCCCATCCAGCAGCCGTCGCCACAGCGCCCAGGGCCAGATACACCAGCAGTACCCGAAGGAGCCCGGAGGCCACCTCAAGCACGATGACGGCCACGGGCGCTGCCACTGCCAGGGCGACGGCGATCATCCGCACCAGGCCACGGCGGGTAAGCGCCCACCACAGCGCCGCGGCCATGACGACTGCGCCGGCCAAGCCTATGGCCAGCAGTCCGACGCCTCTGAGTCCCGCCATGACGACCAGGATGATCACCGACGCCCCGGCAGTCGTGATCGCCAGCCGCGCGGCCCAGCGCCGAGTCCGGGACGGGGCCACGCCAGTGCTTTCGTCCATGACATTTCTCCAAGTCCTTTCAGCGGTCATCAGCCCACGTCGCCGGAGCCGGGCGAAGCCGGCGTCCATGTCCGCGTCGCTCCGTCCGCGGCTCGGCGTGTAGGGGCGGGCCGGGAGTCCCCACCACCCCTCGGTCAGCAGGAGGATCTCCACGGCGTCGACACCGCCGACCGCCCAGGAGATGACGTGGCTGTCACCTCGGTGCTCGCGCACCAGGTCCGCTGCCCGCCACAGGTCGCCCATAGGCCGGCCGGGGAAGCCGAGCGGGCGCAGTCCCGAGTTGGCGCCCCGGGCGGCCCACGACGCCGCTTCGGCAGCCCGTAGCAGGGGGTCGGTGGCCCCGGCGAGGTCCTCGGGCTGCTCGCCGAGGATGCGTTGCAGCATCGCCGTCGCGCCCTGCTGCCGGCCCTCCAGAATCGTCCTCCGGTCGCTGATCCGCCATCCGGTGTGGACGTAGGGCACGACGACCTTCGGGTTGAAGCAGCCGAATGCGGCGGCCACGACCTCTCCCGCCACCTGCCCGTGCACGCGCCACGGCTGGTGAAGCAGGACTTCATCTCCGGTCGTGCCACGCCGTCCTGAGTCACAGGACTCCCGTCGAAGCCGAGCGCCTCGTACGCCGCGTGTGCCTCCGGGGCGAAGTAGACCCCCGCCGCCACCGGCTCCACCGCGTTGCGCAGCCGCCGGGCGTTCTCGGTGTAGTCGGGCGTCATACGATGCTCCTTGACTGGCCGTCAGAGCTTCCGTTCACGGCGTCGTCGCGATGACCGCCAGCGGGAGGGCGCCGTCGCAGAAGTCCGACTGCCGCTCTCCGGGTCCCCTCGTCGGTCCCGGGGGCTCGGGACGGGGTGGGCCGTCATGCCAAGGCGGAAGCGCCCGGCCGGAGGCGGGGTCATGGAGCTGGACCCCCTCTGGAGTGATCTCCGGGGGCGGGGGCGTCCAGTCGTAGCCCCCGATGAAGAGCGCGGGTTGAACCAGGCCGAGTCCGCGTAGTACGCGAAGCCCTCCCGCTGTCGGGCACGCAGGCCGACTGTGCGGGCGCTCGCGGTGCCGATCGCCACGGCCTCTTCGAGGAGGCCCCGCATCCGGGTGTCGGGGTTGAACTCATGACCCTTGGCGATCCCGATCTCGCGAAACGCGCCGCCGGCCTCCAGACCGCCCGACCCGGCGGGCTGCTCCTGGACGAGGGTGTTGAGCAGCTCGTAGAAGGAGTAGTCGTTCGGCGGAAGGGTGTTGATCACCAGGCCGGTGCCCTCGGTGAAGGCTGGGGGGTCGGCGGGGGTGATCGGCGCGAGCGGCGCCTTGCACTGGAGGAAGGACCCGATGCGGGTCCCGTAGCCGCCAGGCGTGTACGGGGCGATACGCAACGTCTCCTTGATCCGCGCGATCGTCGGCGCCGGGTCACCGCCCTCCAGGAACGCCCGCCCCAGCACCATGGCCTGCCAGGTGGAGCAGCGTCCGACGAACAGCCCGCCCTCGGGCTCCGGACCGTCGTAGCCGGGCGACAGCAGCACGAACGTAGCGCCGACGCCGCGATCGGGGCCGGGCAGACCGAAGTCGATCACCCAGCGGAACCACATGTCGTTGATCGTGCCCAGACAGCCGGGCGGGACCTGGACGGTCACCGGCCCGTCGGTGAGGTCGAGGAAACTCAGGAAGTACACGGTGTCGGCGTTGCCGGTGAGGAACAGCGACGCGCCGTCCATCAGGCCCGAGTGCAGCAGCACGGTGTTGTCGGCCGCCCCCGCGTCCAGGAAGCCCCGTCGCAGCGCTCGAACCGAAACCCCTTGCAGACCCGCGAGATACGCGTTCACGGCGCGCGTCGGATCGAGGTGGTCGAAGACCTTCTCGCACGTGTCGGCATCCGGGATTTTGTCGGCGAACTGCAGAGTGCCGATCCTTGTCTCCACGGCATCGGGCGTCGTCACAGACGAGGGAATCTCCGCGAATCCACTCATAGTGACATGGTGCCTGGCCCATGAACGTTCCGCATTTGCGTCAGCTGCGGTGGTGGGCGCCGGACCCGTGTGCCGTTGTACTTCCGCGAGGCACAGTCGTTGAGTGACGGCATTCCTCAGGGGCTGCGATGGAGACGTTGCCGCTGGCGTCGGTCCGGACGCGCGTGGATGGCGACGCTCCCCGCAACGCCGGGCTCTGCGGGCACCCGGAACCGCCGCTTTGCCGCTAAGCAACAGTTGCTATCCTGCACACGTTCGAACACGTACCTGGGGCAGCGGCCCCGCTTCCTGTTCGTACAAGACGCCTTCGGCCCGGCGCCGGAGCCGTCGGCAGTTGGATTTTCTGGCCATCTCCATCAGCGAGTCGATGACCTGCCGGGCGTGGGACGGACAGGGTGCTGGTGGTGTCGCTCATGGGCAGGGGTCTTCCTGATCGGTGCGGACAGCCCTGGACTAGGGTGCCGGGATGTTGGAGAAGGTGGGTGCTGAGGTTCTGGCCGAGCGCGAGCGCGTCGCGGCCCGGGTGCGGGACGAACTGGTGGCCGCCGGCTTGCCGGTCGTGGCGCCGGGGCTGAGTCCGGTGCTGTCAGAAGGCGTTGAGGTCAACGTCGACGCGTTCGACGACGACGCAGGTGGGGTGTCCGTGGGCTGGAGGTCCAGCCCACGGCTGGAGAGCTGTGTGCTGCGTGCAGCCAGACGCAACCTCCCGGACCATCCGGCGCTCGTCCATCAACGGGTTGTGCTGGAGGCGATGCTTGCGGCGATCACCGCGATCCTGGGATCGGCCGGCTTCACGGTGCGCGACAGCCTCAACGACTATGCGCCGTTCACTGTGCAGGTGCCGGCCGGGCCCGGTGGCAGCCCGTCGTGGGCGCTACGCGACGAAGAGGTGGCCGTGCCGCGCCGGTCGGCTGACGGCTGCGGGGCCTCAGCCGACAGATCCGAATCCTGACCTGGTCGAGGTGCCCGGTTGCAGGCCGTGCTGTTCGCCGGGCCTGGTCGGCTCGGAGTCGTCGTGTTCGACCTGGTGGGCCAGGATCGCCATCAGGGTCGCCGTCGGCGGACCGCTCGACGGTCGCCGCGGTGCCCAACGCCCGGTCGACCGCGTCGATGCCGTGCAGTTTCGCCAGCGCGACCGCGTCGGTCATCTTCGCCGGGACCCGACCCGCCGGGGTGGGGCCGCAGCCGCGCTCGCCATCCCCGCTCTCCTGCGCCGGGTACGAGAGTCATCGACCAGACCGCAGTTGGTCTCGGCGCCCTGAACCTCAGGCTCCTCCGGGAAATCCGGTACCGGCGACGGAGACCGGCCCGCTCGAAGGGGGCGCGTCCCGGGGGAGCCGTCTGTGCGGGTGCCGCCGCCCCCGTCGGTCGAGCGGCTGGAGCGGCGGCTGTTCGCGAGGAGGGCTCGATGAAGGCGGGGTTCCCATCTGCAGCGGGTCGTTGTGGGTGACGGCTTGGTTCAGGGGCACGGCTCCTGGGAGCCGGGCTCGGGATCTGCCTGATTCGGGTGGAGCCTGATCTCCCGCCTTGCTCGACTTGTGAGCACGGGTGATCGCCCTGGGGACCCGAGTCCCGGTCCTCGCCGTTCAGCAGGCCCTGCGCCAGGTCCCCAGCTCCCACTTCTTCTGCATGGAGGAGAGCCCCAGCCTGCGGGACTCGGGGCAGAAGCGGTGGGCCGGCTCGGTGTACTCGACGTGGAAGACCGCCTTGCCGGCCTCGATGAACGGTGTGAGCCGCGCGCACTCGCCGTACTGCGCGCACTGCTCGTTGACCGCGAAGTCGAAGTCGTCCACCAGCTGCGGGATCTGCGGCAGGTCGTTCTTCAGGCCCACCGCCAGGCCGCGTTCGTGGGCGATGTGGGCGATCATGCGGTTGTACCTCAGCTGGTCCCGCGCGGTGAGCGGAAAGCCGGTGTTGTCGCCGTACCCCTCCACGAGGTCGGGTTCCACCGCGTCGAACCCCTTCTCCCGGCACATGTCGAACCGCCGTTCCATGATCGGCCGCAGCAGGGAGATCCGGCGGATGTCGAGCCAGCGCTCGCCCTGCCAGCCGTTCGGTCCGCCCAGCACCGAGCGGGGGAAGGCGTCCTTGTCGGGCCGGTAGTCCTCCCATGCGCCCACGTTGATGTAGCAGATCACCTTACGGCCGGCGCGGTGGAGCCGGGCGACGTCCGCGGCGTCGTTCTCGAAGCCGTCGATGTCGTAGACCGGCACGTCGGCCGCCGCGGGGTCGACCTTCCCGTTGAGCTGCCACTGCCAAGCCAGCCCGGGGCGCGGCTGCCACCGCCCCTCCCGCGGCCCCTCCGCCGCCGTGCCCCGGCCGCCGCCCGTATCGGAACAACCGGTCAGCGTGGTAGTCACCGAGAGCGCCATCACCGTCAGCAGGGTCGCCCACGCCGGAGCTCCGTGCCTCACCGCTCCGCTCCCGGCAGCACCGGCGTCAGCCGGGACCAAGGGTTGGGTGGTTCCCCGGTCACTGGGCCGGACACCGAGGCGCCACGCTCGTGGGCGGTGCGCACGGCCAGCGGGGCCAGCGCCTCGGGCACGCCGTACACCAGATGGCAGAAGCGGTCGGGCGAATGGCGCGCCGTCCAGTCGGGTCTGCTGAACGCCGACACATAGGTGGACCAGGGGCCCTCGAACGTGACGACGAGGTCGGCGATCCGGGCGTAGCCGGGGGCCGGGTGCACGCCCGGGTTGAGGACCACGGACGACGCGCCCTGCCGGCGCAGCGCGCGCACCAGCCTCCGGTAGGCGGGCAGCGCGTCCTCGGCCGCGCTCACCCGGTCCAGGAAACAGCCGTCGGTCGCGTACCACTCCTGGTGCCGGGCGGTATCGGCGGTGACATCCGCGGCGGGCCGGGTGCCGTAGTCGGTGTCCACGTAGCCGAGCACCCGGGCGCCCGCTCCGCGCAGCGCGCCGGCCACGGAGACGAAGGCGGGATCGGGAGCGCCGCCCGGCCCGTCCGCGGGATTGAGCACGACGGCGTAGGTGCGGTCGGCCGCCGCGATGAGCCGGTGCCAGGCGCCCGGGTCCACGGCCGGGTGGACGTACAGCGGGATCAGCAGGCTCACGACGGCAGTTCGCCTTCCTCGCACGGGGGGTGGGCGCCGGCGGACCACAGCGCCGCCAGCGACTCCCGGAGCGCATACGAGGGACGCCAGCCGAGGGCCGTCCGGGCGGCAGAGATGTCGGAACACTGCCAGGACACCTGCTCCGAGCGGGTGGAGCCGGCGCCCTGTTCCTCGATGCGTCCGCGGAAGTCCGCGATGTCCGCGAGCGTGCGCACCAGGTGGCGCACCGGTACGGCGTCGCCGCCGCCGATGTTGAGCACGCGCGGCAGCGGCCCGGGCGCGGTCACCGCCCGCTCCACCGCCCACGCCACGTCGCGTGCGTCGACGAAGTCGCGGTACGCCGACAGGTCCCCGAGGCGGAGCACCGCGTCCGGGTCCGAACCCGCCTCGCGCAACAGCCGGGTGACCCGGCCGGGCAGCCCGGCGGGCGGTGCCCCGGGCCCCACCGGGTTGCCGACCCGGAGGACGAGCGCGTCCAGGGCGGAGGCGGTTACGGTGACCGTGCCGGCCAGTTTCGTGGCCCCGTAGGCGCTGAGCGGGCGGGTGGCCGCCGACTCCACCGTCGGGACCCGGCCGGTCCCCGGGCCGTACTCGGCGGCCGAACCGAGATGGACCAGCCGGGCCGAGGGACAGGCCAGGGCCATCGCCGCGCACAGGACGGCGGGCCCCCGGGCGTTGGCCTCCGCCAGCGTCACCGGGTCCCCGCCGGTGGCACCGGCGCAGTTGACCACGGCGTCCGGCGCCACCGACGCCAGGGTCTTGGCGAGCCGGTCGGCGGAGTCGGTGGCGAGGTCGACGGGAACGCCGGCGGCGGGGGACCGGCCGCCGGCGAGGACCCGCGCGCCCCGAAGGGCGCCGAGCCGCTCGGCGACGTGGGCCCCCAGATAGCCGGTGGAGCCCAGGACGAGAATGCGCATACGGTGCTCAGGCTCCCTTGAGCAGCAGGGACTTGCGGCTGGTGAACTCCGCGTTGGCACGGTCGTAGTCGTCGGGACGGCCGATGTCCAGCCAGTAGCCGTCGAAATCGTAGGCGTGCGGCGGGTTGCCGGAACCCAGCAGGTCCAGCACCAACTCGTCGAAGCCCAGCGGCAGCCCGGCGGTGTACCCGTCGAGTGTGGCCCGGGTCAGTCCGTACACCCCCATGGAAACGCGGTAGTCCATGCTCGGCTTCTCGGTGAAACCGACGACCTTGCTCGCGTCGGTGGTCAGCACCCCGAAGTCGATGCGCACCTGCCGCGCGTACGTGGCGATCGTCAGTGGGGCTTCGGAGACCTGGTGGCGGTGGAGGACGTCGGCGTAGTCGAGGTCGGTGAGGATGTCCCCGTTCATCACCAGGAAGTGTTCCGGCAGCCGCTCACGCATCGGCAGCAGCGGGCCCATGGTCCCCAGCGGGGACTCCTCGGTGGAGTAGTCGACTCGCAGGCCCCACTGGGAGCCGTCGCCGACGTAGGCCCGGATGATCTCGCCGAGATGGCCTATGGCGATGGTGCAGCCGGTGAAGCCGGCCGAGGCGAGCTGGCGCAGGACGATCTCGAGGATGGCGTGCTGGTCGCCGATGGGCACCAGCGGCTTGGGCAGTGCCGTGGTGTAGGGCCGCAGCCGGACACCCTTGCCTCCGGCCATGATCACTGCGTACATGGTCTTCCCCTTGCTCGAAGTGCCGGACGTGGTCAGATGTTGTAGATGCCGGTCTTGTAGCGGGCCAGGTTGGCGGGCTCGCGGAAGAACTCCACCGTCTGCGCGAGTCCTTCCTCCAGGTCGTGCGCCGGGCTCCAGCCGGTCGCCGCGCGCAGCCGGCCTGCGTCCGCGACGAGCCGCATCACCTCGGAGTTCGCGGGCCGCAGCCGCTGCGTGTCCTCGCGGACGTCGAGCGCGGTGTCCATCACCTTGCCGATGAGGCTGACCAGGTCGCCGACGGAGATCTCGCCGCCGGTACCGGCGTTGAAGGTGCGGCCCACGACCTGCTCGGCGGGCGCGGAGCCGACCGCCAGGAACGCCTGCGCGGTGTCCTTGACGAAAGTGAAGTCGCGGGTGGGACGCAGGTCGCCGAGGGTGATGGTCCGCTCGCCGGCCGCGACCTGGCCGATGACGGTCGGGATCACCGCCCGCATGGACTGCCGCGGCCCGAAGGTGTTGAACGGCCGCAGCGTCACCACCGGGGTGTCGAAACTGGCGTGGTAGCTGTCGGCCAGCCGGTCCCCGCCCGCCTTCGAAGCCGCATAGGGGGACTGGGTGTTGATGGGGTGGTCCTCGGTGATCGGCACGGTCTGCGCGGTGCCGTAGGTCTCGCTGGTGGAGGTGTGCACCAGCCGCGGTGTGCCCGCGGCCCGTACCGCCTCCAGCACGTTCAGTGTGCCGGTGACGTTGGTGTCCACGTAGCTGTGGGGCGCCCGGTAGGAGTACGGGATGGCGATGAGGGCGGCCAGGTGGTAGACGCTGTCGGCCCCTTCGACGAGATGGCGGACCGAGCCCGGGTCCCGGACGTCGCCGAGGACGATCTCGACCTGGTCCAGGACATCGGGGGAGAGGGTCTCCAGCCAGCCGTACGAGGAGAAGGAGTTGTACTGCGCCATGGCCCTCACACGGTGCCCGGAGGCGACGAGCGCCTCGGTGAGGTGGGAACCGATGAAACCCTCGGCTCCGGTGACGGCGGCGAGCGGTGGGGCGGTCAAGATGGTGTCCTTCCGCTGGATGGTGATTGGTGATTGGTGGTTGGTGGGCGGTGGCGGGCCGCGGGCGGCCCGGGTGACGGATGGCGGTGCGGTGGCACGTGCGCGGCCGGTGGAGCGGCGTCAGCCGTGGGCGGCCGGGCGGCCCAGCTGCCGTATGGCCACCGCGGTGAGACAGAGCACGGCGGCACCGCAGCACAGCGGCAGCGCCGCGGTGCCCGGTGGCGCGCCGGTCAGCGTGACCGCGCCGGCGAACACCGCCGCGGTGAGACACAGGGCCGCCGGCGGCCAGGCGGTGCCGAACGCCTGGAGCAGCAGGGAGATCCACAGCGCGGCGGCGAGCAGCAGCAGGGTGACGGGCTCGGCGTCCACGAGCAGTGCGGCCGGCGCGAGCGGACCGAGGTACACCAGCAGGCAGCCGGCGAGAACGGCGGCGGAACGGGCCCGGAATGCGGCGGGTGTCCTCGTGGACCGCAGAGCCGCCACAGACAGTCCGCGGTAGCGGTACAGCAGCCACTCGGCCGGCCCCATGCTCAGGGTCAGCACGATCACCGCCCAGGGATGGTCCCGGCCCGCCAGGAACACCAGCGACCCGGCGGCCAGTCCGAACAGCCCGTACGGCAGGGACGGCAACAGCCCCGGACGCGGGGCACCGGGCGCGGCCGGGGCCGTGCGGGTGGCGCGCAGCGCCCAGCCGGCCGCGGCGACCGCGCCGAGGAGCGACAGCAGTGGCAGCCCGGCCCGGAGCACGGTCCCGGGCTCCCACCACAGCAGTGCCGTCCCGCCGGCGGTGACCGGCACGAGGACCGCCAGCAGCAGCCGCTCGCGGCCCAGTACGAGCAGCACACCGGCCGCCGCCAGGTACGCCGACTGGGTCGCGACGGCCAGGGCGGTCACGCCCGAGCCCGAGAGCGCGGCTCCGGCGGCGGCCGCCGTGGCAGCACCCAGCGGCGCCCCCTTCGTCAGGGTGCTGCCCGCCTCCCGGCGCCCGGTCGCCAGGCGCACGTACGCCCGGTGGCCCAGAGCCTGGTTCCAGGCCCAGGAGATCAGCCCGGCCACCACCAGTGCCCGCACCGTGCCGTCAGCGGGCAGCAGCCGCCCGGCGAGCGCGTAGGCGAGGCCGGGCAGCGCGAACAACAGCCCTCGCAAGGCGCAGCGCAGATGGTCAGGCCGCCAGGGATCGGCGGGCCGCGGCGGCTCGGGGAACGTCCGCGGTATGCGCTGGTACAACGCCGTCGCCAGCGAGAACAGGTCGGCGTGCCCATACTTCTCCTGGATCACCTCGCCGGTGAGCCCCTCGGACTCCAGCAGCGCGGCGACCTCGTACGGGTGGACCGCGGGCGCGATGCGGTCGGCCAGTTCGGCGGCGAGCCTGTCCACCGCGTCGCGCCGCGCCCCGTGGCCGGGCAGGACCAGGGCCGGCGTGTGCTGGTCGGCGACGCGCAGGGCGAGGGTGCGGTCGTCGGCGAGGCGCAGGGCCAGCGTGCGGTCGTCGGCGAGGCGCAGGGCCAGAGCGTCCTGCTCCGCGCCGCCCGGCTCCAGCGACATGGGTCCGCTCATCCGGCCGCGCTCCTCACCGGTGATCTGTCCGCCGCCGCCGGCGCGCGTTCCTCGACGGCTGCGGGCGCGCTCCGGCCGCCGGACACCGACAGCTCCAGGTAGATGGAGCGGAAGGTGTCGATGGTCTGCCGGAGGGTGAACTGCTCGATCACCCTGAGCCGGGCCGCCTCGCCCATCCTCCGGCGCCGATCGGCGTCGGCCAGCAGCTCCAGTGCCGCGGCGGCCATCGCGGCCGGATCGCGGGGCGGCACCACGAGACCGGTGTCGCCGACGGCCTCCCGTACGCCGCCCACGTCCGTGGAGACGGTCGCCCGCCCGCAGGACATGGCCTCGATCAGGGTGAAGGGGAAGCCCTCGCTGATGCTGGAGAGCATCACGACGTTGCCCGCCGCGTAGGCGTCCTTGATGTCCTCGACCCGGCCCTCGAAGGTGACCGCGTCGGCGTGGCCCAGTTCCGCGGCCAGTGCCTCGCACCGGTCCCGGTAAGCCTCCCCGCCGCGCGGCGTGCCGCCGAACAGGCGCAGCCGCGCGGCGGGCACCCGCGCCCGTACGAGGGCGAAGGCGCGGATCAGCGTCTCCAGGTCCTTGATCGGGTCGACACGGCCGGCCCAGCTGAGCACGGGATCGGCGGGCTCGGGGCCGGCTGGAGGGAACGCGGCGGGGTCCACGCCGTTGTAGACCGTCCGGATCGACTCCGGCGCGGCACCGCCGCGCTCCTCCCAGAGCCGGTTGTAGCGATTGCCCGGGGTGATCAGGGCGGCCCGCCGGTACGTCTCCTCCGCCAGCAGCCGGAAGAAACCCAGCACGAGCGCCTTCACCGGCCACCGGTAGGGAGCGGTGCGGTATCCGAGGTAGCGCTCGCGCAGATAGACGCCGTGCTCGGTGAGCAGCAGTGGCACACCGTGCCGTTCCAGCGCGGCGAGGCCCGGCAGGACCGCCACGCCGCCGCTGACCGCGTGCGCCACGCCCGCCTCCGGGAACGGCGCGGCCAGCGGCCGCAGCGCGTGCTCCAGCAGCGCGGTCGCGGTCACCGCGTCCTGCAGGGTCGGCCGGGCCTCGCGTACCGCGAGCCCGGACCGGTTCCAAATGGCCGTCAGGATGCCGATGGCCCGGTCCCCGCGCAGGAACGGACTGAGCCGGCGGTCCTCGGCGGCCCGCGCGAGCGCGTACAGGGCCGGGCCGAAGCCGTCCTCTGCGCGCGGGTCGAGCAGCGCGGTCACGAACCGCTCGTAGGACTCGGCGAGCCGCCCGAGGCGGTGCCCGCGCGGCGCGCGCCCGTTTGGGGCGGGACCCCACATCGGGACGGAGACGATGCGCCCGACGTGGGCGGGGACGTCCCAGACAACAGGCTCGCGGCCGGTGCCGGTGACGGCGATCACGTCGAAGGCGATGTCGGGCATGCCGGTGACGAGTTGGTCGCACCAGACGCTCACACCGCCGTGACTGTGCGGGTAGGTGCCTTCGGTGAGCAGGGTGACGCGCGACGCGCCGGGGTGTCGCGCGCCGTGGGGAAAGTGCATCTATGTGCTCCACGGCCGGGGAGTGGGGGTGTCGGGCCCGGGGGTCGCGGGCCCGCCCCGGCCGCCGCACGGCGGCCGGGGCAGGAAGGCGTACGCCTGTCAGCGCTCCGCGCCGTAGGGGACCTGCTCCTCGACGCCGTCCGGCACCTCGGTCCGGGGTGCGGTTGACGTCGAGGCGGACTTCCCCTGCAGCTCGACCGCAGTGGCCGGCGAACCGGCGGACGTGGGCAGGTCCAGGGTGTACGGCAGACCGTCGGCCGAGGCCCAGCCGGAGACCGAGCCGGCGTAGGCGGCCCCGAAGCCCCTGCCGCCGTGCCGGGTACCGGCGGGCATGGTGGCCGCGAGCGCCACGTTGCCGGGCGCCTGCACGGTCACGCTGTCGCCGATCCGGTAGGCGGTGACCTGGCCCGCGTCGAGGGCGGCCCGCCAGGCGGCCCGGCGCTGCATCTCGACGCCGATCTCCTTCATGCGGAGATTCACCACGGGGGTGTCGTCGGTGAACAGGTCGTCGTAGTCGCCGAGCACACCGTCGAGCACCGGGTAGGCGATGCGGTCCTCGGCGAGGTTCGACTGGTGGATGAAGTGAGGCTTGGGGTCGTTGGCGAGGACGTGTCCCAGCGCGATCCGGCTCTCCAGCGGCACGATGTGCTCGGTGTAGCCGGTGGCGATGTCCAGCGGCGTGGCCAGGCAAGTGGAGGTGGCGGGGTTGTCCTCGCAGATCCCGCTGCCGCCCTGGGCGCGGGCGGTGTAGATCCAGTTGTATTCGTCGACCTGTTCGGCCGCCCGCCCGGCGTTGTAGAAGACGTTCATCGGGTAGCGGGAGACGGTCGTGGCGGAGCCGACCTGGCGCTGCACGGGGTCACGGGAGTTGTCCGAACCCAGCCACTCGATGCCCGTGTCGGTGAGGGCGAGTCCCAGGTTGGGGTTGTCCACCGGCTGCTGCGGGGTCACCTTCAGACCGGAGTGCTCACCGGTGACCAACTCCTCGCTCCTGAGCGGGAGTCCGGCCGCCACGCCCCACGCCTCATTGGTCGCGATCTCGTCGGCGATCTCGTTCCGGCCGACCCACCGGGTGGAGCCGTCCGCGTTCGTCGCGCACTTCCACGGCACCACGCCGGTGTCCTGCACGCAGCCCAGGAAGGCGTGTGTGTAGGTGTGGTTGATCCATCGGAACTGGTCGCGGTCGGCTATCAGCTTGTCGGCGAGGGCGTCCTGGCCGCCGTTGTCCTCGCGGTGGTCCACGGTGCCGGAGGCGTTGTAGGCGAAGTCGAGGGTGAATTCCCGGCTGCTCTGCCAGGCGGTCGCGTGGTCGACGTCGGCCGGGACCATGCGGATCGGGTTCGGGGTGCCCTCGCCCGGCTGGCAGTCCACGTCGCCGGGGGTGCAGTTGAGCGCGGTGTCCCAGCGGTCGTCGGCGGCGAAGACGTCGTCGACGTGGACCGCGAAGTAGTTGCGGTCGGCGCCGAGGTGCACCCCGCCGGTCATCCACTCCACGATGCCCCGGGCCAGCAGCCGGTACTGCTGCTGGTACTGGTTGTAGACGAAGGTGACGACGAGTTCGCGCCGCCCGTCGTGCCGGTACTCGCCCACGAGGGAGCCCTTCGTCGCCCTGCCCGGGATGGCGGCCTGGACGTAAGGGACGAAGTCGGCGCCCGCCGCCGGCGTCGAGAGGTAGGCGTAGGACTCGCCCACGGTGGGGGAGTTGTCCTCGAACGGGACGGTGCCCTCCAGGTAGCCGAAGGCCCCGGCCTTGCCGGCCTGCGTCACCTCGGCCTGCACCCCGTCGACGCTGCCGGCGTAGCCCGTGCCGACCGCCGCGTTGAGCCCCACCTGTGGACGCGCGTAGGTGTAGGCGTCGACCTGCGGGATCGAGTACGTCTGCTCGTAGGCCACGAGGGCTGCCATCTCGGCGGAGCCCGTCGGGAACGGGTTGTCGTTGGGCAGGACGACCGCCTGGTACTTCGCACGCGGTCGGCCGTCGACCGTGTCGGCGAGGAAACCCGCGTCGATCACGGCCCGGCCGGCGTCCTCCAGACGGACCTCGGTGTACGGCGTTCCGGCGTTCTCCAGTTCGGCGGCGATGGCGTCGGTGGACGGCCCCCCGTCGCTCACGACCAGCACACGCAGATCGACGCGCGGTGCCGGATCGTCTGCCTGGGCCGTGGCAGCCGGCAGCCCGATTGTCGCCATGAGTGTGCCCACTAAGAGCGCGGTGGTGCGAATGGTCCGCTTCATGCGGTGGAAACCCCTCCCCAGGGCAGGGGAGGTTGGGCTCCTGTCGGAGCCTGCCCACCCCCATGACCACGCCGTCGCCCCCTGAGACGCCGGTCGTCGACGCATCCGTCGCCTCACATAGTGAGGTCTGTGTGGAGCTTTTGCGTGCACGCCAGGGAACTTGACGGAAAAGCATATGCGTCTATCAATGCGACAAGACGGTCGTCGCGAACGGTGTGGTGCCCCCGGTCATCGGGGGGTGGGGGCCGCCCGCAGACCTGTGTGCTGCTGCGGAGGGCGAACGGCGGTACGCGGACCGCCGCACGTCGCGGAGGTGGAACGTCAGTGGACTAGACCAAGATGCCGGCCGGTGTGGAGCTGGATCAAGTCACTCCGGGTTGGCAAGCCGACGGCGGCCGGTGTGGAGCAGGGTCGGCCGCCGCCTTCGTCCATGAGGTCCCCGCTCAGCGGGGGCGTGCGCCGCTCGGGGCGCACAGGGGTGTCACGCGCACAGCACGCGGGTCTCGGGCGTGTACACGGGACCGCCGCTGAGGCTGGTGCTGTCGCTGAACTCGGCGTAGAAGTAGGAGTAGAAGCCGATGTTGCCGTTGCAGCCGGAGTCGGCGGCGACCTGCAAGGTCAGGGTGACGGTACGGCTCTGGCCGGGCGGGATGGTGGTGCCGTAGTTGCCGCCGAGGTTCGCCGGCCCGGTACCTGAACACGGGACGGCCCCGGCGTCCGTCGCCAGCCTGCAGCCGGTGAGGCTGTACGTGAGGTCGGGGCGCTGGGTGGTCAGCCAGGTCGGGTTGATGGTCTGGTAGATGAACCAGATGTCGTACGTCTGATTGTTCTTGATCGTCATCGACAGGTTCACCGCACCGCCGGGCGTGGTGGTGGCGGCGTCGGTGCTGAACGACAGCTCTGCCGGGGCCGGGGCGGCGGCGCTCGCGGAGGGCGCCAGGCCGAAGACGGCGAGGGCGAGGGCGATGATCGTGGCGAGACCGAAGCGTCTCGTGCGAGTGAATCTCATGGCCCGGGAGACTAAGCACGGTCCCCACGCCCGTCTGCACCACGAGACGCACCGCGCACGCGGTGCGGCTGGAAGCGGTCGGATGGTGAAGGTCATGTGAAGCCGTCTTCACGCGGTGGCGTGGAGGGCTGTTCCCGCACGACAGCGCCATGATGCGGCGTCGGTGCGGAGCGCGGCCATGCGTCGCCTCGCCGGGAGGTGCGCGTCGTGAGGCCAATGGCGCATTTCGGGCGGCTCGTACCGGTGCCGCGGTGCGTGGGGGCGGGCTCCAGGACCGCCCCCGCGTACGGAGCCGGTCCCCTCGCGCCGCAGAGCGATGATCAGCCAGCCGAACCGCTTCGGGCGGGCCCGGTGCAGGGAGCTGTCCAGGACTGCTCCAGCACATGTACGCGCTCGGCGCGGTCGGCCTCACGCCTGGCGACGGGCACCGGCTCCGCTTGGCGGGGCGGGGCGCGCGCCCGGCGCACGGGAGCGCATTGAGAGCTGTGGGTGTCAGAGAGTCTGCGGGCGCACGCCGACGGCTATCCGGATTTGAACGGGTCGTACTCAGCAATACTCGCATAATAGGGACATGGGGTGGCCGAATGTTTCTGTTGAGGGCGGGTTGGCATATGTCTCGGGCGAGTCTCTTCCCCCGTTGCCCGATTGAGTGCTCGTAAGTAATGGGCTGAATTTGCGCCTTTGGCCGTCGAGGGTCATCTATTGTGATTGGTGTGCGCGGGCGAAGTCGGGGAGCTCCGGCGAGCCCACGTGTCACGCCATGCCGGTATCTCGAGGCGTAACGTATCTCCGCCATGCGTGGTCGAGATCGCACCGCGAGGGGGTGGACGGCTTGGATGTGGCTGCAGAAAATTGACCGGCGCAGCATGCCTGAAAATATCTGATGAACATGTCGTGGATAGTGGGGGACGGTCGTGACCAATCCTTTCGATGACGAGTCGGGGCGGTTCGTGACGCTGGTGAATGGCGAGGGTCAGTACTCGCTGTGGCCGGCGCACATCGATATCCCGGGTGGCTGGCGCGTTGACGGACCGGAAGGGTCGCGTCAGGAGTGCCTGGATGCGATCGAGGCCGCGTGGAGCGACATGCGGCCCACCAGTCTGGTGCGGGCGATGGAGGCCGACGCCGGATAGGGCGGCCCCCGAGCCGTCGGGAGTGGCGCGTGCCGCTACTGGGCCGAGCGGGTTCCGACCCTCCTGCCTGATCGATTCTGCTCGTATGAGAGCAAAGTCGATCAGGAAGGAGGGGTAATCGGTCATGTCGAGCCCGTAAGTGCTCACATCGCGTCCATTAAAGATTTCATGAATCATCGGTGGACAGCCTCGTGGCTCGTCCTTGTATGCGCGAAGACAGTGGAGTGCCTGAGCCGGTAAGGCCGCTGCCAGTGCCTGACGTCATGGGTCCGGCGATGTGCATCTTCGCTTTCACCAGCCCCTCGTAGGCGATGGATGCTGCACCGGTGTGGCCGGTTTCGTCCCGCCTTCTTCGCCCCCCCCGAAAACTCTCCCCAAAGGTGTGGCTCGGCATGCGCGAAAACGGCTCCGTCCCCTCGTACGCGGTTCTCGAAGAGTCCTTCGAGTCCTTCGGGATTACTGCGGCTCAACAAGGCGTCTGGTACGGACAACTGGTCGATCCGGACAGTCCGAAATACAACATCGGGGAATGCTTCGAGATTCGTGGCGACCTCGACGGGGTGTTGTTCGCCGCAGCGCTGGACCGGGCCGTCGCGCTGTGCGACAGCCTCAACGTCGAGTTCGTCGCCGACGGCGACACCGTCCGTCAGCACGTCGTCCGTCGCTCCCGGGCCGAGAGCAGCCGGCTCCGCGTGGTTGATCTGTCCGACGCCGACGATCCCGTCGGAGAGGCCGAGCGCTACCTGGCCGACGACATGGCCGCCGTCGACAGGCTCGACGCCCCGCACCACCACTTCGCGCTGCTGCGTCTCGACCACCGACTGCACTACTGGTACGTGCGCTTCCACCACATAGCCGTCGACGGCCTCGGCGGCGCCGTCTTCGCCCGCACCGTGGCCGACCTCTACGGGCGTGCTGTGCGGGGCGAGGACCTTGCCGAAGTCGAGCTGCCCTCCGCGCCCCTGCGCGATCTCGTCGCCGACGAGGCGGACTACCGCGGCTCGGACCGCTACGAGGCCGACCGTGCCTACTGGACCGGCAGGTTCGCGGACCTGGTCGCCGACCGCGCCGTGGAAACGGCCGGTGCCGGGGGTGAAGCGGACGCGCGCGGTGAGAGGGCGCTCATCCGCCGGCGCACCGACGCTCCCGCACCGGCGGTCCTCGACGGGCCGGACGTCCGGCTGCACGGCGGCGAGACGCTGCCCGTCGTCGTCTTCGACAGCCTGCGCCGGCTCGCCTCCGCCAACCGCACCACCTGGAGCGCCGTCCTCGTCAGCGCGGTCGCCGCATACGTCGGCCGGGTCACCGGAACGCAGGACGTCACCGTGGGCCTAGCCTCCAACGGCCGGCACGGCGGACTGCGGCACATCGTCGGCATGACCGCCAACATCCTGCCGCTGCGCGTGACCGTCACCGCCGACATGACAGTCGGCACTCTGGTCCGCGCCGTCACCGCCGAGATGCGCGGCGCCCTGCGTCACCGCCGCTTCTCACGCGAACAACTCGCCCGTGAGCTGAACATGGCCGACGATGCGGCCCGACTCACCGGTGTCGTCGTCAACATCATGGGCTACGACTACGACCTCGACTTCGCCGGCAGCCCCGGCGCCTCCCGCGTGCTGTCCATCGGCCCTGTCGACGACGTTTCTCTCTTCGTCTCAGAACGGGGCGAGGGCAAAGGGCCGTTGATCGGGTTCGACGCCAACCCGGAGCTGTACCGTCCCGAGGACGTGCGGCTGCACCAGGAGGCCATCGTCTCCTTCCTGTCGGCTCTGGCCGACGCGGACGCCGACATCCCCCTGCGCGACCTGCCGTTCCTCGACGAGACCACCGCCAGGGCCCTGCACGCGCAGGGGCACGGGACCGCCCTGCCGGCGGGAGCCGTGGCCTCGAGCCTGCCGGAGGCGTTCGGGGCGCAGGCGCGCCGGACTCCGGACGCCCCGGCGGTGGTGGACGGCGCCGTCACGCTCTCGTACCGGGAGGTGGCGCGGGCGGCGGAGGGCCTTGCGGGTGCCCTGGCCGGCTGGGGCGTCGGTGCCGAGGACGGCGTCGGCGTCCTCGTGGGTCGCTCGGCGGCCGTGCTGTCCGCCACGCTCGGCGCCGTGAACGCGGGAGCGGCGTACGTACCCATGGACGCTGCCTGGCCGGCCGAACGGCTCGGCCGCGTCGCGGAAGCCGCTCGCGTCCGTGCCCTGGTGGTCGACGAGGCCACCGCCGATCAGCCCTGGGTGCAGGAGACTGCCGCCGGCCTTCCGCTGATCGTCGTCGACGCTCTCGGCGGTGTCTTACGCGGCGCTCCGCCGCGGCCGGGACCGCTGCCGCGCGTGACCCGCGGCGACCGGCTCGCCTACGTCATGTTCACCTCCGGCTCCACCGGGCTGCCCAAGGGCGTCGGCGTCACCCACGCCGACGTCCTCGCGCTGGCCGCCGACAGCACCTGGACGGACGGCGTGTCCGACGCGGTGCTGCTGCACTCCGCCTACGTCTTCGACGCCTCCACGTTCGAGATCTGGGTGCCGCTGCTGAACGGCGGCTGCGTGGTCGTCGCACCCAGCGGTGTCCTGGAGGCACGGGTCCTCCACGACATGGTGGACCGGCATGGTGTCACCGCGCTGTTCCTGACGACTGCGCTGTTCAACGTGGTGGCCGAGGCGGACCCGACGGCGTTCGCCGGGCTGCGCATGGTGGCCGCGGGCGGTGAGGCCGCGACCCCGGACCTGATGCAGCGGGTGGCCGCCGCGGCGCCCACCACGCTCGTCCTGCATGTGTACGGCCCCACGGAGACCACGACCTTCGCCGCCCGCCATCCGGTCGCTGCCGGCACCGAGGGCGTCCCGCCCATCGGCCGGGCCCTCGACGGGGTGAGCCTGTACGTGCTGGACGACTCCCTCGGCATGGTGCCGCCCGGCGTCGTGGGGGAGTTGTACGTGAGCGGCCACGGCGTCGCCCGCGGTTACCAGAGCAGTGCCGCGCTGACCGCCACCCGGTTCGTCGCCGACCCGTACGACGCACGTGGTGGCCGCATGTACCGCACCGGTGACCTCGTGTGCTGGACCGCGCGCGGCGACATCGAGTACGTCGGGCGCGCGGACGGCCAGATCAAACTCCGCGGGTTCCGCATCGAACCGGCCGAGACCGAGAACGTCCTGCTCACCGAGCCGGATGTGCACGGTGCCTGCGTCGTGGTCCGCGAGGACTTACCCGGCGACCGCCGACTCGTCGCCTATGTCGTGCCCGCCCCCGGCGCCCGGCCGGACGGCTCCGCCCTGGCCCGTCGTGTCGCGCGCGCCCTGCCCGCGTACATGGTGCCCTCCGCGTTCGTGGCACTCGACGCACTGCCCCTGAACCCCAACGGCAAGGTCGATCGCCGCGCCCTGCCCGCCCCCCGCGCTGTCGCCACCACGGGCCGCGCCCCGCGCACCGCCTACGAGGAGGTCCTGGCCGGCCTGTTCGCCGACGTCCTGGGTGTGACCGCGGTCGGTATCGACGACAACTTCTTCTCCCTGGGCGGCCACTCGCTGCTCGCCACCCGCCTCATCGGCCGGGTGCGGACCGCCCTGGGCGCCGAACTCGGCCTGGGTACGCTCTTCGAGCACCCCACAGTCGCCTCCCTGGCCGCGGTCCTGGACACCACCGCGGCGGCCCGGCCCGGCCTCTCCCCGCAGCCGCGGCCCGAAGCGGTACCGCTCTCCTTCGCGCAGCAGCGCCTCTGGTTCCTCAACCGGATGGAGGGCCCCGGCGACACCTACAACGTTCCGCTCGTCCTCGAACTCGAAGGTCCTCTGGACACGGACGCCCTGCGCGGGGCATTGGCCGACGTGGTCGCCCGCCACGAGAGCCTGCGCACCGTCTTCGCCGAGCACGACGGCATCGCCCGCCAGGAAGTCCTCGATGCGGACGACGCCGCATCGTTCGTCCCACTCGTCGTCGAGCGGCCCCCGGTCGGGAAGACCGCCGACGCCTGGGCCGAGGAAACGCTGTGCCGGCTGACTACCACGCCCTTCGACCTCATGGGCGACACCGCCGTCCGCGCCCATCTGCTCCGTCTGGGCCCCGCCCGCCACTTCCTGGTCCTCGTTCTCCACCATGTCGTCGCCGACGGCTGGTCCCTCGCCCCGCTCAGCCGTGACCTCGGCACCGCCTACCGCGCCAGGAGCGAGGGCACGGGCACGCCCGACTGGGCCCCGCTGCGCGTGCAGTACGCCGACTACGCCCTCTGGCAGCGCCGGCTGCTCGGCGACGACGGCGACCCGGACAGCCTGGCCGCATGCCAGCTCGCCTTCTGGCAGGAGGCGCTGCACGGCGCCCCCGACCTGCTGGACCTGCCCCTCGACCGGCCCCGCCCGGCCGTACCCAGCCATCGGGGCGGCGCCGTCCCCTTCGAGCTGCCCGCCCCCGCGCACGCTGCGCTGACCCGGCTCGCCCGTGGCGCAGGCTGCACCCCCTTCATGGTGCTCCAGGCGGCCCTCGCCGTGACGCTGCAGGCGCACGGCGCGGGTTCCGATATCCCGCTGGGCACCGCGGTGGCCGGACGCACCGACGAGGCCCTCGACGATCTGGTCGGGTTCTTCGTCAACACCGTCGTGCTGCGCGCGGACCTCTCCGGCGATCCGTCCTTCCGTGAACTGCTCGACCGGGTCAAGCAGTTCGACATCGCCGCCCTCAGCCACGGCGACGTCCCGTTCGAGCGGATCGTGGAGGCCCTCAACCCTGAGCGGTCCGGCGACCACCACCCCCTCTTCCAGACCATGCTGGTCCTTCAGAACCAGGAGCGGGCGGGCCTCGATCTGCCGGGCGTCACCGTCCACGACCGGTCCCAGCACCGCGGGGGCAGCAAGTTCGATCTGACGTTCTCGCTGACCGAAGTCACCGAAGTCACCGAAGTCACCGAAGTCACCGACGCTGCTGAAGCGCCCGAAGCCGCTGAAGTCCCTGTAGGCACCGAGGTCACCAGACCCACCGACGCCACCAGACCCACCGGACATCGCGACCGGGGAACTCCCGGACCCACTGCCCCGGCAGGGCGCGCTGTCGCGGACCCCCCGCCCGTCGCCGGAGGCATCGGCGGATACCTGGAATACGCGACGGACCTCTTCGATGCCGCCACCGCTCGCGCCCTGAGCGCCAGATTCGCCCGTGTCCTCACCCTGGCCGTGACCGAGCCCGGCCGGGCCATCAGCGACCTGGACCCGCTCGCGCCGGGTGAGCGGGACCGCCTTCTCGCCCAGGGACGCGGCGCGGAGCAGCCGCTGCCCGCCCGTACCGCCCCCGAAGCGGTCCGGGAGTGGGCCGCGCGCACACCTCACGCCGTTGCCGTGCGCGACGCGCACACGAGCCTCACGTACGCCGAACTCGATGCCCGCGCCGACACCCTCGCCCACATCCTGCGCGAGCGCGGCGCGGGCCGTGAGGGCACGGTGGCCATCGCCGCTCCGCCGTCCGTGGACACCGTCGTCGCCATGCTGGCCGTGTCGCGGGCCGGCGCCGCCTATCTGCCCGTCGACCCGCAGTATCCGCCCGCCCGCATCCGCCACATGCTCGACGACGCCCGTCCCGTCCTGCTGCTCACCACCACGGACGTCCACCCGGACCTGCCCGTCTGCGACGTACCGTGGCTCGCCGTCGACGACCGGGAGGCCCGGCCCACGGGCCACACCGCGTCCCTCCCGGTCGCACCCCGCCCGGCAGACCCCGCGTACGTCATCTACACCTCCGGTTCCACCGGCCGCCCCAAGGGTGTGGTCGTGCCGCACGCCGCCCTGGCCAATCACATGGCCTGGATGGCACGGCACCTGGCGATCACCCAGGACGACCGGGTCCTCGCCCGCACCTCCTCCAGCTTCGACGCCTCCGTGTGGGAGCTGTGGCTCCCGCTGATGAACGGCGCCGAAGTCTGTGTGCTGCCGCCCGGTGCCAACACGGAGCCCCGCACCCTGGTCTCCTGGATGAGCCGGTTCGGCGTCACCGTCGCCCAGTTCGTGCCCTCCCACCTGACCCTCGTCCTCACCGAGGCGGCGCACACCGCGCCGCTGCCCGGCCTGCGCGCCGTGCTGTGCGGCGGCGAACCGCTGCCACGCGCCCTCGCCGACGACGTCGCCGAGCTGTGGCGGGCCGAAGTGCACAACCTCTACGGGCCGACCGAGACGGCCATCGACGCGACCGCCCTCCGCGTGGGCGGCCAGGAGAACAGCGGAGCGGCGGACGGCACGCCGTACGAGACCGTGCCGATCGGCCGCCCCGTCGACACGATGCGCGCCTACGTCCTCGACGGCAGGCTGCGGCCCGTACCGCCCGGTGTCACCGGTGAGTTGTACCTGTCGGGCCCCAACCTGGCCCGCGGCTACCTGGACCGCCCGGGCCTGACCGCCGCACGGTTCGTCGCCGACCCGTTCGACGGCACGGGCGTCCGCATGTACCGCACGGGCGACCTGGTCCGGTGGAACCGGCACGGCCTGCTCGACTATGTGGCCCGCGCCGACGACCAGGTCAAACTCCGGGGATTTCGCATCGAGTTGGGCGAGATCGAGGCCGCACTCCTGGCGCGCCCCGGGGTATCGGCCGCCTGCGCCGTGATCCGTGAGGACATACCCGGCGGGCGCCGCCTCGTCGCCTACGCCGTCACCGGCGACCCGGCCGTGCGCCCCGTCACCCTGCGCGACGCCCTCGCCGAGAGCCTGCCCCACCACATGGTGCCCGGTGCCGTCGTCATCCTGGACGATCTTCCGCTCCTGCCCAACGGCAAGGTGGACCGGCGCGCCCTGCCGGAGCCCGCGCCGGGCTCCGACGCCGCCGACGGAGCGGGGCAGCACAGCCTCCAGGAGGGCCTGCTCGCCGGTATCTTCGCCGACGTCCTGCAACGGCCCCTCGTGAACCCGCACGACAGCTTCTTCGACCTCGGCGGGCACTCGCTCCTCGCCATGCGGGTCGTCAGCCGTGTCCGCGCCGTCCTGGGCGCCGAGATCGCCGTCCGCACCCTCTTCGAGCACCCGACCGTCGCGGGCCTGGCCCGCGTCCTCGACATGCGGGGCCGGGCCCACCCTCCGGTGGTGCCCGCCGCGCAGCGGCCCGATCCGCTGCCGCTGTCCTTCGCTCAGCAGCGCCTGTGGTTCCTCAACCGGCTCGAAGGCCCCAGCTCCGCCTACAACATCCCGCTCGTCCTCGAACTCGACGGCGCCCTGGACACGGACGCCCTGCGCGCCGCCCTCCGCGACGTCGTGGAGCGGCACGAGGCGCTGCGCACCCTGTTCCCCGAACGGGACGGCGTACCGCATCAGCTGGTTCTTCCCGCCGACGCGGTCACACCTCGCCTGCCAGTCGTCAGCACGGCGCCCGCGGATCTGGAGGAAGCCGTCCTGGCCGCCGTGCGCGAGCCGTTCGACGTCATCACGGACCCGCCCTTGCGCGCCCTGCTGCTGCGCGCCGCACCTGGCCACCACGTCCTGGTGCTCGTCCTGCACCACATCGCGGGCGACGGGTGGTCCCTCGCCCCGCTCGCCCGACATCTCGGCGACGCCTACCGGGCCCGTCTCGCCGGCCGGGAGCCCGAGCCGACGGCCGGCACCCCGCTCCAGTACGCCGACTACACCCTCTGGCAACACGCCGCCCTGGGCGACGGCGTCGCACCGCAGAGCGTCCTGCGGCAGCAGCTCGACCACTGGCACACCGCCCTCGCGGGTCTGCCCGGGCTGATCGACCTGCCGCTGGACCGGCCGCGCCCGGTCACCACCGACCCGGCGGGAGCCGTCCACACCTTCGACGTACCACCCCCTCTGCACGCCCAACTCCAGCGACTTGCAAGGCAGTCGGGCAGCAGTGTGTTCATGGTGCTCCAGGCGGCGGTGGCCGCCCTGCTGCACCGGCACGGCGCGGGCGACGACATTCCGCTCGGCTCGCCCGTCGCCGGCCGCACGGACGAGGCGCTGGAGGATCTGGTCGGGTTCTTCGTCAACACGCTCGTCCTGCGCACGGACCTGTCCGGCAATCCGACCTTCCGGGAACTGCTCCTACGCGTCAGGGAGTTCGACCTGGCCGCCTATGCGCACCAGGACGTGCCCTTCGAGCGTCTCGTCGAGAGCGTCAACCCTGTCCGGGCGCGCAACCACCATCCGCTGTTCCAGACCATGCTGGTCCTGCAGAACCAGGAGACCGCCCGCCCCGAGCTGCCGGGCCTCACCGTCGAGGACCGGCTCGTCCACAACGGCCTGAGCAAGTTCGACCTCACCTTCGCCTTCAACGAGGAGCGGGGCGGGGGCGGCCTCACCGCCGGGATCGAGTACGCCACCGCCCTCTTCGACCGGTCCACCGTCGAAGCCCTCGCGGACCGCCTGGTCCGGCTCTTGGAGCAGGTGGCCGCCGAGCCCGCTCTGCCCATCGCGAGCTACGACCTGATGACGCGGGACGAACACGCCCGTGTCACCCACTGGGGCACCGGCCGCGGCCTGCCCGCCCCCGACGATGCCGCCACCCTGCCCGCGCTCTTCGCGGCCCAGGCGCACCGCACACCGGAAGCCGTGGCCGTCGCCGACGACGACACCGCCCTCACCTACGCCGAACTCGACCGGATCTCCGCCGACCTCGCCCGCGCCCTCGCGGGCCTCGGCGTCAGCCCCGAGTCCGGGATCGGCGTGCTGCTCACCAGGTCGCCCGCCATGGTGTCGGTGTCGCTCGGCGCGGTCCGCGCGGCCGGCGCCTACGTCCCGCTGGACGCGCGCTGGCCCGGGGAGCGGCTCGAACAGGTCGCCGGGGTGGCGGACGTGCGCGTCCTCGTCGTCGACGAGGACGCCTTCGCCTCCACGTGGGTGGCCGCGACGGCCCAGCGGGTACCGGTCGTGGTCGTGGACAGGCTCGGCCGGATACTGCGGGGCGCGCCCGAGCAGCAGGGCCGCCCAGCCCCCGTGCCCGGCCCCGGAGCCCTCGCCTACGTGATGTTCACCTCCGGCTCGACCGGCCTGCCCAAGGGCGTCGGAGTCACGCACGCCGACGTGGTGGCCCTGGCGGCCGACTCCGCATGGCAGGGCGGCGCAGCCGACGCGGTCCTGCTGCACTCGGCGTACGTCTTCGACGCCTCCACGTTCGAGATCTGGGCCCCGCTGCTGCACGGCGGCAGGGTCGTCGTCGCACCGGACGGCGTCCTGGAGGCCCGCGTCCTCGGAGATGCCGTCCATGAGCACGGAGTGACCGCGGTCTTCCTGACGACGGCCCTGTTCAACGTGATCGCCGACACCGATCCCGGCGCCTTCGCCGGCCTCCGGCTCGTCTGCGCCGGGGGAGAACTGGCCTCCCCGGATGCGATGCAGCGCGTTGCCGGCACCGCGCCCGGCGCGCGCGTCCTCCATGTGTACGGACCCACCGAGACGACCACTTTCGCCACCCGCTACGACGTGGCGGCCGACCTGCCGTCGGGACCACCGCCCATCGGACGAGCCCTGGACGGCATGCGCCTGTACGTCCTGGACGGCTCCCTGGGGCCGGTCCCGCCGGGAGTCGTGGGCGAGCTGTACCTCGCCGGACGCGGTGTGGCACGCGGGTACACCGGCCTTCCGGGCCTGACCGCCGCCCGCTTCGTGGCCGACCCGTTCGACCCGGCGGGCGGGCGCATGTACCGCACCGGCGACCTGGTCCGGTGGACCCGCGACGGGCAGATCGCGTACGTCACCCGCGCCGACAGCCAGGTGAAGCTGCGCGGCTACCGCATCGAACTCGGTGAGATCGAGGGCGTGCTGGCCTGCTGCGAGGGCGTCGCCGACTCCTTCGCCGTCGTCCGCGAGGATGCCCCCGGCGACCGGCGTCTCGTCGCGTACGTGGTGCCCGCCATCGGGGCGCGCCCCGAACCCGGCGACCTCGCCCGAGCCGTCGGCAGGTCCCTGCCCGCCTACATGGTGCCCTCCGTGTTCGTCCTGATCGAGGCGCTGCCGCTCACCCTCAACGGCAAGGTGGACCAGCGTGCCCTGCCGGAGCCCGCGCACCATGGTCCGGTCCGCGGGCGCGCCGCCCGCACCGCGCGCGAGGAGATCCTCTGCACGCTCTTCGCCGACGTGCTCGGCCTGGACGGGGTGGGCGCGGAGGACGACTTCTTCGCCATGGGCGGCCACTCCCTGCTCGCCACCCGGCTCGCCGCGCGTATCCGTACCGCGCTCGCCGTGGAGGTCCAGGTCAAGGCCGTCTTCGAACACCCCACGCCCGCCGCGCTCGCTGCCACGCTGGACGGCGCCGAAGAGGCCAGGACCCCCCTGGAACGGGCCCGGCGCCGGCCTGATCCGCTGCCGCTGTCCTTCGCCCAGCAGCGCCTGTGGTTCCTCAACCGGTTCGAGGGGCCCGGCGCCACGTACAACGTGCCGATGGTGCTCCGCCTGGACGGGCCGCTCGACGCGGACGCCCTGCAGAGCGCCCTCGAGGACGTCGTCGAACGCCACGAGAGCCTGCGCACCGTCTTTCCCGAGGCCGGCGGCGTGGCGCGCCAGCTCGTCCTCGACGCCAGTGGCGCCGACCTCGACCTGACGCCCCGCGACACCGACCCTGCCCGCCTCGACGAGGTCCTGACCGCCGAGGTGGCGCACACCTTCGACGTGAGCACCGAACTGCCCGTACGGGCCAGGCTGCTGCGGCTCGGCGCCCAGACCCACGTCCTCGTGCTGCTCGTCCACCACATCGCGGGCGACGGCTGGTCCCTCGCCCCGCTCGCCCGCGACCTGGGCGACGCCTACCGGGCACGTGCCGAGGGCGAGGCACCCTCCTGGACTCAACTGGGCGTCCAGTACGCCGACTACACGCTGTGGCAGCGCGCGCTGCTCGGCGCCGAGGACGACCCCACCAGCCAGGCCGCCCGCCAGCTGGACTTCTGGCGCACCGCACTCGCCGGCGCCCCGGACCTGCTCGATCTGCCGTGCGACCGACCACGCCCCGCCGTCACGGCGTACCGCGGAGACGCGTTCGCCTTCCCTGTCGACGAGGAGACCCACCGGGCACTCGCGGATCTCGCCCGAGCCCGGGGATGCAGCCTCTTCATGGTGCTCCAGGCGGCCCTGTCGGTGCTCCTGTCCCGGCACGGCGCCGGTGAGGACATCCCGCTCGGCACGGCCGTCGCCGGACGCACCGACGAAGCCCTCGACGACCTGGTGGGCTTCTTCGTCAACACCCTCGTCCTGCGCACCGACCTGACCGGGGACCCCACCTTCGCCGAAGTGATCGACCGGGTACGGGAGTTCGACCTGGCCGCCTACGCCCACCAGGACGTTCCGTTCGAGCGGCTGGTGGATGCCCTCAGCCCGGTCCGGGCCCAGAATCACCATCCGCTGTTCCAGACCATGCTCGTCCTCCAGAACCAGGCGGACACCGCCGTCGACCTGCCCGGTCTCACGGTGACGGAACAGCCCGTGCACACCGGCATCAGCAAGTTCGACCTGACCTTCACCTTCACCGAGACACGCGACGGCGCAGGCCGGCCCGCCGGCCTCGACGGTGTCCTGGAGTTCTCCACCGAACTGTTCGCCCACACCACCGCGCACGCACTGGCCGCGCGCCTGACCCGCCTGCTGGCCTCGCTCGCCGCCGACCCCGGCCGGCGTGTCCACGCCGTCGGCCTCCTGGACGCGGCCGAGCTTGAGAGCCTGGAGCGGGCCGCGCACGGCCCGGTCCGGCCCGTGGCGGCGCGCACGGCGCCCGAGGCGTTCCGCGAACAGTCCGCCAGAACCCCCGCTTCGATCGCCGTGCGGGACGGCTCGCACCAGCTCACCTTCAGCGAACTGGACGCGCTCTCCGACGACTTGGCGCACCACTTGCACGACCGGGGCATCGGACGCGGCGATCTCGTCGCCCTCGCCCTGGACGCCACCGCCGACCAGGTCGTCGCGATGCTGGCGGTGCTCAAGGCGGGGGCCGCCTACCTGCCGGTCGACCTGGAGTACCCCGAGGCCCGGATCACCTACATGTTCGAAGACGCCCGCCCGGCGCTGCTCCTCACCCACGGCACCGCCCGCGCCGCGCGGTATGTCCCGTCCATGCCCTGCCTCGCCCTCGACGACCGGGCCGCCTGGTCCACCGGGCGCGCGGCGCCGCCCGCCGCCGCGCCGGACCCGCGCGACGCCGCGTACGTCATCTACACCTCGGGCTCCACCGGCCGTCCCAAGGGCGTCGTCGTCACCCACGTGTCCCTGGTCAACCACATGGCGTGGATGGCCGACCACCTCGGCCTCACCGACGACGACCGGGTCCTGGCACGTACCTCGCCCAGCTTCGACGCCTCGGTCTGGGAGACCTGGCTGCCGCTGCTGCACGGCGGCTCCACCTGCCCCGTGCCGCGCGCGCTCAACCACGACCCCGCCGGGCTGCTGGCCCGTATGCGCGACGCGGGCGCGACCCTGGTGCAGTTCGTGCCCTCGCACCTCTCGCTCGTCCTCACCGAGACCGGTCCCGAGGAGGCGCCCGCGACCCTGCGGGCCGTGCTGTGCGGCGGCGAACCCCTGTCCCGGTCCCTTGCGGCGCGCACCGGGCGGGCCTGGCAGGTCGAGGTGCACAACCTGTACGGACCCACCGAGACGACGATCGACGCCACTGCCCACCACCACCGGAGCGGGGAGACGGAAACCGCCGAGGGGGAGGGGGGTGTGCCACTCGGCCGTCCCGTCGACAACACCCGCGCCTACGTCCTGGACGCCGGGCTCCGGCCGGTGCCGCCAGGCGTGACCGGCGAGCTCCACATCGCGGGCGACGGCCTCGCCCGTGGCTACCTGGGGCGCCCCGGCCTGACCGCCGCGCGGTTCGTCGCCGATCCGTGCGGCCCCGCCGGCAGCCGCATGTACCGCACGGGCGATCTCGTCCGACGGGACGCCGACGGCCTGATCACCTATGTCTCCCGCGCCGACGACCAGGTCAAGCTGCACGGCTTCCGCATCGAACTCGGCGAGATCGAGGCCGCGCTCACCGCGCTCGACGGCATCGCCGCCGCCTGCGCCCTTGTCCGCGAGGACCGGCCGGGCGAGCGGCGCCTGGTCGCCTACACGGTTCCCGACAGCCGCAGCGGCGCCTCACGTCCGGCCGACAGTGAACTGCGCACCCGGCTGACATCGGTCCTGCCGCCGTACATGGTGCCCGCCGTCTTCGTCGCCCTCGACGCGCTGCCGCTCCTGCCCAACGGGAAGACCGACCGCAGGGCCCTGCCCGCCCCGGCGCGCCCCGCCGCCACCCGGCCCGGCGGGCAGCCGCGCACCGCGCAGGAACAGGTCCTGTGCGACGTGTTCGCCTCCGTCCTGCGCAGCCCGGCCGTCCGCACGGACGACGACTTCTTCGCGCTCGGCGGCGACAGCATCCTCTCCATCCAGCTCGTCAGCCGCGTCCGTGAGGCCGGCCTCGGGGTCACACCCCGCGATGTCTTCGCCCACCGGACGCCCGAGGCCATCGCGGCCGTCGCCACCGCGCTCGGCCAGGACGCCGCCGCACCGGCCGAACAGGGCACCGGCGAGATGCCGCCGACGCCCATCGCCGCCTGGCTCCTGGAGCGGCCCGGCACCACGGACGGCTACAACCAGTCCGGGGTGCTGCGCACACCCGCGGGCGCCGAGGAGGACATGCTCGTCGCCGCACTCCAACTCCTCATCGACCACCACGACATGCTCCGTCTGCGGGTCACCCGCCCGGCCGGAGGCGAACCCGTACTCGAAGCCCTGCCACCCGGTGCCGTGCAGGCCCGCCGCCGCTTCACCCGTGTCGACATCGCGGGTCTCGACGCGGGCGCCGCCCGCGCCGCCGTCACCGAGGCGGGCGAACGCGTACGCAGACGGCTGCGGCCCGCGCACGGGGACGTGGTCGAGGCTGTCTGGTGCGATGCCGGACCGCACGCGCGCGGGCGCCTGCTGCTCGTCGTGCACCATCTGGCCGTCGACGCGGTTTCCTGGCGCATCCTCGCGGCCGATCTGGCCCGCGCCTGGCAGGCGGTCACCGAAACCGCGTCCGGCGGCGAGCGCCCCGCCAGGGCCGCGGCGTTGCCCGCCGTCACCACGCCCTACAGAAGCTGGGCACACCTTCTCGCGTCCCAGGCGCGCGGGGCCGCGCGGGAGGCCGAACTCCCGCTGTGGCAGGACGTGCTGAGCACTCCGGATCCGCAGTTGGGATACCGGCCGCTCGACCCCCATCTGGACACCGCCGACGGGACGCGCACCCTGGTCACCCACCTGCCGGCCACCTGGGCGAGGTCCCTGCTCACCACTGTCCCCGGCGCCTTCCACGCCGGAGTGGACGACGTCCTGCTCACCGGCCTGGCCCTCGCCGTCCGCTCCTGGCGGGCGGAACGGGCCGCCGGCCTCGGCGGGGCCCGGCCGGACGGCACCGCCGTCCTCCTCGACCTGGAGGGCCACGGCCGCGAGCAGATCGCCGATCACATCGACCTGTCCCGTACGGTCGGCTGGTTCACCAGTCTCTACCCGGTCCGGCTCGACCCCGGGCCCCTCGACGCCCGCGACCCCGGACGCTTCGACGCCGCTCTCGTCGAACGCGCCGTCAAACGCGTGAAGGAACAGCTGCGGACCGTGCCCGACCACGGCGTCGGCTACGGAATGCTGCGCTACCTCAACCCGGAGTCCCGCCCCCGGCTGGCCACCTCGGCCGAACCCCAGATCGGCTTCAACTACCTCGGAAGGTACGCCGCTTCGCAGGAGTCGGCGGACAGCGGCGAAGGCGCCGACTGGGACGTCCTGCTCGACGGCGGCGGGCCACGCAGCCAGGACCCGGACATGCCCGTGCACCACGTCATCGACATCAACGCGCACACCGAGGACCTGCCGGACGGCCCGCGCCTGGTGACCCGCTGGACCTGGCCCAGCGACCTCCTCAAGGAGGAGGACGTGGGGGCCCTGTCCGATGCGTTCATCCGCGCACTGCGCGCCATCGCGGAACACGCCGAACGACCCGACGCGGGCGGCTACACGCCGTCCGACCTTCCCCTGGTCTCGCTCAGCCAGGCCCAGATCGACCGACTGCAGAACAAGTGGGGTGGACGCAAGTGACCGGGTTCCAACTGGAGGACGTACTACCGCTGACGCCGCTGCAGGCAGGCATGCACTTCCACGCCCTGTACGACTCCCACGCCGTGGACGTCTACACCGCGCAGTTCGTCTTCGACCTCGAAGGCCCCGTCGGCGTTCCCGCACTGCGCGCCGCCATCGGCAGCCTGCTGCGCCGGCACGCCAACCTGCGGGTCGGTTTCCTCCACGAGGATCTGGACGAGCCCGTGCAGGCCGTCGCCGCCGAGGTTCCCGTGCCGCTGGAGGAACTGGACCTGACCGGTACGGACGGCGCGGGCACGACGGAGGAACGCCTCACCGCGTTCCTCGCCGCCGACCGCACCCGCCGCTTCGATCTGACCACCCCGCCGCTGATGCGGTTCACGCTGGTGCGCACCGCCCCGCAACGCCACCGCCTCGTCATGACGAGCCATCACATTCTTTTCGACGGCTGGTCGATGCCCCTCCTCGTGCGGGAACTTTTCGAGCTGTACGCGACCCGGGGTGACGACAGCGCCCTGCCGCGCGTCACCCCCTACCGCACCTACCTCCTCTGGCTGGCGCAGCAGGACCGCACCGCCGCCCTGGACGCCTGGTCCACTGCCCTGGCCGGCATCGAGGCCCCGACCCTGCTCGCCGGGCCCGGCGGCATGGGCGCGCCGGACTCCGCCGAACTGCCCGAAACGCTCGTCCTCGAACTGGACGCGGCCACGACGCACCGGCTGCGCGAGACGGCCCGCGTCCACCGGCTCACCCTCAACACCCTGGTCCAGGGCGCCTGGGGTCTTGTACTGGGGCACCTCACCGGACGCCCCGACGTCGTGTTCGGCGCCACCGTGTCCGGGCGCCCGCCGGAGATTCCCGGCATCGAGTCGATGGTCGGCCTGTTCATCAACACCGTGCCGGTACGGCTGCGCCCGGCGTCCGGCGAAACCCTGGCCGGGCTCCTGACACGGCTCCAGGAGGAACAGGGCCGTCTCCTCGGCAGTCAGCACGTGGGCCTGACCGAGATACGGGGCGTCACCGGCCTGGACGAACTCTTCGACACCCTTACCGTGTTCGAGAACTACCCGATGGACGACGAGGCCCTGCGCACCGCGCAGCACGGACTGCCCGGTCTCGCCGTCACCGGGTTCAGCGGCACGGACGCGGCCCACTACCCGCTCACCCTCACCATCGCTCCGGGTGACGCGCTGAGGATCACCTTCGGCTACCGGGCCGCCGTCCTGGGCCGCGACGAGGTGGCCCGCACGGTCGCCCGTATGAGACGCCTGCTGACGATGATGGCGCAGGGGCTCGACCGCCGCGCCGACGCCGTTCCCGTCCTTCTGGACGGCGAGCGCGAGACACTGCTCGCCCGGGGATGCGGCGCCGAACTGCGCGTCGACGCACTGGAGATGAGCATCCCGGACGCCGTGGCCGAACGCGCCGCCCGGCACCCGGACTCGGTGGCCGTATCTGGCGCGTGCGAGCAGCTGACCTACCGGCAGCTCCTTGAGATCTCGGACGATCTGGCCGGCGCCCTGACAGGGCTCGGGACCGGCGTCGAGGACGGCGTCGGCATCCTCGTGGCCCGCTCGACCGCCACGGTCACCTCCTCCCTTGCCGTCCTGCGCGCAGGTGCCGCCTACGTGCCTCTCGACCCGCGGTGGCCCACCGAACGGCTCAACCGCGTCGCCGAGGTGGCCGCCCTGCGCGTCCTGATCGTCGACGAGACCACCCGCGCACACCCCTGGGTACGCCAACTCGGCCCGGACGTGACCGTGCTGACCGTCGACGCCGCAGGCCGTGTCCGGCACGGAGGCCCGGACGCCCCGGGCGCCCTCCCGGCCGCCACGGGCGGCACCCGGCTCGCGTACGTGATGTTCACCTCCGGCTCCACCGGACTGCCCAAGGGCGTCGGCGTCACCCACGCCGACGTGATGGCCCTCGGGTCCGACCAGAACTGGGGCGACGGCGCGGCCGACGCCGTCCTCATGCACTCGGCGTACGTCTTCGACGCCTCCACCTTCGAGATCTGGGCCCCGCTCCTCAACGGCGGCCGCGTCGTCGTGGCGCCCGAGGGAACGCTCCAGCCGGCCGTGCTCCGGGACCTTGTCGCCCGGCACGGTGTGACGGCGGCGTTCCTGACGACGGCCCTGTTCAACGTGTTCGCCGAAACCGGCGCGGACGCCCTCGGCCTGCTGCGTCTGGTCGCCTCCGGAGGCGAGGCCGCCGCGCCCTGTGTCCTGCAGCGCGTCGCCGCCGCCCACCCGGGCACCGTCGTCCTCCACGTCTACGGGCCCACCGAGACCACGACCTTCGCCACCACCCACCGTGTTCGCCCCGACGACGTTCCCGGCGGCGCGGCCCCGATCGGCCGGCCGATCGACGGCATGCGCGTCTACGTCCTGGATGCGGCGATGCGGCCCGTGCCGCTCGGCGCCGAGGGAGAGTTGTACATCGCGGGCGCCGGTGTCGCGCGCGGCTACCTGGGGCGGCCCGGCCTCACCGCCACCCGGTTCGTCGCAGACCCGTTCGTCGGCACCGGGGCGCGCATGTACGGCACCGGCGACCTGGTGCGCTGGGACATCGACGGAACCCTGCACTACGTGGCCCGGGCGGACCAGCAGATCAAACTGCGCGGCCACCGCATCGAACCTGCCGAGATCGAGGCGGTGCTCCGCGCCGACCCGTCCGTGGGCGCCGCCTGCGTGCTGGTCCGCGAGGACCTCCCCGGCGACCGCACTCTCACCGCCTACGTCGTCCCCGCACCCGGACACACCCCGGACCCCGGTCCGCTCGCCGCGTACGTCGGACTCCACCTGCCCGCCTACATGGTGCCGGCCGTCATCCAGTCGGTCGACTCGCTGCCACTGACCCCCAACGGCAAGCTCGACCGGGCGGCCCTGCCCGCGCCCGCCACCCCGTCCGGCACGGCGGGCCGGGCGCCGCGCAGCGCCCTTGAGGAGATCCTCGCCGGACTGTTCGCCGACGTGCTCGGCGTGCCACGCGTCGGCATCGACGACAACTTCTTCGCCTTGGGCGGCCACTCCCTGCTCGCCACCCGGCTCGTGGGCCGCGTGCGCACCGCCCTGGACACCGAGACCGAGATCCGCACCCTCTTCGAGAACCCCACCGCCGCCACACTCGCCGCCGCCCTGGAGGACGCGGACCGCCCTGCCCGCCCCGCCCTCGTCCCGCAGGAACGCCCTGCCACGCTCCCGCTGTCGTACGCCCAGCAGCGCCTGTGGTTCCTCCACCGGCTCGAAGGCCCCTCCGCCACGTACAACATCCCCTTCGCCGTACGCATCGACGGCCCGCTCGACACCGAAGCCCTGCGCGGGGCCCTGGGCGACGTCGTCAGCCGGCACGCGGCCCTGCGCACCGTCTTCCCCGAGCACGACCACGGGCCTCACCAGCACATCACCGCCCCGGACGACGTCCGCCTCCCGTTCGCGCTGGAAACCGTCGACGAGGACAAGGCCGCCGACCGGATCAGAGCCGTCACGGCCGAACCGATCGACATCGAGCACCGTCTCCCGCTCCGGGCGACCCTGATGCGCCTGGCCGGCGACGCCCACGTCCTGGTCCTCGTGATCCATCACATCGCCGCCGACGGCTCGTCCCTGGCGCCCCTCGCCCATGACCTGGGCGCCGCCTACCGCGCCCGTGTCCGTGCGGAGGGCCCCGCGCTGACCGCACTGCCCGTCGACTACGCCGACCACACTCTCTGGCAGCGCCGCCTGCTCGGTGACGAGAACGACCCCGAGAGCGTCGTCTCACGGCAACTTGATTACTGGAAGGGTGCGTTGCACGGGCTTCCCGAAATGGTCGAGCTGCCGTGGGACCGTCCGCGCCCCGCCGTGCCCCGGCACACCGGAGCCACCTACGACTTCGCCGTCGACCGCACCACCTCACAGCGGGTCGCGGACCTCGCCCGCACCAGTGGATGCAGTGTCTTCATGGTGCTCCAGGCAGCCCTGTCGACCGTACTGTCCCGGCACGGCGCCGGCGACGACATCCCGCTGGGCACGGCCGTAGCCGGACGCACCGACGAGGCGGCCTCGGACCTCGTCGGCTTCTTCGTGAACACACTCGTGCTGCGCACGGACCTGACGGGCGACCCGACGTTCCGCGAACTGGTTTCCCGGGTGCGGGAGTTCGACCTTTCCGCATACGCGCATCAGGACGTCCCCTTCGAGCGTCTGGTGGAGCTCCTCAACCCCGCGCGCTCGCAGAGCCACCATCCGCTCTTCCAGACCATGCTCAACGTTCAGAACCACACGCCCGCCGCCGGCATCGACCTTCCGGGCCTCGCGGTCAGCGGCGTGCCGGTCGACGCCGGGGTCAGCAAGTTCGACCTGTCGTTCACCTTCACCGAGACATACGACGACAGCGGCGCCCTCAGTGGCATGCGGGCGGCCGTCGACTACGCGACGGAACTCTTCGACGCGGCAACGGTACGCGCCCTCGCCGACCGGCTGGTCCTGCTTCTCGGTGCCGTCAGCGCAGACCCGGACCGCCCACTGCGCACGTACGACGTGCTCACGACCGCCGAGCGCACCCGCCTCACCGCCTGGGGCACGGGGCCCGTCGAGGAGCTGCCCGAGTCGACGGTTCCCGCGCTCTTCGAGCAGTGGGTACGGCGCACCCCCGACGCCTTGGCGGTCCGCGACGCGGACACCACCCTCACCTACGGTGAGCTCGACGCCCTCGCCGACGCCCTCGCCCACCACCTTGCCGCACAGGGCGTCGGCCCCGAGGACCGGGTGGCCGTCGCCCTGCCCCGCACCCACCACCTCGTCGTGGCCCTGCTCGCCGTCCTCAAGACCGGGGCGGCATACGTGCCCCTCGACCCCGACTACCCGGCCCAGCGCCTGTCGCACATGCTCGAAGACGCCAGGCCGCGCCTGCTCCTCACCACCACCGCCATCCACCGCCGCCTCCCCGAGACCCGCGTGCCGCACCTCCACGCCGACGACCTCGGCAACAGCACCCGGACGGCGGCGCACACCGCCGCCCGCCCCGGCCCCGCCCCGTCCCCGGACCCGGCACACCCGGCGTACGTCATCTACACGTCGGGTTCCACCGGCCGCCCGAAGGGTGTCGTGGTCACCCACCGGGGCGTCGGCGCCATGGCCAGGACCCAGAGCGAGCGGCTGCGCGTCATCCCGGGCAGCCGCGTGCTGCACATGGCGTCCGTCAGCTTCGACGCCGCGTTCTGGGAACTGTGCATGGGTCTGCTCTCAGGGGCCCGCCTCGAGATCGACGAACGCGACGCCCTGCTGCCCGGTCCCACCCTCGCAGCCCTGGTCCGCGAGCGGGGGATCACCCACCTCACCCTGCCGCCCGCCGCACTCGCGGTGATGCCCCCCGGCTCGCTGCCCGCCGGCATCACGATGGTCCTCGCCGGCGAGGCGTGCCCGCCGGCCCTGGTGCACGCCTGGGCGCGGGACCGCTTCCTCGTCAATGCCTACGGCCCGACGGAGACCACCGTCTGCGCCACCATGAGCGCGTTCCAGCACGCGGACGGGCCACTCGCCCCCGACCGCGCGGTGTCCATCGGCACCCCCGTCAACGGCACCCGGGTCCATGTCCTGGACGACTGGCTGGCACCCGTGCCGCCCGGCGTGGTCGGTGAGCTGTACGTGTCCGGTGACGGAGTCGCCCGCGGGTACCACGGCCGGGCCGCGCTGACCGCGTCCCGTTTCCTGGCCGACCCGTTCGACAGCGCGGGGGGCCGCATGTACCGCACAGGCGATCTGGTGCGATGGACGACAGCCGGGGAACTCGTCTACGTCTCCCGAGTCGACGACCAGGTCAAACTCCGCGGGTTCCGCATCGAACTCGGTGAGATCGAGGCGGCGCTCACCGCCATGCCCGGCGTGGCCGCGGCCTGCGCCGCCGTCCGGGAGGACCGGCCGGGCGACCGGCGCCTCGTCGTGTACACCGTGCCCGCGGACGGTGCGCCGGGCCCGGACGAGGCCGAGGTGCGCACGCACCTCGCCGCGACCCTGCCCGACCACATGGTCCCGGCCGCCCACGTCAGTCTCGGGGCCCTGCCCGTCACCCCCAACGGCAAGACCGACCGGCGTGCTCTGCCCGCGCCCCACCGTGCCGCACCGGCAGGAGGCCGTGCGCCCCGCACCGCGCGCGAGCACGCCCTGTCCGAGGTGTTCGCGGAGACGCTCGGTGTGCCCGAGGTAGGCGTCACGGACGACTTCTTCACCCTGGGCGGCCATTCGCTGCTCGCCGTGACCCTGGCCCGGCGGATCGGGGAACGATGCGGTCGACGCCCCTCCCTGCGGGCCCTGTTCGCGGCTCCCACCGTCGAGGGCGTCGACCGGCTGCTGGGGCGTGAGGCGGGGGAGGAGCGCCAGGAGGAAGCGGCCACCCCTGACCTCGCCGCCGAGGTTCGGCTGGCAGCGGACATCTCGGGGACGGGCCGGGACGCTGCGGCCGCCGTGCCCGCCCCCGCACGCAGGCTCCTGCGCCCTTCCGCCCGGCCCCTGCTGACCGGCGCTTCCGGCTTCCTCGGCGCCTTCCTCCTGCGCGACCTCATCGAGACGACCGACGGCCCCGTCGACTGCCTCGTACGGGCCGAGGACGACCACCGCGCGGCGCACCGGCTGCGGGCCAACCTGGAACGCTACGGTCTGTGGCGCCCCCGGTACGCGGACCTGATCCGCCCCGTCCCGGGCGATCTCGCCGCCCCGGGCCTCGGTCTGTCACCCGGGGACCGCACTGCCCTGGTCCGCCGCCTCGGCCCAGTCCTGCACAACGGCGCGCGCGTCAACTTCGCCGCCGCATACGGTGATCTGCGCGCCCCCAATGTGGCCGGCACCGAGGAGCTGCTGCGTCTGCTCGCCGACTCCGCCTCACCCGGGATGCATTACATCTCGACCACCGGTGTGTACGCCCCGGCGCCCGGCCCCGTCATCATCACGGAGTCGACCCCGACGGGCCCGGCACCCGCCCTGCCCGACGGGTACGCGCAGAGCAAGTGGGTTGCCGAGGGACTCGTCGGCCTGGCCCGCGAACGCGGCCTGCCGGTGACCGTCCACCGGCCCGGCCGTATCAGCGGCGACACCGCCACCGGCGCCTGCCAGGACCGCGACCTGTTGTGGCAGCTCGTCAAGGGCTGCCTCCAGGCGGGCGTGGTGCCGGACCTGCCGTACGGGTCGACCGACTGGGTGCCCGTGGACTACGTCAGCGCCGCGGTCGTGGCGCTCTGCGCGTCCGGCGGGACCGGCACGGAGACGTACCACCTCACCAACCCGGACGCGCCGGGCCTGAACCGCGTCTTCGACGCGGCCGCCTGCCTCGGGCACGAGCTGCGAACCGTTCCCGCGGCGCAGTGGCAGGCTCGCGTGGCGGCTCAGCCCGACAACGCCGCACAACTGTTCCTCGGCGACGAGGGGCAGACCAGGCGGGAGGCGAAGGACCTCCGCCGCTTCGACTCCCACCGGACAGCCGCCGCGGCAGCGGCCGTGGGCGTCCACCAGCCACCGCTGACCGACGAGACCCTGATCCGCTATCTGACGTACTTCCACGAGACAGGCTTCCTGCCCAGCCCGGGAGTGCCGGCCACGTCGTAGCCGGCGGTACGCCGCCAGGCGCCCTGCTCCGCGAAACCCTCAGAACCCGGAGGTTCCCGAGCGCGCCGTCCTGGAAGCGGACAGACGGTCAGACGCTCGTCCAGGCGTCGACGAAAGCTTTCCGTCCAGCCGCGTCGTCCCGTCTGCGGTCCGCATGCAGGACGCGCCAGGCGGTGAGCTCGAGATCTCGGAGCCACAGTTCGCCGATGACCTGTGTCTTGAGGTCGGGGAAATGGTCGGACTCGACGAGGGCCTGACCGATCACCTCCCCGGCTGCAATGCGCTGGGGCGGGGTCATCTCATCGACGGCCGAGAGGATCTGTCGGGCCAGGGCAGTCCCCTCTCCTGCCAGGGAACGCAGCACCAGAGCCTTGATGTTGACGGGTAGCAGGTACGCGGTGCCTGAGGACCTCCACAGGTCCGACCAGAACCTTTCTCCTGCCTCGGCAGGGGCAGGTAGCGCGGCCAGCAGGCCGAGGAGATGGCCGGTGGCCGCATAGCCGTCGGAGTGGGCAGCCGCGACGACTGCGATGCCGGCGACGCCCTCCACATCGAGGTGGCCGGCATCGAGATGCGGAGCCAGGCCCAATCGGTGTTCCAACTGGTCTGCGAGGGTGCTGGATACGTGGGGGCGGACCTCAGGAAGCATCGGCGATCCTTGCGCGTAGGCGGGCGGAGATGCCCGTTCGGGAGCCCTGATCGTTCCCATGACCAGCCGATCTACTCGGCTTTGGCAGACTCAGTTGGCGGCAGGATCAGCGGGACCGGAAGTCCCCCGGATCGCGGCAGGGCTCCCCCTCGCAATGGCGCATCTGCCCTGTGCCATACTCAGCGCGCTTTGCACGTTCCGGAGTCGGGGGACCATTGTTCAAGCTGGAGGTTGCCGTCGTCGGCACCGTACCCGCAGCCGTCGACGCCGTCCGTAACCGGACGGATACGCCGACAGAGCGCCCGGTTCCGAGAGCGCCGGTCAGCTGCCCGGGCAGCGTCACATGAGCGGCATAGCCCTCACGGCCCCGTATCTGGACACCGACGCCGATCAGCTCGCGTTCACGCTCGGCCATCCCGCTCGCGAGGCACTCGCCGTACGCGACCTGACGGTCGGTGGGCTCGATGTGCAGCTCAGACTCCTGGGCGCCTCCCACCAGGTGTTCGCAGGGCCGGTCAGGGAAACCGTGGCCTGCCTGCCTGGCTTCGAGGGGGGCCTCCCGGACGCGGCGGCGCAGGACTTCGACGACTGGAACTACCAGTTCGGCGCCCGTGTCCAGCACTTCGCCGCACTGGAGTTCAGCAAGCAGGTCGCGCAGATCCGCAGCCGGTCGGACGAACATCCCCAGGCGCTGTACGGGATCTTTCCCGGCTTCCCGGAAGCAGTCACCGCACTGATCGTCGAGCGGCAGAGCACGGGACTGAGCTGGCGCACCTGGCACACCTACCCGCAGAGCGGCCAGATCGTGGCGACGCACACCCGACTGGAGGCCCGATGAAGACTGTCCGACGCATCAGCCTGGTATCCCTCGCCACGCTTGCGCTCGCCGCCTGTTCCAGCGGTTCGGACGACGGCAACGACGTACCGTCCAGCTGGATCCGCTCGGAGTACGGCGGCAGCAGCGCGGGCTACGTCGACAGCAGCGACGCGACGTCCACAGTCGCGAAGGAGATCGACGGCCAAGCCTCGGCCAAGGACCGCACCAGCGACGGAGACAAGGTCTTCCTCCGCTACCGGAACGACATCGTCGCGATCACCCCCTACCAGCGCGGCAGCAGGATCGAGATCGACGACTACCGCACCGGCTACAACCGCTGGAGACCCCATGTCGGATCCGTGTGGCCGGATCCGGACAGCGACGCGTTCCGTGGCGGGGGCCCCGGCACCGGCAAGTGACCACCCGCAGGACACCCACCCCGAACTCCTCGACGACGTCCCCGAAAGGCAGCCCCGTGGCAGAGATCTTCGAGTCGGCAGGCGACGCCCTGCTCTACGGCCTGGTCGGCTTCGTCGTGATGGCGGTCGGCTTCATCGCACTCGACCTCACCACCCCCGGAAAGCTCGTCCATGTGGTGTGGACGGACCGCAACCGCGGCGCCGCGGTCCTCCTCGCCGGCCAGACGATCGCCATCGGCTACGTCATCGATCAGTCCATCAGGGCCAGCGAATCCGAGCAGGGCCTCGACTACGGTCTGCTCAGCACGTTGCTGTACAGCCTCGCCGGCGTCGTCCTGATGACCGTCATCTCCTGCATCGTCGGTCTGCTTACCCCCGGCCGCATGGGTGCCGCCGTGCTCGACGACCAGGGGGACCGTCCCCATCCTGCCGCCTGGGTCCAGGCGGCCATGTACATCGGCACGGCCTTCATGGTCGGTGCCGCGGTTTCCTGAACGAAACCATGAGCACCAGCACCCTGGACCGCACCGCACCAGCTACCGCACGCCCGCCGACGACCTACTCGCGGGGCGCGCGTTTCCTGCTGCTGCTCGCGGTGTTCGTCTGCGCGGCCTGCGGCCTGGTCTACGAACTGGCGCTGACGGCGCTGGGCAGTTATCTCATCGGCAACTCCGTGATGCAGACCTCCGTGGTCATCTCCGTCATGGTCTTCGCCATGGGCATCGGTTCACTGGCCGCCAAGCCGCTGCAACGGCGCGCGGTGGGTGCCTTCGCCCTCGTGGAGACACTGCTGGCGCTTGTCGGCGGCCTGTCGGTGCTCATCCTGTACGTGTCGTTCGCCTGGCTGCGGATCTACATGCCGTCCATGGTGGTGGTCACGTTCGCCATCGGCCTCCTCATCGGCGCCGAGATTCCCCTGCTGATGACGCTGCTTCAGCGGATCAGGCGGCAGGAGGCAGGCAGCGCGGTCGCCGACATGTTCGCCGTGGACTACGTCGGAGCGCTGGTCGGCGGCCTGTGCTTCCCCCTGCTGCTTCTGCCTTCCTTCGGCCAGCTCAAGGGCGCGCTGGTGGTGGGTGCGGTCAATGCCGTGGCCGGTGTCGTCGTCGTCCTGTGGATCTTCCGACGCGAGACACGCCGTATCGTGCGGATCACGCTGCTGACGGGGATGGCCGCCGTTCTTGCCGTACTCGGCACGGTGTACGTACTGGCGGACGACATCGAGGTCACCGCTCGGCAGCAGCTCTACCGCGACCCGATCATCCACGCCGAGACCACGCCGTACCAGGACATTGTCTTCACCCAGTCCACCGCTTTCACCGGGGAGCCCGATACACGGCTGTTCCTCAATGGCGACCTGCAGTTCTCCTCCGTCGACGAGTACCGCTACCACGAGGCACTCGTTCACCCCGCCCTGTCGGGAAAGCGCTCGGCCGTGCTGATCCTGGGCGGCGGCGACGCACTGGCCCTGCGGGAGGTCCTGCGCTACGACGACGTCGAAGAGGTGACGCTCATAGACCTCGATCCGGCGATGACGCGGCTCGCCCGTACCCTCGAACCGCTGCTCGAACTCAACGACCACGCGCTCGGCGACCCGCGTGTCACCGCCGTCAACGCCGACGCGTTCAACTGGCTGCGGGACGCCGCGCAACGCTATGACGCGGTCATCATCGATTTCCCGGATCCGGACACCGCCGCGCTGGCCAAGCTCTACTCCGTCGAGTTCTACCACCTGCTGGGCCGCGTGCTGAACCCCGGAAGCCGGGTCGTGGTGCAGGGCGGCTCTCCGTTCTTCGCCCCCAAGTCGTACTGGTCCATCGCCACCACGATCGACGAGGCCGATTACGCGACCACCGAGTATCAGGTGGATGTCCCCAGCTTCGGCAACTGGGGCTATGTCCTTGCCACCCCCGGCGCCGACGGTCCACCGCCGCCGCTGCGCCTGGCCGAGGACGCCCCGCCCCTGCGATTCCTGGACGACGCCGTCCTTGAAGCCGCCACCGTCTTCCCCCTGGACCGCCGCCCCCAGGACGTACGCGCGAGCACCCTGATGGATCCCGCGGTGCTCGAGTACACCCGCCACGAGTGGCAGAACTACTGAGGGTCTTCAACCGTATCGGCGGCCGGTACGGCCAGGTCTCGTCCGCTGTACGTCGTGCGCGATGACGTCCCCGGCGACCACGACTGCGTACCCCCTCCGTCCGTCCGGTCGAGCCGTGGCACCCGCCGGTTCGCGTCCAACCCCCCTTAGGGCGACAAGGAACCGGCGCAGTGGCTGCCCTCGGACGGCTGCTACCACTGCACCCCCGCCGCGACCTGGGTCGCCAGGACCAGCCGGCAGTGGCTGCGAAGCACAAGAGCTACATGCGGGTCAGCGCGTACGTTCGCAGGGCGTCACGGACGAACGTCGCCCCCGCGGCGTCGACGTACATGCCGGCGAAGCGGGGGTCGTCGACGTACATGTCCCCCATGCCTTTCACCATCTCGACCGAGCGCTCCCGGTCGCCCTCGGCCGTGGGGGTACCCGGGATGTGACTCAGCCACTGGACGTGCCGGGCAGCCAGTGACTGAGCGTGTTCCGATGTCGGAGACACCCCGGACTTCACCGCGGCTACCCACGCGGCGACGAGGTCTTCGGTGGCCTGCTTCCAGGCCCGCTGCTGGTCAAGGGTCTTGCCGTGCCACCAGTCGTTGCTCACTTGGAACGCGCGCTCGCCCCAGCGCGAGATCACCTCGTCCTTGTAGCGGTCGTTGAACCCCGCCAACATGACGTCCATCCGCGGTTCCGCCCCCGCCTGCAGGGCCTCGAGCGTGTGACGCACAGACCGGATCTGCCGTTCGACGCGGTCCCGTTCCTCTTCAAGTGCGGCGATGTGGGCGCGGAGCCCGTCGCACGTGTCCACCTCGTCGGCCAGGACCTCGGCGATGGCCGCCAAGCCAATGCCGAGCCGGCGCATGAGCAGGATCCGCTGGAGCCGGGCGACCGCGCCCGGGTCGTAGTAGCGGTACCCGTTCGCGCCGACCCGGGACGGGGCCAAGAGCCCGACGCGGTCGTAGTGGCGCAGGGTGCGGCTGGTTATGCCGGCCCTCGTCGCGAGTTCCTGGATCGTCCACTCCATCGTTCCAGTGTCACCCGTGGCGGAGAGTGGCGGCGATGATCTCCGAGCTGTCGGCGTGCAGAGCCTGCGCCGCAGTCTGCCCGGTCGCCGCCAGGTAGGTGTCGACCAGCCTGTTGCCCGCGGCGTACCCGGCGCCCATCGGCAGTCCCACCGGGGTGAGGCCGAAGCGCTCGGCGCCGGGGTCGCCGTGCACCCAGGCAGTGAAGTTCTGCATGCCTGTCACGTCGAGCCCGGTGAGCACCTTGCCGAAGATCTCGTCGTCGTGCAGGTGCGGCACCCCGATACGGGTGGGGCCGAGCTCATTGCCGTAGAGCTGTCGGGCGAAGGCGTCGGCCAGGCCCTCGGAGACGATGTGATCGCCGACCGTGACGGTCATCGGGTCCCATACGACTCCGCCCGGCCCGAACCGCAGGTTGTGGTGGAGTTCGTGCACGGCGGTGGCCTCCAGCCGCTCCACGTTCTCGGGGAAGGGCCAGAGCGTGATCACGATGTGGCCCGAGATGCCGCCGAACCCCGTCACTCCTTGGCAGGGACCCATGAAGTGCTCGTCACCCGGATCGCCGAGCACGAACAGTACGGTGATGTCCGGGGCCCCCAGCCCCGGCGTCGCCTCCAGCAGTGCGGTGAGAGCGTTGTCGAGGGCGTGTTGCATCCGCTCCCAGGCTCCGGCCGCCGCCAGGGTTTCGAGCGCGTCGAGGCAACGCTCCCCGTCGCGGTCGATGGGGAACCCGGACGCTTCGGGGTGCATGGCCACCAGGTCGACCTCGCCGGGATAGTAGCGGTACATGCCCCTGGTGGGCTCCAGCATCGAACGCAGCAGGTCAACGCGGTCTGCGACCGGGGCCAGCAGGATCCGCCTCATGGCGGAGCGGGTGTCAAGAACAGTGATCGACATGACCCCGATGCTAGAAGTTGACGCAGCGTCAAGGTCAAACCACCGGCGCTCGTCGCCGAGGTACGCGCCGCCATGCCGTCACCCAGTCCCGTCACGACCGGCGGCTCGCCGCTGCGGTGGACTCACGGAACTTGGCCGGCCCGCTGATCCCGCGCGGTCCCGCCCGGCGTACGGGTGCGGGTGCCCATAAGTCCAGGCGGCCGCCCGGCCACATGCTCTCCTGTCTCGGCCCGGTTGTGGACTACGCCGGTTCCAGCAGACGGCCGGCAGGGTGCTGTTCACGATCTCGTCTCTCCGCAGCGAGCGCCGTCCAGGCCGAAAGCCGCGGCCACGACATCCGCTCGAACCGGTTGCTGTACCGCGTCTCCCTCCCGTCCGATGCTGCCGCCGTGCCTGCGATCGAGGACCTTCCGCAGGAGCGAAGGGAGGCCGTCCTGGGTGGGCAGGCACACGTGCCCCCGGCCCGGGGCACCAGGCGCATTGCATCCATGTGTTTCCATGTTCAGGACAGCTACATCGGACGGGGCAAGGGGGCGCAGCATGCCGACGGCACGAAGGGTGGCGGCGTCCCCTGAGCGGGAGTCGCTGGAGGGATGCCACTCCAGCGTGGTTTTCTCCGACGACCGGCAGTGGGCCGAACATCTTGGCGCCTTCGTACGCGGCGGGCTCGAGAATGGCGAGCAGGTCCAGTACTTCGCGGACACCACCGCCCCTGAACGAGTGCTGCGTGCGCTCACCGATGCGGGCATCGACGCGGCGGGCGCCGTGACGCGCGGACAACTGTCCGTGTCGGTTGCCGCGCAGACGTACCTCGCCGGTTCCGGGTTCGATCCGGACGCGATGATCGGGCTGTGGTTCGACGCGGCGGAAGCGGCCTGCGCCTCGGGATACCGGGGGCTGCGGGCGATCGGCGAGATGTCCTGGGCGGCGAGGGACATCACCGGTGCCGACCGGTTGCTGGAGTACGAACTACGCCTGCATCACGAGGTCTTCGCTCGATTGCCGCTGACGACGTGGTGTTTCTACGACCGCCGCCTGATGTCCGACGAGTACGTGAGTGTTCTGGCGAGTGCCCACGCGACGCACAGGGGGGAACCGCACGCCGAGCCAACTCTGCGGGTGGCTCCGCTGGTGGACCGGCCCGGCCTGCTGATGTCCGGATCTGCCGGATACGACACACGGGACGCAGTCGCCGCCGCGGCTGCCGTCATCTCAGGCTCGGCAGCCCAGCAGATGGACCTGGACCTTGCGGCCCTGCGCCACCTCGACGCTGCCTCACTGGCCGTGCTGGCCGACGCCGCGGCCGGGCGGCCGGGTGGCATGCCACTGAGAGTCCGGCAGGCACCTTCGCCCATGTGGCGACTTTTGCAACTGTTCCCGGAGCTCGACTCCGTGGTGGAGGTCGTGGATCGATGACAACCTACGGCCCGACCTCAGCCGGTCCCGGCCAGCAGGCCGCCTTCTACCACCCGGCACTGTTCTACGGCACCGACGACGAGTACCTCGACGGAGTCGGGGCATTCGTCCAGGACGCCTTGGACCACGAGCATTCCGTGCTGGTGGCTGTGCCCGGCCAGCGCCTTTCGCTTCTGCAGGACCTCGTCGAGGGCAACCGCAAGCACGTCAGGTGGGTGGACATGCACCAGGCGGGACGCAATCCGGGACGCATCCTGTCGATGCTCCAGGAGTTCGCCGACCAGGCAGGGGACGCACGCACAAAGGCGTCGATCGTGGGAGAGCCGATCTGGGTCGGGCGTACGCCGGCGGAGGCGTGGGAGGCGACTCGCCACGAAGCGCTGATCAACCTGGCTTTCACCGGGCGCCCGGTCAGCATCCTGTGTCCCTACGACACGGCGTTGCCCGAGGAAGTGCTGGCACAGGCGTACCGCACCCACCCGGTGGTCGGTGATCCGGGGGCCTACCGTGCCAGCTCCCGCTACGCCGATCCCCACGAGGTCTGTCGCGACTGCGACACCCCGCTGCCCGAGCCGCCGGATGCCGTTGTCGTCCCGTTCGGCGAGCAGGGACTGGCGTTCGTGCGTGACGAGGCTGATCGCTGGGCGGCCGCTGCCGGTCTGCCACCGGTCCGCCGCACGGACTGGCTCCTCGCCATCGGCGAGGCGACCAGCAACTCGGTGCGTCATGGAGGCGGCCGCGGGACTTTGCGCATGTGGTGCGCCGATGGTGAACTCGTCGCGGAGATCCGCGACCAGGGCCTGCTGGCCGATCCCCTCACGGGCCGCCGCCGGCCCGACCCCCGGGCGGCGTCCGGCGGCCGAGGTGTGTGGATCATGCATCAGGTGTGCGATCTGGTCGAGATCCGAGCGGTGGAGCAGGGACTCGTCCTGCGTCTCCACATGGGTCTGGAGTGAGCCGGAGGAGTCTCCCGTGGCGGGCCGTACCTACCTCAGCTGACCTTCATCGAGGTTCTGCCGCTCGGCGCAGAGCCGCGAGGAGCTCCTGATTGCTCACACCCTTGAGTACGTACTCGGAAACGCCGGCGATCAGCATCTGCTCGACGGCACCCTTGTCGTCGTAGGCGGAGAACGCCACGATTCGGCTGGCCGGTGAACACCGTGCGATGTCCCTGGCAACGGAGGGGCCGCCGCCGGGGAAACGGACGTCCAGGATCACGAGGTCCGGTTGAAGACGGTGAGCGAGTCGAAGCGCCTGCTCGCGGTCGCACGCGCTGCCCACGACCTTCAGATCCGGCTGTGCCTGCACGACCTCGCTCAGAATCTCCAGGAGCATCACGTTGTCATCACACAGGATCACGGTCAAGGGCGAGCCGGGGGAGCCGTCCGGTGTTGCCGCGGTCACGGCGCATCGTCCGTCGGCGTCGGCGTCGGCGTCGGCGTCCGCGTTGGAAGTGGGTTCGGCACCCAGAACTCGACTGTCGTCCCCGTTCCGGGGTGGCTGTGCATGGACCACCAACCTCCTGCCGTCTCGGCTCGCTCCCGCATCTCGATGACCCCGAAATGATCGCGGGTGCCGTCCGGGGACATCGGCGCGCCGGTTCCGTCGTCCGCGACACGCGTCACGATGCCCCTGTCGGCCGACGTGACACGGAGGTCGACTCTGCTCGCACGTGCGTGCTTGTGTACGTTCAGCAATGCTTCCTGGACGATGCGGAAGATGGTGATGGCCGTCTCGGGCGTGGGTGCTCGGTTCAGCTGGTGTTCGAACGAGTAGGCCATCCCCCAAGAGGAGCCCACGACGTCGTCCAAGTGACTGGAAAGCGCTTCGACGAGGCCTTGCCTGTCGATCCCGGGCGGATGCAGCCGGAAGGTCAGACTGCGTAGGCGGCCGATGGCTTCGCGCACCGATGCGTCGAGACGCCGCAGGTCCGCGGAGTACGACTCCGGCACCCGCTCCGCCAGCAATTCCAGCCGCATTCCGACGGCGACCATGGCCTGGATGGAGTCGTCGTGGACATCCCATGCGATACGGCGTCGCTCTGTCTCCTGCGCCTGGACCAGGTGATCGAACAACCGCCGTCGCTCGATGAGGGCATCCTGCGCCGCCCGCCGTTCGGACATGTCACGGGTGACCTTGCCGAATCCCTGCAGTATGCCTTCCTCGTCCCACAAGGCGGTGATGACCACGTTCGCCCAGAAGCGGGAGCCGTCCTTGCGGACGCGCCAGCCCTCGTCCTCCAGTCTGCCTTCGGCCACGGCGGTCTCCAGCTCCCACTGCGGCTTGCCCGACGACTTGTCCTCAGGAGGGTAGAAAACCGAGAAGTGCTGTCCGAGGATGTCCGCGGCACTGTATCCCTTGATCCGCTGCGCCCCTGCGTTCCAACTGATGATGTAGCCCTGCGGGTCGAGCATGAAGATGCCGTAGTCCAGTACCCCTTGAACCAGCAGTGTGAAGGCCGCATCCGACATCGGCGCCGCCTGCTTCCGCGCCCACGTCTGCTGTCCTGGCTCCTGCGTCACTTCAGGAGTCCTTCACGTCGCGCGATCGTCACGGCTTCCAGCTGGGAACGCGCTCCCAGCTTTTCCAGCACCCGCTGAACATGGTTGCGCCCCGTGTTGAGAGCGACCCCCAGCTGATCGCTGATCTCCGCGGTGGTGCGGCCTTCCCCCAGTAGATGAAGAGCTTCCCGCTCTCGCGGCGTCAGGTTCGCCCCCAGCCCCGGCGTCCGGCCGGTCAGCCGTCCCAGCACGTCGCCCAGCAGGTCCTGGCTGTACACCACCTCACCCGCTGCCACCCGACGAACCGCGTCCTCCAGTTCCCTCAGACCGCGGGTCTTCAGGATCAGGCCGGCTCCACCCGTCTCCGCGACGCGCGCGGCTACCGACCCACTGCCCTCCCCGGCCAGAACCAGGACACGCACGCCCGGCACGAGTGCCAGCAGATCGGCGATGGCGGCGACCCCGTCACCATCCGGCAAGCGCCGGTCCATCAGTACGACATCCGGCTCGCAGCGCTGCGCTTCGGCCAATGCCGACGCCACCGACGCGGCGCGCGCCACGATCTGCAGATCGGGCGAGCGGTCCAGGGCGAGGCATATCGCCTCGGCCACCATGTCGTGGTCCTCGACCAACAGAATTCTGACCGGTCGGCTGACAGGGGAAGGTGAAGACATCGGTGCATCCTTGCAGGTGGCGGACCGCCTGATCATGCCAGAAGGTCCCCGAGTGGCGACTCCACGGTGGCCGCCGTTTCTGCGTCACGGCGAGTTGTGGCGGTTTCCGAAGCGCAGCGAGCCGGCTCCGCGTTCGTGGGCGCTTTCCTCTCGGTGAGGATGTCGTCGGCTCCGATGAGGGAGAGCAGCCGTGCCAACTGGGTTCCGACTCCTTCCACGACAAGATCCACGCCTGCCCGAAGAACGGACATCCGTGCCCTGAGCAAGGCGCTCAGGCCGACGCAGTCGCAGAAGGAGACGTCGGTCAGATCGAGGCAGAGGTTCGTAGGCTGCTTCGCCAGACAAGCCGTTACCGCCTCCTGGACGTGGAAGGCGGTCTCCAGGTCGAGTTCGCCGGCGAGAGTCACTCGCGCGACGCCCGAATGAACCACGACATGCGACGTGAACGGGTAAACGGTCACGGCGTCCCGCACCTCTCCGTGCTCGCGTGCCGCGCGTACCTGCGCAGCACGGTCCCACGAGCCCTTCCTGCGGAGGGGCCACCTGTTGTCAGCTGCCGCATCACTACCTCATAGTGCGAGGACATCAGTGCCGATCTAGTGAATCTGCACTAGGCGCGGAAGTCAACACGCGCCCACGGAGGTTGACGGCGGCGGACAGCGTGGGAAGCGTGCACGGGAAGTCGAGTCGCCCGGGCCTTCAGTCGGGGGAGGCCGGGTTCTGCCGTCCGGGGCGGTTGGTGCCCCGGCGGGGACCGCGGACCCGCGGGCACCGCGGACCGACGCCGAGCACCGCCGGGGACCGGGGCGTCAGTCGGCGGCACCCATCCGGCCCGTCCGGATGGGTGCCCGCGTACAGCCGTGAGGTTCAGTGCGCCCGGACGATCGCGCGGACGCTGTCGATGTTCCCGCAATCGGCCTTCAGATGCTTCGCCCGGTCGCGGAGGAAGACCGCGCCGAGTTCGGCGCGGCGCTCGTCCGGCACATTCTCCCGGGCTCCGTTGAGGATCGTGCGCTCCTCCTCATCGATGTGGTGGGCCACGGCTGTTGCGAGCTCTTCCAGCTTCTCGTCCCACTCGTCGGAGCCGGTCTCCTCCACTTCCATCAGGGCGAGGAGCGCCTCGTTACCTTCGTGGTGCTCCTCTTCGCCATGCTCGACTTCCTCGTTGTCCACGTTGTGGAAGCGCTTGAGCGCGGGGTACACCTCGGCCTCCTCGGCCTCCGCGTGGGCGATCAGGAGTGCGGCAAAGTCCCTCAGAGCCGTCCCTCGGTCCTCCTCGACACTCCGCATTCGCCGCAGCAGTTCCTCCATGGTGCGATGGTCCTCGAGAACCACGGCCACCACGTCACGAGCTTCGGACACCACAAACTCCTTTCCTCAACCAGTGCTCCGCTGCTACCCCCGGGAGGAGCAGACAAGCGCGGACGGCCATACCGGGGCCGAACCGGCGCGAGACCGCCGATCGTGGAACAGATCAGTCACACGTTCATCGGACGGTGATCGCCCGGTGATGCCGGCAGAACTGTCAGAGACAGGGTCCGCAGGCCGGCGGTGGCGGTGGTGTTGCGGCAGAGGGAGAGAAGCTCCATCGGTGCCGGCACGGGCAGGGAATCGGTCAGCTGACTCCCGGGAGTCAGGCGTGGCTGGAGACTGGTCGCCCACGGCGGGACGGCCCGCCGAGCGCCCGCCGCTGGGGGAGGGCTTCCGTACCCACGATCCGAGTGCCGTCGACTGTCGGGGCGGCTCACGTGCGGGCGTCGGGTCGCCCGGCCCCGCCGAGGCTGCCACGGCGGCCCCTCATCGGCTGGTGCCGCGTTCCGCAGCTGTCCGGCCGACGGGGGGCGCCGCTTCCAGGGTGGGCCGTCGATCAGCAGGCAGGCGCGTCCTGCTTCCGATTGCGATTCTGAGGTCCGCGCCCTGGCTGTCGCTGTTCACCGAGGACGCCATCACACTCATCCACACCACCGCCCGGGAATTTCCCCGCGCGGTCAACAACCTCTGCCTGCCAGCCCTGGCACAAGGAGCAAGGAGAAGCCGATGCAGTTGCGCAACGTCCAGCTTGATGACGTCGATGCATACGTCAGAATGCGGTGCGATCCCGTCATGATGGCCGACCTCGGCGGGCCACTGCCACGCGAAGGTATGGAGGACAAAGTCCGACGTGACGTCCTCAAAGCAGCGGAAGATCGCGACTGGACCAAGATGATCATCCCTGACCCCGCCGCACCTGAAGTCGTGGCAGGAACGGTGACCATATGGTCTCACGATGCCGAGGGCGGGCCCATGTCGGAGATCGGATGGATGGTCCTGCCGGAATTCCAGGGACGCGGACTGGCCGAACTCGCGGTCCGCACCTTGCTCAAGCAGGCACGGGACGAGGACCGCTGGGGGCTCGTGCACGCATTTCCGGCAACGAGCAACGGCCCTTCGAACGGCATCTGCCGATCTCTCGGCTTCCAGTTCATCGACGAACTCAATGTGACATTCGCGGACCGAGTTCTACAAACCAACCACTGGGCCATCAATGCCGGCACTTCCCTCACACGAAGGTGATGTCCGGGCAGCTGAGGGGGTTCCGTTGACTCCCGGCACAGGATGTAAGCGGTTGCTATCGAGGCGCGTGCGTGGCCTCGGAGCGCGGTAGAACTCCACTGAGGCTCACTCGTACCAGGGAACGCACCCGGCAGTGAGCGATTACTACCCCCTCCAGGCCGGTATTCGCGCTTCCCCCTGCTCGCAAGAGATTTCGGCATCATTCTGCAAGTCATTGCCAAGGTGGTGACGGCCTGCTTGACTCGCCTGCCGGTGGACACAGGTGACGGCCCGTCCCCCTTGACCGCGCGATGGTGACGACGCCTCCGCGCCCTCGTCCACCCACGGTTCGAGAGGTACGCCCATGAGCACAGAGACCGACGTCCTCGTCCTGGGAGGTGCAGGCGTGGACACGATCGTGTACGTCCCCGAGCTGCCGCTGCCCTACGCCGACAGTTACATGGTGCGGCCCGGGATCGAAACGCGGGCGGGGCAGACCGGCGACTTCGTCGCTCTGGGAGTGAGCGCTCTGGGCCTGCGGACCCATCACCTCGACATGATCGGTGACGACCACGCGGGCGACCTGGTTCGCGCGCTCCACCGCGACCGGGGCATCGCGCTGACCGAGGTCCCCCTGCCCGGCGGCACCAAGCGGGCGGTCAACCTCGTCGGTCCCGACGGGCGGCGGCTGTCCTTGTACGACGACAGCCGCTCCCGGGAGGAGGACCGACTGCCCCCTGCGACGGTCCGGGCCCTGGCGGCGGCGAGCCGCCACGCCCACGTCTCCATCACGTACCCCTGCGCTTTCGCCCTCCCCGAGCTGCGGAAGGCGGGCGTGACCGTCTCGACCGACCTGCACAACTGGGATGGCGTCAACGCCTACCACGAGCCCTTCGCCTACGAAGCGGACATCGTCTTCCTGTCCATCACCGCCCTGACGGACACGGAACGGACCATGCGTCAGGTCATCGAGCGCGGCCGGGCCGACATGGTCGTCGCGACGGCCGGGGCCGAGGGAGCGTATCTGCTGGTCGAGGGGGAGCTGAGCCACATTCCGGCCGTCACGCCCCCGGGACTGGTGGTGGACTCCAACGGTGCGGGCGACGCCTTCGCGGCCGGATTCCTCTTCGGCCGGCTGACCGGCGAGCCGCCCCGGCGGTGCGCTCTCTACGGAGCGGTGGCAGGAGCTCACGCCTGCACCGTTCCGGCTACGCGGGCCGACCCCATCGGCCGGGGCGAGCTCCTCGCCCGAGTCGCCGAATGGGAGGCCGCGGGATGACCACCCCGCCGGATTCGACGTCGTCATCCCGGGCCGGAAGGGCCGGGAAGTGGCGGATGCGCTGGGCGCGGACCAGGGAAGCGACCGGGTCCGTCCCGTGCGTCGGCAGTGAACATGGCCCAGGTCGCCACGACTTCGCACTCCAGGCCGGCCGGAGGGTCGCCGAAGGACCACACCAGGCTCGACTCGTCGCTGACGCTGATCGGGCCGTGGCGGTACTCCATCGCGGCGTACGACTCGGTCCAGGCGCGCGCGGCCCCGCGCAGCTTGAGCGCCGCCTCGTCGCCGAAGCCGAGGTCGACCACGGCGTCCGCGCGCCGGGCGACGGGCGCGCTGGTGACGCCGGTCATGGCGAGGGTCGGGATGCGCCCCGCGACCGCGTCGAGCAGGTGCAGCACCTCGATCGTCTTACCGGAGCGGGTGGTCGCGACGATCCGGTCGTACGGGCGGCCGAGCGCCGCCCCGGAGGCCGGGTTCGGGTTCTGTGCACGGCGAGCGCGGCATGAACGAGCTGCACGTTCATGCCGCGGTCGAGGCCGCAGCCGGTACGGCGGGGGGCTTCGAGCGCGGAGCGGGCACCCGCTCAACGCCTGCGCGTGTCAGCCCTGGTCTTCAGCACCGCCCTTGCCGCCCTTGCCCTCCGCCTTTCCCTTCCCCTTGCCTTTGCCCTTCCCCTTCCCCTTTCCCTTGCCGTCCTTCTCGCTGCCCTCGCCCTTGCCCCCGTTGTCAGCGACTTCCACCGAGTTCGAGAACAGGCCGGAGACGACGTCCAGCGCCGCGACCTCCGGAACCGACGGCGCTGCCTGGGCAGGGCGGCCGGTGTCGGCGTGAGCGGCACCTGTCTGGGCCGCCACCAGGCCGCTTCCCAGCACCAGCGCCACGGTGGTCAGTCCGGCCTTGGTGCGTGTACGTGAGCTGCGCATATCGCTCTCCTTCGTGATCGGCCAGGCGCGTTCGCCTGACAGGCGAGAGTCCCACCGGCCTGGACACCCGCGAGGGAGAACGCGGGGCTGATCCCCCGAACAGGTGGCGCCTACCGCCAGGAAGGGCGCGCCTTGAAGTCTCCGGAGAGACAGGCTCTGGGCACTGTCCCGCGATCACGAGACACATTGAGGTGGCTCCTGGCTCGCACGGGCTGGGATGGTGGGGTCCATGAGCGATCCGAATGCGAGGCCATTCCCGCCCGGCCGCGCGGAAGTGGCTGCCCAATGGCGTGCGCTGGCCTCGGGTGAGGTGACGCGTGAGGCCGTACATGCGTGGGCATTTCGGTGGGTGGAGGGCGAAGGCGCGTTCACTGACTTCGAGGAACCGTTGGTCCTCACGGGCCTGCAGTACCTGCACGGGTTCGACCTCTGCTGCGATCCAGACCGTCCCGACGTTGTCCGGCACGGCACTTCGGGTGAGGGTGAATGGGTTGCTTCGCTCAATGACGTCGCCGACGGACTCGCCCACTGGGAGGAACAGTGCGCCCTCTACGATGCAGATCCGCAGGGCTGGTCGCGGGCGGTACGTGAACGGGCGAGAGCGTTCGTTCGGGCAGAGGAGGCCGCCGCGTCCCCAGTACGCGCCACGATCAACGGCGGATCGGCATCAGGTGCGGCGGATCGGTAGGGCGTCGGCGCGATACACATGCAGTCGGGCAGAGGTCAGGTCGGGCAGCGTCCGGCGGGTCACGGCGTGTAGCCGGCGGCTGCCTGTCGGGTCGACTCAGGCGTGCTTGTCAGAGGTGCGCAGTAGGGTCTTGTCATGGCAGCCAGAATCGATCTGACCCTTGATTGCATGGACGCGCAGCTCCTCGCCCAGTTCTGGAAGACGGCCCTGGGATACATCGACGAGCCGCCGCCCGCTCCCTTCGAAACCCGCGCGGAGTGGCTCGCGCAGTTCGATCTCCCGGATGACGAATCCGAAGACGACGGCGCGTGGCTGTGCGATCCTGACGGTGCCGGCCCCCGGCTCTCCCTTCTCAAGGTCCCCGAGCCGAAAGCAGCGAAGAACCGACTTCATATCGACGTTCGCGTGCCGGGACACGGACGTCCCGCCGAGCGGTGGGCGCGGATCACGAGGGAGTCCGAACGCCTGGTCAAGGCGGGCGGCAACGTTCTTGAGGTGTTCGATGGTCACCACATGGTGATGGCCGACCCGGAGGGCAACGAGTTCTGCGTCGCTGCGGCCGCGGCTGAGGACTGAAGGGAACGGCCAGGCCCCGTAGAGGTGGGCACGCCGGTCGTAGGGCTTGGCCACGGCCGTGAAGTTCGTGAGTCGGAGGCGTTAGTTGTCGCCACCGTACCGGTACGGCGTCTCCTCGTTCATGGGCCTCCGCCAGCTCTCAGGTCCGCAGAAAGGGCCACTGCGCCACGAGTTGACGTGTCCGGGGTGTCCGCAGCCACGAGTTCATCGCGCCGGCGACCTCGGAGAGATCCTCGGTTTCGCCTGTGGCCATGTGGACGCCACCGGCCCAGCAGTTCACGAGATATCGGCGCTCCTCCTGTGCCATCAGCACATTCACCGAGCGACTCCCCTCTGCCGCCCGCGCCGCCACGTGACGCCATCCCGGGGAGGACGTCAACTCGACTGCGAACCCGAAGCCCGACCCATCGACCACTCCCTGCAGAAAATTCCACAGGGAGCCGGCCGCGATGACCCGGATTTCGTCAGGCGTTTCAGGTGGTTGGCGCTCCGCAGGCCACAGCAGTACGTCGAGATGGCGCTGCCCGTGCCTTCGCTCGGCATCGAGATGTAGTACCCGGCAGTCGGCAGAACTCGATCGCAAGCTGCGGCTCCGTCGGAGCCCCCGGTGACGCGGTTCGCGTTCCGGTGAGGACGGCGGCCTACGCGGGTGCATCGTCCAGGAAACCGCCCGACTGGTGCTGCCACAGCTTCGCGTAGGAGCCGTCCGCCGCGAGCAGTTGCTGGTGTGTGCCCTCCTCGACGATCCGTCCGCGGTCCAGGACGACGAGCCGGTCCATGGTGGCGACCGTGCTGAGCCGGTGCGCCACGACCAGAGCCGTCCGCCCTTCCATCAGGTGCCACAACGCCCTCTGGACGAGGACTTCGCTCTCGGAGTCCAGGGCGCTGGTCGCCTCGTCGAGGAGCAGGATCGGCGCGTCACGCAGAATCGCCCTGGCGAGGGCGACCCGCTGTCGCTGGCCGCCGGACAGTTTGACGCCCCGCTCGCCGACCATGGTGTCGAAGCCGTCCGGCAGCGCGTCGGCGAACTCCGTGACATGAGCGGCCTCGGCGGCCCGGCGGATCTCGGCGTTCGTGGCGCCCGGCCGTGCGAACGCGATGTTGTCCCGAAGGGTGCGGTGGAACATCGCCGGGTCCTGCGGAACGTAGGCGAACAGACTGCGCAGATCGGCCTGACGCAGCTTGCTGATGTCCTGGCCACCGATCAGGATCCGGCCGCCGTCGATGTCCGTCATGCGAAGCAGCAGTCGGCTGAGTGTGGTCTTGCCGCCGCCTGACCGGCCGACGAGCCCGATCTTCGCGCCGCTTCTCACCTCGAGGTCCAGGCGCTCGAAGAGCGGCTTGCCACCCGCGTGGGCGAAGGTCACCTGCTCGAAGCGGACATCGGCGGCCTTGGCCGACAGCGGCTCCGGTGCCACCGGGTCGAGCACCGTCGGCTGTGTCAGCAGCAGTTCGGTGAACTGACCGGCCTCCGTTATCGAGCTTTCCAGACGGCGGTAGATCTGATTGAACTCGAACATGATGCGTGTCGCGTTGGTGTAGTACGTGAAGGCGACGACGACCGCCTCCACGCCGTGCCCGCCCCCACCGAGGGTGACGGCGAGCAGCAAACCCATGACGTTGGTCAGCACGGACATCGGAGCGACCAACGTGTCGATGCGCAGGTTGCCGTAGTCCCAGGACCGCAGCGTGAGCCGCCGTGACTCCGCGACACGGGACCGGTGCTCAGCGGCCTCGCGCTCCTCGGCGCCGAAGGCCCGGACCGTGTCCATGTTCATCAGGCTGTCGGCGACGTGACCCGACACCTGGGCGATCGCCTCCTCACGCTGGTCGACGAATGCCTGGCGGCGTCGGATGAGCGGCATCACACACAGCGCGGTCAGCGCGATCATCGCCAGGAGCCCTACGACGAGCAGCGGGTCGTAACTCCACAGCACGACCGACCCGAACAGCAAAGGCACGAAGCTGCCCACGACCGAGAAGGTCAGGGTGTCGACGCAATCCTCGAAGCGGGAGGCGAAGCTCAGGACCCGTTTGGTCAACGACCCGGCGAAGTTGTCATGGAAGAACGTGGCGTCCTTGGCGAATAGCTCGTCCATGCCGATCACGTACAGGTGCTCGATACCTCGGGCGTCGAGGCGGTTCAGGAAGTGCAGACCGATGCGCCACAGCGCCTCCGCGAGCAGCAGAACTCCGGCGAAGCCGAGCACGTAGGGCGTCATCGAACCGAGGCCGGTGCCGCCGTCGTCGGCGATGTGGCCGACGAGCTTCGCGACGATCAGCGGCGCGATGTAGTGGATGCCGATGTTGCCCAGTGCCGGCAACAGCATCGCGGGAGCCGTCAGCCATCGCAGCCGGGCCAACTCCCGTCCGTAGTACCGCAGTGCCAGGAGCACTGATCCCTTGCCCGGCGATTCCTCACGCGCTTCAGGCAATCCCACTCCCACCCTGTGTGGTCGTCGAGCCCCCCCGGTGCGCTCGGCGGCGACCTGTCCGCGCGAGTGCGGGAGACCAGGAATCGCAGTGTCCCGCGCGGGCGTCGGGGTGGTCCACGCGTTTTTCTCGGCCACGGCAACGCCGCAAACGCGTCAGCCCGGCCGCTGTCGGCGGCTGCAACCGGGCATACGACGCCGTCGGGCTACCGGCCCTTGATGACCAGCTTCCTGGGTTCATCGGAGGTGCGACGCGTCGTGGTCCGTCGGTTGGCCATCACCAGCGTCGTGCCCACAGTCAGGCTCAGCGCGGGCAGCACAGGCAACCGGCCCTCGTGCGCGAAGCCCTGCACGGCACAGCAGGTCAGAGCGGCCACACCTGTCGCCAGGCCGAGCCACAGCGGCCAGGGTCGGCGCAGGTCGACGGCCGGCACGGTTCGCTCGTACAGAAGCGCCTGCCGACGTTCCGGTGCGGTGATCTCCCCGCCGGGCTCGAAGACCTAGGCGGTGATCAGCCAGCGGCCCGTCACCACCAGGACGATCGCCCACGCGTCCGTGCTCCGTACGACATCGGTCTCGCGCCCCGGCGACCGCAAGGCAGCGTGCCGATGCCCGGCCACCAACGGGGGCTCTGTCTGCCGGCGCAGCTACGAGTCGGGGCACCCTGCCACGTCGGAACGGAACCTGTCGGCGATCCCGACCGCTCGCGCGTGCTACAGCCCCGGACCGCCGTACGCGCCTCGGTGCGGCTTCGTGGTCGTGGACACCGGGTTCGCCCAGTAGTCGCGGCCTCCGTTGCCGCTGATCACGGAGCCGTTGCTCAGGGCGGGGGACGTGGACCGCAGCTTGTAGCCGTCGACGGAGTGAATCGTGTCGCCGCCAGTGCCGGGGTTCACGAAGTGCGGGTCGCCCACGATGCCGTTGGCGGTCGGCCTCGGCACGCCCTGGAAGACGTTCCACAGCCAGGAGATCCCGGGGCCCGTGGGCAGCCGGGATTCGGTGGTGCCCACCCAGATGTTGTTCTCGACGACGCTCTCGTCGGGGAGCGTGATGCTGAACTTCCTGTCCACGCAGTAGAAGACGTTGTTGTACATGTGCAGCGCGGACCGGCCGGCGCTGACGCTGCTCATGCGGCAGTCGTTCTCGGAGATGTTGTAGCGGATGACCTGCCGAGCGCCGCCGATGGTGCCGCACCCGTCGCAGTCGAGGAAGAAGCCGCCGATGTTGTCGCGGCTGAAGTTGTACTGGATCGTGCAGGTGCCGGTGTTGCCCCAGTCGCAGTCGAAAGCCTGGCTGTCGGCCACGGACATCCGCGTGATGCCGTACACGGCGTTCTTCTGGATGGTCGGGTTGTGGTCGCCGAGCACCCATATGCCGGCGAAGTTGCCGCCGGAGAAGGGGTACACGCCGTTGCCGACGCCGGAGGCGTTGTTGTACTGGATCATGGGCGCGTCGGCGTAGCTGGCGATGATGCCGTCGCCGCCGACGTCCTTGATGACGTTGTGCTCGATCAGTACCCCGGAACCCTTGACCGCCATGGCGCCGACGCGGATCTTGAGGCCCCCACCACCGGTGTTGCTGATCTGGTTGTGGTGGACGTGTACGTCGTTGAGGGTCGAGTTCGTGCCGCTCGCGCCCGTGACGATCCCGGCGGACTGGACGAAGTCCTCGGTGGTCGGGCTGTTCTTGCTCGTCTGACCGGCAACGCGGTCGACGACGAGGTTGCCGATGTCGAAACCGCGGTGCGCCGTCCCGTCGGTGGCGGAGATCCGCAGACCCGTGCGACGGGCGAGGGAGGAATCAGGGTTGGTCAACTTGAGGTCGCTGATCCGCCAGTGGTCCTGGTTGGTCAGCGAGACGACGTCAGGGGCGCCGCCGCCGTCGATCACGGGCAGGGTGCCGGTGCCGTAACGGGTGAGTGTGACGGGGGCGGAGGCGGTGCCGCTGCCCTTGGGGGCCAGTGAGCCGGTGCAGGTCGTGCCGCCGGCGAAGGCGAGCGTGTCACCGGGGGAGTACGTCCGTGCGTTGGCCTGGCCGATGCTGTTGAAGGGCGAGGTCTGGCTGCCGTCACCGGCGGCCGGCCGCGAGCAGTCCACGTACGTGGTGCTGCCCGCGGCGGAGGCGGGCACGTCGGCAAGGGCGATGCTGCCGGTGAGGGCGAGGGCGACAGCGATGAACCCACGGCCCATCACATGACGCCCCAGAGGTACTCCGATGGACATGACGCAACACCTTTCTGGAGTTCGGATGCCGCCAGAAGGTATGTGCGGTCAGTGATCGAGTCAATGCATCCTTGTCGATTGATTGAATTTCGATCAAATGGTGGGTGATTGGTCGACCTGTGAGTGAGTTCGGTAAGCCGCTGCGGCGGTCACCGGGGGTGCGCTCCCGGCTCGGGGTCCCGGTCCGACGGCGGCCATACGTACGGGAGGTCGTCCGGCACTCCGGGGAACCGGCCGCGGTAGTGGTCCGGGTCCTTGCGGAGCAGTGCGGACTGGTGGCTGCGGTGGAACTCGGGTGTGCCGAGCCAGGGCGGAAGGTCCCCCGCCGTGCCGAGCCGGGCCTGCGACCGCACCGTCGCACCGGGCCGGTGGGTCAGGAAGTCCCGCATCAGGGTCGCGGCGCAGGTGTCCGCCCGTCCCTCGGCCGTCCACGCACCGCAGATGTCCAGCCCGTAACGGACCAGCGCCTCCTCGTACCCCGCCCACATGCGGACCGCCGGATGCCTGCGCCAGCCGTACCCGGGCACGGTCAGGCCACGGAACACCTGCAGTGCTTCCACCCGTTGCTTGCCGAGCCGCCTGGAGTCCAGGACGGCCGCGGATTCCGTGAAGTCCGGAAAGGGGAGAAAAGTCTGCATGTGACCTGTCTACCCGTGCGGACGCTTCCCCGCGTCCCGTCCCTGGCCCCGCGTCACGTGCGGGGCCAGGGAGCCGGGTCTCGGGTCTCGGGTCAGGACGCGGGGGAGGACGGCTCGCGCGCTCCTGCCGGCTCCTGTTCCGGGCGGCGGCTCAGGGCCCCGGGCCACCACGCCTTCGGGCCGATGTCCCTGACCAGCGCCGGGACGAGGAGGGACCTGACGACGAGGGTGTCCAGCAGTACGCCGAAGGCGACGATGAACGCGATCTGGACGAGGAACGCGAGGGGGATGACCCCGAGCGCGGCGAACGTGGCGGCCAGCACGACACCGGCCGAGGTGATGACCCCGCCCGTCGCTGTGAGGCCGCGCAGCACACCTTCGCGCGTGCCGTGCTTCAGCGACTCCTCCCGGACCCGCGACATGAGGAAGATGTTGTAGTCGACGCCCAGGGCCACCAGGAACACGAATCCGTAGAGCGGCACCGAGGCGTCCGTGCCGGAGAAGCCGAAGACCGCCGGGAAGACGAGCGCGGACACTCCCAGGGTCGCCAGGAAGTTCAGCGCCACGGTGGCCACCAGCAGAACCGGCATGAGGAGGGAACGGAGCAGTCCCACCAGGATGACCAGGATGATCGCCAGCACGACGGGAACGATCAGCATGCGGTCGCGCTCCGCGGTCCGCTGGGTGTCGTACTGCTGGGCGGTGTACCCCCCGACCAGGGCGTCGGCGCCGGGAACCGCGTGTACGGCTTCCCGTAGCCGGGCGACCGTCTCCTTCGCGTCGTCACTGTCCGCCGGTGCCTGGAGCGTCGCGTCGATCCGGACCTTGCCATCGGCCACCAGCGGTGCACCGCCACCGGGCCGCCCGGATGCCGTGACCGGAGCCGCGGTCGCCACCCCCTCGGTCCCGGCGACCGCGGCGGTCACCTGCTCGACCGTGTCTGCGGCGGCTATGACGACGGCCGGGTTGCCCGATCCTCCGGGGAAGTGCTTGCCCAGGGTGGCCTGCGCGGTGACGGAGGGGGCGTCGTTGACGAAGAGTTCGTCGAGCGGGACCCCCTTCGATTCCAGCGTCGGCGCGAAGGCCGCGCAGGCGAGCAGCCCGGCGAGCGTGACGGCCCAGACCTTGCGCGGGGCACGGTCGACCAGGGCGGCGACCCGGGGCCATACGCCTCGTCCGCCGTTCCCGCCGGTGGCTCCGGCCGGCTTCGGGCGGGCGGGCCAGTACGCGCTGCGGCCGAGCAGAACCAGTGCGGCGGGGAGGAACGTGAGCGAACTCAGCACGGCGCAGACGATGCCGATGGCACCCACCGGCCCCAGCGCGCGGTTGTTGGTGAGATCGCTGAGCAGGAGAGCGATCAGACCGAGGGCGACGGTCGCGGCACTCGCCACGATCGGGCCCGCGGATTCGCGTACCGCCGCCCGCATGGCCGTCACCCGGTCGCCGTGCCGCTCCAGTTCTTCGCGGAAGCGCGCGGTGAGGAGCAGCGCGTAGTCGGTGGCGGCGCCGATCACGAGGATGGAGAGGATGCCCTGCACCTGCCCGTCGACGCGGACGATGTCCCGCTCGGCCAGCGCGTACACCACGCCGCACGCGAGGCCGAGTGCGAGGACGGCGCCGATGATGATGACGAGCGGCAGCAGGATGCTGCGGTAGACCAGGAGCAGGATGATCAGAACGGTGGCCAGGGCGACGCCCAGCAGCAGGCCGTCGATGCCCGCGAAGGCGTCCGACAGGTCGGCCTGGCTTGCCGCCGGCCCGGCGATGTGGACCGTCGTGCCGGGCACCTGCTCCGCGGCTTCGCCCACCTTCTCCAGTATGAGGGGGAGTTGGTCGCCGAGGTCCGGGCGCAGTTGGACGACGCCCTGAAGGGCCTGCCCGTCGTTGGACGGGACGGCCGGGGACGCCTGGCCCACGGTGCCGGACAGTCCTTCCAGCGAACCCAGGGCGTCGGTTGCCGAGGCGCGCTGCCCGGCGCTCACGTCGCCACCGTCCCCGGCGGTCCAGACGACGATCGCCGGGAGGGTCTCGTCCTGACGGAACGCCTTCTGCGCCTCGATGACCTGGGTGGACTCGGCGTTCTGCGGAAGGAAGGCCGCCTGATCGTTGGTGGCGACCTCGCCGAGCTTGCCGGCGTAGGGGCCGAGCGTTCCGCCGACTCCGATCCAGGCGACGAGGAGGACCACGGGGACGAGCCACCGCAGAAGCCGTGTGGAGCTGGACATTGCACTCCTGGTGAGGATGGGGACGACATCTCTTGATTGGAGACTATCTCAATCATTGAGAGAGTTTTGGGCAGCCCTGGTCAGGCGTGCCATTTCTCATTCCCCTGGTGAGGACGGTTCGGATGCACCGCGTCCAAAGTCGGCCGGCGCTATTGCCGCGGCTGGTCCAGTTCCTCGTTCAAGGTGGTCAGGAAGCGGAGCACTGTCGTGAGCTCTTCACCGCTGAATCGCTCCTGCGCGCGTGCGGTGGCGGCGGCGAGGGGCATGAAGGTGCTCCGGGCCGCCGACTTGGCCTCCGGGAGGTAGTGCAGATGCACCACGCGGCGGTCCGGGCTCTCCCGCGCCCTGCGGATGTGCCCCGCTCTCTCCAGCCGGTCCAGGCAGGCGGTGACCGCGCCCGACGTGAGGCCGAGGTGCCGGCGCAGACGGCCCGGGGTCAGCGGCGTCTCCGAGTCCAGGATCGCGGCCAGTGCCTGGATGTCCGTGGCGTGCAGCCCCTGCTCGGCCGCGAAGGCGTGGGCGAGCCGGTTGATCTCGCCGTTCATGCGCCGCAGCTGCACCGCGAAGGCGTGGAGCTCCTGCCCGCCGGCCTGCCCGCTCGTCTGCCCGTCGGCCTTCGCGGCGGACTCCGCCGCCCGTGTCTTTCCTGTACTCGCCACGCGTTCAGCCTATAGAGCTGGTACCCCTCCCGGTCCGCCCTCCTGTCGGAGCCGTGCGCTGTGCCGTCCGGTGTGCCGCCTGCTGTACCGGTCCCTTGCCGGTCCACGGACGCGCGACGCGAGGACGAGGTGCGCGCTGGTTCCTGGCATCGGCGGCCGGATCGTGGTCGGCTTGACGAGCCGTCAGCCGGTGGTGGCCGCGGAACTCGCCCCGGGAGGCGGTCGATCAAGGCAGGTTCCCGCCGGGCGCATCCGGGTGCGGGCGGACGTCCGAAACGAGAACGTCAACGACCCGGCGAAACAGGAGTGAGGCGTGGAGATCGACGGCACGCGAGTCCTGGCCGTGAGGACCGCCCCCGGTGAAACGCCGTCCCCCGGCCGAAGGGCCCGGTGAACCGCCGCGTGCCCGGGGAGTGGGAACGGTCCGACGCCGTCGTAGTCGGCGGTGGAGCGGCAGGGCTCTGCCTGGCGCACTGGCTGACGAGAACGGGGACCACGGCGGTGACGGTCGTGGAGGCTCCCGAGGGCCCGCTACGACCGGCCGAACGCACCTGGTGCTACTGGGACGACGGGCCGGGCGAGTTCGACGAGGCCGTCGTCGCGTCCTGGACCCGCCTGCGGGTGAGGGGCCCGGAAGGCCGGGTCATCACGTCCGACCCCGCCCCACTGCGCTACCGCATGCTGCGCTCCGCACCCTTCGAGGAACTGGTCCGCTCCCGGCTCGCTGCCTGTCCCGCCGCGCGCGTCGTGCGCGCGACGGCCCACAGTGTGCGTGACGTCGCGGGCGGAGCCGAGGTCCGCTGCACCACCGCCGACGGACGTACGCTGACGCTGTACGGCAGACACGTCTTCGACTCCCGCCCCCTGCCCCGGCTGCCACCGGCCCGTACCCTCCTCCTCCAGCACTTCCGCGGCTGGTTCGTCCGCACGGACTCCCCGCGCTTCGACCCCGGCGTCGCGGACCTCATGGACTTCCGGGTACCGCAGCCCGCCCACGGCCTCGCCTTCGGCTACGTCCTGCCCCTCACCTCCCGGCGCGCGCTGGTGGAGTACACCCAGTTCTCCCGCACCCCGCTGACGACCGCCGCGTACGAGAGCGCCCTGCGGCAGTACACCGACGACGTACTGCGCCTGGGGCCGCTCACCGTCGAATCCGCGGAGCAGGGCGTCATCCCCATGACCGACGCCCGCTTCCCGCGCCGGACCGGGCACGCCGTCTTCCGTATCGGTGCGGCCGGAGGCGCCACCCGCCCCGCCACCGGCTACACCTTCGCCGCCGTACAGCGCCAGAGCCGCGCCATCGCCGCCGCCGTGCGCGACGGCGGGGAGACCGTGCCGCGCCCCCACGGCCGACGCGCGCTCGCCATGGACGCGGTCCTCCTGCGGGCGCTCGACACCGGACGCATCGACGGCCCGCGGTTCTTCACCGACCTCTTCCACCGCGTCCCGATGGAACGGCTGCTGCGCTTCCTGGACGGTGCCGGCACGCCGTGGGAGGAGTTCGGCATCGGTCTGCGCACCCCGGTCCTCCCCATGCTCCGCACCGCTGCCGAACTTCCCTTCCTGCCCCGCCGCGCCCCCACCCGATCCGGAGAGAGCCGCTGATGACGCTGCTACAGGACCACGACCTCACCGCCGCCTTCGACCATGCCGCGCACACCTACGACCAGATCGCGGCCGTCAACCCCGGCCACCACACCGACCTGCACCGCTCAGCCCGCCGGCTCCGGCTGCCCGACGGTGGGAACGGCCTGCGCGTCCTGGACCTCGGCTGCGGCACCGGCGCGTCGACCCGGGCGCTGCTCCGGGCCGCCCCGCACGCGCACATCACGGCCGTGGACGCCTCTGCGGGCATGCTGGAACGCGCGCTCGCCAAGCCATGGCCCGGCACCGTGCGCTTCCTCCACCTGACCGCCGAGGAACTCCTCGCGGCCGAGGACGCGCAGTCCTACGACGCGGTCTTCGCCGCCTACCTGTTCCGCAATGTCACCCACCAGGACGCCGTGCTCGCCGACGTCCGCGCTCTGCTGACGACGGGCGGACGCCTCTCGGTGCACGAGTACAGCCTCAGCGGCTCCCCGGTCCACCGCGCGCTGTGGGAGGCGGTGTGCCGAGGAATGATCATCCCCGCGGGCACGCTCACCGGCGACCGGCGGCTCTACCACCATCTGCGGCGCAGCGTCCTCGCGTTCGACACGGCCCCCGCCTTCGCCGCCCGGCTCACCCGGGCCGGATTCGCCGGTGTACGCACCCTCCCGGTCGCCGGATGGCAGACCGGCATCGTCCACACCTTCCTCGCCGGAACCGGCCCACGGCCCGCGAAGCCGGTGGCCCCATGAGGGCCCCGCAGCGCCCCGGCACCACCCGCCGCGGCCGGGACCGCAGGGCCGAGGTCATCCTGCCCGCCCCCGGACGGGACCGTTTCACCGGCGAGGCGCCACGCACCGCCGTGATCGGCGGTGGCATCGCCGGCCTGGCCGCGGCGACGGCCCTCGCCGAACGCGGTGTACGGGTCACGCTCTACGAGCGCGAGGAGTCGCTGGGCGGCCGGCTGACCGGATGGCGCACCCGCCTCGCGGACGGCTCCGAGGCGACCATGAGCCGCGGCTTCCACGCCTTCTTCCGGCAGTACTACAACCTGCGCGGCCTGCTGCGCCGTACGGACCCCGGACTCACAGGGCTCGTACCGCTGCCCGACTACCCCCTGCGGCACAGCGGCGGTCTCACCGACAGCTTCGCCCGCGTCCCCAGGACACCGCCCTGGAGCGCCCTCGGATTCGTCGCTCTCAGCCCCACCTTCGGCTGGCGCGACCTGGCCGCCATGGACCCGCGGGCCGCGCTGCCCCTCCTCGACGTGCGGGTGCCCGGGGTCTACGAGCGGTTCGACGGCGTCAGCGCCCAGGACTTCCTGCACGGGATCGGATTCCCCGAGGCGGCCCACCATCTGGCGTTCGAGGTCTTCTCCCGCAGCTTCTTCGCGGACCCGCGCGAACTGTCCGCCGCCGAACTGCTGCTGATGTTCCACATCTACTTCCTCGGCTCGTCCGAGGGCCTGCTCTTCGACGTACCGCGCGAACCGTTCCCCCAGGCCCTGTGGGAGCCGCTGGGCGGGTACCTGGAACGGCTCGGAGCCGATGTGCGCACCGGCACCGCCGTCCACGGCGTCCGGCCGGTCGACGGCGGCGGAGTCGAAGTGGAGACGGACGGCGGAACCGAGCTCCACGAGGCGGCGGTCCTCGCCCTCGACGTGGCCGGACTGCGGCGTGTCGTGGCGACGTCACCCCGGTTGGGCACCACCGCCTGGCGCGACGACATCGCCCGGCTGCGCACCGCCCCGCCGTTCCTCGTCTCACGGCTCTGGCTCGACCGGCCGGTGCGCGCGGACCGCCCCGGCTTCCTCGGCACCAGCGGCTACGAGGGCCTGGACAACATCAGCGTCCTGGACCGGTGGGAGGGCGAAGCGGCTCGCTGGGCGCGGCGGACGGGCGGGTCGGTGGTGGAACTGCACGCCTACGCCGTCGACCCCCGGCGCGAGCGGAAGGAGGTCCAGGAATCGCTGATCACCCACCTGTACACGGTGTACCCGGAGACACGCGACGCCCGGATCGTCGACGACCGCCACGAATGGCGGGCCGACTGCCCTCTGTTCCCCGTCGGCGGCCACGCGCACCGGCCCTCCGTACGTACTCCGCACCCGCAGGTGATGACAGCGGGCGACACGGTCCGGTGCCCGCTGCCGGTCGCACTGATGGAACGCGCCGCGACCACGGGCTTCCTCGCCGCCAACGCCCTGCTCGCCGGGTGGGGTGTGCGCGGGCAGGTTCTCTGGACGGTGCCCCGAGCGGGCCGTTCCGCGATCCTGCGGGCGGTCGCCGGTCTGACCGGACCCGGCTGACACCGCAACGGGCCGGTGCCGGCCGGGTTCACCCCGGTCGGCCGAGTCCGCCGGCTCCGCGGTCTCGGACGACTCCGCGCAGCCTCCGGGGACTCGACGCGGTCTCAGCCGGCGGCGCCGCGTCTCAGCCGGGGAAGCGGCCGGTGCTGCGCAGCGACCAGCGGCGCTCGGCGTAGGCGAGGTCGTCGCGCCACAGGCGACCGGCCGCCCGGCGCATGAGCGGTCGCAGGACCGGTGCGGTGGCCCGCGCCAGGGCGAAACCGCGCCGGTCCGAGGCGGCGACGACCGCTTCGGTCACCGCGGTCCGCGGCCGTGCGTGTCCCCTGGGCGTCAGGGGAGTGGCGTGCGTCTCCACGACCGAGGACGCCCCTTCGCCCTCGGTGATGTGCATGACGACCGTGCGCGGCTCCGGTGCGGTGAACACGGCCCGTACGGGCACCACCAGCCGGCCGGCGACCCGGAACGACACCTCGACGGTGAACCCGTCGTCGAGGCCGCCCCGGGGCGTGTCCACCACCCGCAGATCGACGAACGAGTACGGATGGAACCAGGACCCGTGCCAGGGATCGAGCCGGTTCGCCACCACGTCCTCCGGCTCGCACCGGCCCACCGCCGTGAAGACCGAGTCCACCGCGTCTCCCGGTGAGGGCCGCACCGGCAGGACCGGGCGCTCCAGCGGCTCCTCGCCGCCCGCCTGGTCGAGACGTACCCACACCAGCACCCCGTCGTCGTGAACGGGCAACGGCTCCCAGCCCGCGAACGGGCCGCCTTCCAGAGCCAGGCCGTGCCAGCGGCACACGAGCGTCCCGCACACCACTCTGCCCTCGCGCAGCGGAGCCCCCAGGTGCGGGCAGGCACCGGGCCCGGCCCGTACCTCACCCGTATCCGCGCGCCACAGCACGACCTCCACGCCGCTCACGGTGCGGCCGTAGGGGCGGCCGCGGACGATGCCCCGGGAGGAGCCGACGACGAACCAGTTCCCCGACGGCCTCGCGGCGGCCCGCTTGAGGGCGGCGGAGATCACGGAGGGCTTCGCCTCCTGCCACGTCGGCGCCTGCGCCTCCCACCCCGCCCCCCTGCGCACGCGCAGCGGCGAGGTCCAGCCCGCCCGGCTTCCTGGGTCGTTCATCGGACGAGTCCTTCCCTCTGGGGCACGGTGCCGTGCGCGGGCGTCACCGGGTCCGGCGCCGGGGCGCGGAACCGCGCGCTCATGATGCGCAGGAGCCCGACGGCGGCCGTACGCGCCCGGCGCCGGCGCGGGACCACCGACCGGTGGTGCAGCACGGCGTAGTCGTCGTCGGCGATGGCGTCCAGAATGCCCCCGTACAGCGTGTACGCCGTACCGATACAGGGCCGCACCCGCGGATCGAGCATGCCGATGCCCGGCTCGGCCGAGCGGTACACGTCCCTTGTCATCGCGTCCGCGGCCACGAAGGCGGCGCGGATGCGCGGATCACGGCGACCGGTGCGACGGCTCCACTCCAGCAGGGGCCGGTCCACCCCGTGGGCGGCGAGCAGGTCCGCCGGCAGATAGACGCGCCCCCGGTCCAGGTCCTCGCCCACGTCCCGCAGGAAGTTGGTCAGCTGGAACGCCACACCGAGCGCCGCCGCGTGCGGTGCCGCCTCCTCGACGGCCGTCACCGTGCCCAGGACGGGCAGCATCTGGAGCCCGATCACGGCCGCCGAACCGTGCATGTAGGCCCGCAGATCCGCGTACGTCGCATAGTCGGTGACGTTCAGGTCGCTGCGCATGGAGGCCAGGAAATCGGCGAACAGCCCCGGCTCGATGGCGTACCGCTCAGCGGTGTCCGCCACGGCCCGCACCACCGGCTCCTCCCCGCCGCCCGTGCGCAGCGCGTGCGTGAGGTCGCTCTCCAGCAGAAGCAGCAGCCGGTCGCGTTCCGTGGGCGTCTCGCGCCGGTCGAGGTCGTCGACGATGTCGTCCGCCCAGCGGGCGAAGCCGTACAGGGAGTGGACCGCGCAGCGGCGTTCGACCGGCAGTAGACGTGTGGCCAGGAAGTACGTCCTGCCGTGGCGGGAGTTGAGCTGTCTGCACCGGGTATAGGCGGCGCGCAGTCCGGGCTCGGTGATGCCGGCTGCGTCCAGTTCACGTCGGGTCATCGGCGGGCGCCTTTCGAGGACGGTACGACGGTCCGTGGCGAGGGGGCCGCGTGCAGACGCGCCGGCCGGTTGAGGCCGGTGATGCGCGCGGCGGCGAGTTTCCCGCTGATGAGGACCGTGGGGACACCCACTCCCGGCGTCGTCCCGCATCCGGCGAGGACGACGTTGTCCCAGCCGCGTACGAGGTTCCGCGGCCGGAAGGGCCCCGTCTGGGCGAAGGCGTGGGACACGGAGAACGGTGTGCCCGCCGCATGCCCCTGGGCGGTCCAGTCCACCGGTGTGACCAGTAGTTCGCGGTCGATGGACGCCCCGAATCCGTGCAGCCCGCGGCGTTCGAGCTCGGCCACCAGACTGTCGCGGTACCGCGGCCCCAGGTCGTGCCACGAGGCGGCGGGAGGCCCGGTCGTGGTGTTGGGGCACGGGGCCAGGACGTAGTGCAGGTGCTTGCCCTCCGGCGCGAGTCCCGGATCGTGCGTCGTCGGCCGGGTGATCAGCAGCGAGGGGTCGCTCATCAGCTGTCCGGTGCGGGTCAGCTCGTCGAACGTCCCCTCCCAGGCGGACCCGAAGGAGAGCGTGTGGTGCGCCAGTTCGGGCCAGGTGCGGTCCGTACCGGCGTGGAGGATCACCGCGGAGGGGGAGTGGCTCAGCCGTACCGGGCGCCGGGGAGCGCGTCCCAGGAGGCGGTGCGCGACCGGCAGGTCGGGCGTGAGGACGACCGCGTCGCAGGCGATCCGTTCACCCGTCGAGAGGTGCACGGCGCGTACGCGTCCGGCGGAACGCTCCAGTTCGGTCACCTCGGCCGACCACCGGAACGCCGCACCCGCGTCGCCGGCCGCGTCCGCCATGGCCCGGGGCAGCGCGTGCATACCGCCCCGGGGGAACCAGACGCCCGCCACCGTGTCCATGTAGGCGATGACGGCGTACGCGGCGAGGGCCCGGGCCGGCGCCACCCCCGCGTACAGCGCCTGGAAGGAGAAGACCCTCCGCAGCCGGGCGTCCGAAAGGAACCTGCTGATCCCGGGGTCCAGCCGTCCGAAGCCGCCGAGTGCCGCCAGCCGGGCCAGGTCGGGGTGGAGCAGTCGGAAGGGCGAGTCGAAGTTCGTATCGATGAACCGGCGCATCTGCGCCAGGTACAGCCGCTCCAGCCAGGACCGGAGCCTGCGGTACCCGGCAGCCTCGGAGGGCCCGGCGAAGCGCCGCACCTCCGCCTCCATGGCGTCACCGTCCGTGTGGACGTCCAGTGTCGAGCCATCCGCGAAGCGGGCGCGGTAGGCAGGATCGAGCGGGATGAGTTCCATGCGCCGGTGCAGGCTGTCGCCGACGGCCGCGAAGGCATCGTCCGCCAGATGCGGCATCGTCAGAACGGTGGGCCCCGTGTCGACGCGGTATCCGCCCAGCTCCACCCGGCCCGCCCGACCGCCGGGCACCGCGTCCCGCTCGACGACCGTCACCCGCCGGCCGGCCCCCAGGAGGTGCAGGGCCGCGGCGAGTCCGGACAACCCTGCACCGACCACGACGACATGGTCCGTCGGACCCGCTACGGTTTCCACACGCTCTCCCCGTCCTGCTCCGGCGCCGTGCCCACCGCGCGTTCGACCAGCGAGGCGAACTCCCGGCGCACGTGTTGATCGGCGCCCGTGGCGCCGAACTGACTCACACTCATGGCGGCCAGCTCGGCGATCCGGGCTTCCACGACCGCCCGTGCGCCCGTGCGCTCCAGCGCCGCGCGCATCCGGCCGATCGCCTCGTCGGAGCGGGCGGCGGTGCCTGGTCCAGCGGCGTCGGGCCTCAGCGCGTCGACGGCGTCCTCGTCGTGGGCGGCGGCGGCGAGCTCGGTCGCCACCGCGAGGAGATACGTCAGTTTCCGGCCGCGCAGGTCCTCGCCGGCGGGCTTGCCCGTGACCGCGGGGTTCCCGAAGGCCCCCAGCAGATCGTCACGGAGCTGGAAGGCGAGCCCCGCACACCGGCCGGCGGAGCGCAGCGCGTCGAGCGCGCCCGGGGCGGCGCCGGCCAGGGACGCGCCCAACGCCAGCGGCCGCGCGACGGTGTAGAGCGCACTCTTCAGCGTGGCGACGGTCACGGCCTCGTCCATCCCCGACGAGCCCACGGCCTGGGCGTGGATGTCCCGGTACTGGCCGGCCACCATCTCCGTCCGCATCGCCTGCCACTCACGGTGCAGCTGCCGTCCGTGCGGCGAGCCGAGCGCCGTGTCGGTGAGCAGGTCGTCGGCCCACGCCAGCGCGAGATCGCCCGTCAGTACGGCGGCGGCCGTGCCGTAGGCATCCGGTGAACCCTTCATGCGCCCGGCTCGGTGCGCCCCTGCGAAGTCGGTGTGCACCGCTGGTGCGCCTCGCCGCACGGGAGACCCGTCCATGAGGTCGTCGTGTACGAGCGCACACGCCTGGAGGAGCTCCAGCGCCGCCGCGACACGGAACACGGTCCTCGACGACCCGCTTCCGCCCGCGGCCCGCCACCCGCACCACAGGAAGGCCGTCCGGAGACGTTTTCCCCCTCGCTCGACGAACTCGGCGACCCTGCCCGCCACCTCCTGGGCGAACAGGCCGTCCACCTCGCCGGCCTCGACGAGCCTCGCGGCGAGGTGCTCGGCGAGAACGCCGTTGACGGCAGCGGCGGCGTCGCCCGCACCGTACGGGGCCTCGCCGGGGCCGGCACCATCGGCGGCGCCTGCCCGCGCCGTCCGCGTATCAAGCATGGACAACCCCCTTCGGTCTTCGTTCCACGCGTGCACGTGCTTCGGCCGTCGGCCGGATCACGGATGCGCTTATGCCTGCCCGGCGGGGGGCACCGCCGGGCAGGGTTCACTCCGACAGCCCTGGACCGCGGGGCCGTCGGAGGGGGTGACGCGGTGGGGACGGAGGCCCTTCTCGGCCACGGAGGCCGCGGGCCGACGGGGCGGCGTTGTGTGCCGCGCGCCCGACGGGCCACCGTGTACGAGGCAACTGTGTGCCGCTCGGGTGGGGGGACGAACTGATGGCGTTCACGGAGTTCGACACGGCGCTGTTACCGCGGGAGCAGCGGTTCGAGTGGTGGCGGGACGCCGTCTGGCGTGGGGTGGAGCCCACTTCGATCACCAGCGACTTCGCCGCGGACTTCGTCGCGAGCCTCGGCTCGCTCGATCTGGGGCGGCTCCAGCTGACGAAGATCTCGTTTCCCGCGCTGCGGTCGGAGCGCACGGCAGGGCTGATCAGGCGGGACGATCCCGAGGTGTACGAACTCACTCTGATTCTTGAAGGGGTGATGGGCTTCTCGCAGGAGCGTCATACGACCCGGCTCCGTGCCGGGGACATCACCCTGTGGACCTCGTCCCGGCCCTATCGCGGCGAGGCGACGGGCGGGCCCGACGCCGGGGTTTCGCGTGCGCTCATTCTCCACATGCCGCGCGCGCTCGTACCGCTGCCCGAGGCCAGGGTCGCCCGGCTGCTCGCGCATGGCCTGCAAGCCCGGACCGGGGTCGGCGCCCTGCTGGCGGACTTTCTCGGTTCGCTGTCGGCGGAGGCGGCCGTGCTCGACGAACGGAGCCGGTTGCGCCTGGGCGATACGGTGCTCGGCCTGGCCAGTGGATTCCTCGCCCACCACCTCGATGCCGAGGAGTGTCTGTCGCCGGAGACGCGGCACGAGCTCCTGCTGGCCCGGATCGACGTCTTCGTACGGGACAACCTCACCGATCCGGCGCTCGCGCCCGGCGTGATCGCGGCCCGGCACCACATCTCGGTCCGGCTGCTGCATCACCTCTTCCGGCAGCGCCAGGACACCGTGGCCGCCGCCATACGGAGGCAACGGCTGGAGAACTGTGCCACCGACCTCACCGACCCGCGGCTCCGCAACGTGCCGGTCCATGACATCGCCGCGCGCTGGGGGCTGGGCAACGCGGCGACGTTCAGCCGGATGTTCCGTTCCTCCTACGGGATGGCCCCGGGCGAGTACCGGCGCGGTGCACTCGTTGCGAACGGTCGTTGCACGCTCGGCCAATGACCAAGGGGTGCGGTCCGCAGCAGAGTTGGCGTCGGCCCCATGGGGGAAAGCCAACCAGAGGAGTACTTTCGTGAACCGGAACCGGACTGAGCGGCGTTTTCGCGGATCGACCGGGGTGGGACGGGTCGTCATCGCCCTGATGCTGACGCTCGCCGCGTGTGTGGCCACGGCGGGGACAGCAGGCGCCGCGGCCGTGACCGAGAGCGCACGGGGTACGAGCGGCGTCGCTGCCCCGGACTTCTCGGCCCAGGCGAGAGGTGCCGGGCTGAGCGGAGCCGAGGCCGCGTCCCTCCAGGCGAAGGTCGATGCCCGCCTGGCCGAGTGGGGTGGGACCCAGGTGGCGGCGAACAAGATCCTGCTGCCGCAGGCCGAGGTGACGCTGCCCCTTCCGGGGGAGAGGAGCGCTCGCGATCTCGACGCGGCGGGCGGCGCCGTTGCCGCGGCTTCCTGCCCCTACACGTACGTGTGCGCCTTCTCCGGACCCGATTTCACCGGGACCAAGATCGCCCTGTTCACCTGCGACTCCCCCTATCGCATCTACTGGAGCGGGACCGGGTCGTGGATCAACAATCAGCGGGCGGCCCTGACGGCGAAGTTCTACGACTCCAGTCAGATCCTCCGCTGGACCTCGCCCGGCGGCTACAGCGAGGACCGGTACGCGGACTGGAGCTGGGTGTACTGGCTGAGCCCCTGCTGAGCCCCGCGTTCACCCCGGCCCTTGCTGAGAGTGCTGGGGGCACGTAGCACGCGGAGCGCGGTCATGGAGAGGTGAGGTGCAGCCTGCCGGAGAACGGCGGCTGCATCCGGCCGGTGGGGCCGGTGGACGGTGCCGGTCAGCGGTACGCGGCGAGGAACACGCGGACACCCGCTGCGGCGTAGTGGTCGAGTTCGGCCTCGGTGTGCTGAGGACTGCCGCGGAACATGGCCTCGTTCACCGGAATCCACAGCAGGAGACCGGAGAAGTGGTGGGCGGCCAGGAGCGGTTCGTCGACCCGGAGCAGTCCGTCGTCCGCCAGGCGCCCGAAAGTGGCTGCCAGGGTGGCCAGTACGCGCTCGAAGCCCTGTTCGTACCAGGCCGCGCCCAGCGCGGGGAACGCGTCGGCGTTGGCGATGATCAGGCGTCGCAGCCGGAGCACCTGGGGTTGGGTGAGGGCGGAGAGGAACTGGCGGGCGAGCCGGGTGAGGTTCTCTTCCAGGGCGTCCGCGTCGGCGGGAAGGCCGGCCACCAGGTCGACCATGGCGTCGACGCGCTCGGTGGTGGCCAGAACGATCTCCGCGAAGAGCTTCTCCTTGTCCTTGAAGTGCTTGTAGACGGTCTGCTTGGACACCGCGGCCAGCCTCGCGACGTCGTCCATGCTGGTGCCGGAGTAGCCCTTCTCCATGAAGGCGCCGGTGGCGGCCTCCATGATCGCCTGGTGCTTCCGCGCCGACCGGCCCTGCTCGTTCGCTTCCATACCGCCTCCGCCGCCTGTCGGTACTGGACAGTCCAGTTTCCGCGTGGGTACTCTACCGGTCGGAGCCGGGGCGGTACCACACCGTCCAGTTCTCTGCCGGGTCGGCGCGACGGTGTGACCGTCCCGGACAACCACGCGGACGGATGGGACATCACGACATGACTGAGCCGGTGAAGGGCCCCGCCAGCTATTTCCCCTCGATCGAGAGCAAGCACGGCCGCCCGATCGCGGAGTGGAAGGAGCTGATCCGCTCCTCGCCCCTGACCAGGCACATGGAGCTCGTGTCCTGGCTCAAGGCCGAGCACGGCCTGGGGCACGGCCACGCCAACGCTCTCGTCGCGCACACCCTCGCCGAGGACAACGGCAAGTGAAGCGTCCGTAGTCGCTGGGGGCGGGAGGCGGGCGCCTCGGGCGGCGACGCGGAGTGCGCCCGGCCGGACGCCCGGCCTGATGCGCGTCCGGCCGCGCGGCCGGACGCACGGAACTGCCCGTCTTCGGCGACGAGAACTTCCACCACGCCCTGTCGACGCGAAACGGCCGTTCGTCCGTACGGGCTGACGAAAGCGGCGATCGCACCGTACGGGTGGTTTGGCTGCTGAAATCGAGCCAGGCATCAGCAGCTGCGGGTTGGTCAAGCTCTCCACCACACCTGATCACATGTCATGTGGTGCACCGATGCCGGAGGGCCGCCACCACCGCAACCGCGACCGACGACAGCCTCTTCCGCCGCACTCTCGGCGAACGGAGCATCGCCCTGGTGGCGTGGCGCCTCCTGGTCCTGCAGAACGCCGACCCGGCGGTGGCGGCCGGCGTCGCGCGGTTCTCCACCTACCGGGCCCATCCCTGGCGGCGCGTGGAACTCACCGAGTACGTCACGGCCCGCGCGGACACCACGGCCGGCGCCCAGCTCCTGGGGCGGCCATGACCGGGTCCGTCGCCGGGCCCGGTTCTCCCGCCGGGCTCAGCCCTTGAGGAAGGCCAGCAGGTCCTTGTTGAACTTCTCCTTGTCGCCGGGAACGAGCGCGATGCCGTGCGAGCCGCCCTCGTAGACCTTGAGAGTCGCGCCAGGGATGATCTCGGCGGACTTGCGGCCCGTGGCGTCGATCGGGACGATCTGGTCGTCGTCACCGTGCACGATCAGGGTCGGCACGTCGAACTTCCTGAGATCCTCGTGGAAGTCGGTCGTACCGAACGCGTCCACGCAGTCGACGCCGCCCTCGATGGTCTGCGCCATGGCCATGTACCAGAACGCGTCATGGTTCCCCCGGGTCGCCCTGCTGCCGTCGCGGTCGGCGGAGAAGAACCCGACCGAGGTGTCCTTCCAGAACTGGGAACGCTCGGTGAGGATGCCCTTCTTGATGTCGTCGAAGACGGACTGCGGCACACCCGCGGGGTTGTCCGGGCCCTGGAGCATCAGCGGCGTGATCGCCGACAGAAGCACGGCGGACTTGATGCGACCGGTCCCGTGGCGGCCGATGTACCGGGCGAGTTCGCCGCCGCCCATGGAGTGGGCGACGAGGGTGACGTCGCGGAGGTCGAGCTGCGTGAGGAGATCGTTGAGATCGTCCGCGAAGGTGTCGAAGTCGTAGCCGGTGTACACCGGGGTGGAGCGGCCGTGGCCGCGCCGGTCGTGCGCGATGCCGCGGAAGCCGGCGTCGGCGACCGCCTTCAGCTGGTCCTGCCAGGCGTCGCCGTTCAGCGGCCAGCCATGGATGAAGACCACGGGACGGCCCTGCCCCCAGTCCTTGTAGAAGATCTCGACACCGTCTCGCGTCGTGCAGATGGGCATGGCTTCCTCTCGGCCTTCGCCCCGGCGGAGGGGCGGTTCGCGACATCGTGCCGGGGCCCGGACGCGCCGCGCCCCGGGGGCTGGGACTCGCCGGAGCCGGTGCGGCACGGCGTACTCCCCGCCTCCATCGTGCGTACGCCGCGCCCCCGCGCAACGCGAGCCGTGAGCGTGCCAGGGCCCGGCGCCGCGGCCGGGGCCCGCTGGGTTCGCACGACGGCACCGACGCCGCTGTCCGTGCGCGGGGCCGTACGGGTGAGGCGGAAGCGTACGGATCAGGCGGGGGCGCCAGGGTGGCCCCGGGGTTCCGTGGGGAGCGTTATGACGTGTACAGGTCATCGGTGCGCGTGGCAGAGCACGTAGACGACGAGGTTGGTACGTCCCGTGACCGCGGCGGCGAAGCGTACGTCGGGGTCACGGGACCGCCTGACAGGGCGGGTCGAGCTCGCGGGTACCGGGGGCCCGGGAATGGGACAACTACCGGGCGGCGACGGCCGTCGTCAGCCGCCGGACCGGAAGCGGCAGCAGGAGGATCCAGCGCATCGAACCGCCCTCCGGCCGCTACCGGGGGCTGACGGTCGCGCGTACGAGCGGAAGAACGGGAGCGGCTCGGCGGTCGGCAGGCCGGGCCGCTCCGTCCACAATCTCCGGGTTCCGATCTCGAATAGGCGCCGGAGACGGGGGTACCCAGGCACCTGACCCCTGTACGAACGGCCCGGGCCGTGGGCAAGCGTGTATGCCGACACATCGATCACCGATGAGACCACTCCCAGCCGCCGCGCCGATTCCTGTCGGCCCGGTGACCCGAGCCGACAGGGACGACACCCGCTCGGGGTCTGTCGGCGGTCCCGAAAGGCAGACACGCAACCAGAAGGCAGACAGAAGAAGGGCGTGTTCCTCATGGCTACTGCTCGGGACATCATGACGCCCGACGTCACGTGCATCGGTGCGAACGACTCCGTCCTGGTGGCGGCACACAAGATGGCGGAGCTCGGCGTCGGTGCCCTGCCCATCTGCGGACCGGACGAGCGGCTGCGAGGGGTGCTCACCGACCGCGACATCGTGATCAAGGTCCTGGCGGCCGACAAGGACCCCGCGGAAACCACCGCCGGGGAGCTCGCCCAGGGCGAGGCCGTCACCATCGGCGCGGACGACGACGCATCGGAGATCCTTCGCACGATGAGTTCGCGCAAGGTGCGCCGCCTGCCCGTCATCGACGGCCACACCCTCGTCGGGATGGTCTCGCAGGCAGACGTCGCACGCTCCCTGCCCGATCCGGCGGTGGGGGACCTGCTCGAAGCCCTGTCGGCCGACTGAACCGGGCGTGTGCGCACCCCCTGCCGACGACGTTCTGCGCGTCGGCCCCGGCGGCCCGGTACCGCCACCCGGTGAGGACCGGGAGCGGGCCAGGGCGGAGGCCGGGGCCGAAGAGGTGAGGGTGGATCTTGCGCGTCATCTCAGTCGTGCGGTCTTCCCCGCGGACCGGGGCGCGCTGCTGGGGTCCCCTTCATCGGTACACGCTCCGGATGCGCTGATGGATCTGGTGCGAGAACTTCCCGCGGATGACCGGTATGCGAATGCCGGTGAGATCGTCGGAGCGCTTGGATGCCTCCTCGCGCCCAACGTGCCTGACCGCTCCGGGAAGTTCTTCGAAACAGGAAGCCCGACCCGATCTGCCGACCCGGCAGTCGGACCACCGGCTTCCTGGGCGGTTCGGCGCAGGCATACCGCATACGCCGGATTGCGCCGCCGTCCTGTCGGCGGCGCTACCAGTAGTGCTTTCGTCCGGCTACGGCGTGCCCCATCGATCCGAGAATCCACAGGACAATTCCGATCACCACGAGCACGATGCCGATCGTCCACAGAATGGAGAGACCGGCGATGAGCCCGATGACGAGAAGAATAACTCCGAGCAAGATCACGATTTGCTCCCTTCTCGCTTAGCTGTGATCCCAGTTTGGCCCCGGTACGGCGCAGCGGCAACTGCCTCTTACGTTCGGCAGCAGTTCGGCACCGACTGAAAGGTCGGTGCCGAACTGCTGCCGAACGGAATGACGGGGCGCGCCCAGCCGGGCGAGTGGTGATTACAGCGGACGGTCGTGGCGGCCCCGCAGCTTCCTCTTGGCCTTGCCCTCGGTCTGCTCCATCTTGCCTTCGGTTTCCTTGCGACGGTTGCCCGTCATCTTGCCCATGGCTTCCTTCGCCTTGCCGACGAGCTTGTCCTTGCCGCTTCCTTCGGCCATCAGAACTCTCCTTCGGTGAACGAATGCGGAACGAATTCCCCTCGTACCCAAAGTAGGGCGGACCGAACATCGTCGCGCGGCGTGGGCGGTGCCGTGCCAGGTCTTCCCTCCCCGGCGCCGCGGAAGGCGGAGCGTGTGTGGGTTTTAACTGTGGGATACCGGAAACGCCTACCATATGGCGCAATTCGGATACACGATGATGACCGAGCAGACCGGCCCGCGGGCCCTCGTCGACGATGTGGTGGCGGCGGAGCGAGCGGGATTCGACTTCTCCGTCACCTCTGACCACTACTTCCCTTGCTCGACGCGCAGGGCCACGCCCCGTACGCGTGGAGCGTGCTGGGTGCGGCGGCGCAGGCGACGTCCACGATCCCGCTGATGACGTACGTGACCTGCCCGACCGTCCGCTACCACCCCGCCGTGGTGGCGCAGAAGGCGGCCACACTGCAGCTGCTCTCGGAAGGCCGGTTCCGGCTCGGCCTGGGTTCGGGCGAGAACCTCAACGAGCATGTCGTCGGTGCCGGCTGGCCGGCGGCGCACGTCCGCCTGGACATGCTGGAAGAAGCTGTGGAGATCATCGGAGCGCTCTTCGACGGCGGGTACGTCAGCCACAGCGGCACCCACTTCGACGTGGACAACGCCAAACTCTGGGATCTGCCCGACACCCGCGTGCCCGTCGGCGTCGCCGTATCGGGGGGCCGCTCCTGCGAGATCGCGGGCAAGCTGGCCGACCTCGTCATCGCCACGGAACCCAAGCAGGAGCTGCTGACCGCATTCGACCGGCACGGCGGCTCGGGAAAGCCCAGCGTCGGCCAGCTCCCCGTCTGCTACGACGAGGACCGCAGGGCGGCCGTCGAGCGGGCGCACGACCAGTTCCGCTGGTCGGTGGGAGGCTGGAAGGTGAACTCCGAGCTTCCAGGTCCGTCCGCGTTCGACCAGGCCACCGCGTACGTCCGGCAGGAGGATGTCGAGAAGTCCGTGCCGTGCGGTGACGACGTCGGCGAGTTCGTCGATGCGGTCCGGCCCTACGCCGAGGCGGGCTTCACGGAGATCGCGCTGGTGCAGATCGGCGGCGCGCACCAGCAGCCGTTCATCCGCTGGGCGGAACAGAAGCTGCTGCCCGCGCTGCGCGAGCTCTGAGCGCGCCCGCGCGACGCCACATAATCCGGCTCAACCCAGGCCCAGGGAGGAACAAGCAGACCATGGGAAGGCACACAGAGCTCATCCGAGCCAAGGTCATGAGGGCGAGGGGCGCCAAGATGAGGGCGGACGGAGCTGCTCTCGGGGACGAACGCCTCAAGGCGGAGGGACAGCGGTACCAGGCCGCCGGGCGGACCGCGGAAGCGCAGGCGCGGGGGTCCCGTCACGGCCCCGGCTCCTGAGACGCAGCCCCGGATTCACACCCTCAGGACACCGCGAGGCCCCGCAAGGCACGGAGGGCGGCAGCGGCGCGGGGACACATGGGCGTGGGCCCCGCGTCCGCCGCTGCCACCGGCCGCTGTTCAGCGGCCGACGGCCTTGAGGAGCTGCTCCTTGTTCATGGTCGAACGGCCCTCGACGTTCTTCTTCTTCGCCTCTTCGTACAACTGGTCCTTTGTGGGACCCTGAGCCCCGCTGTGCGACCGCTGACCGCCGCGCTGCGACGCGGACTTCGGGTCACGGGTCGAGGTCTTGCTGGAGGTCTTCGCCTCGCCCGCGCGAGCACGCTCCTTGTTGACCGTGCGCGCGGCGATCTCCTTCGCACGCCCCTCGGACACCCCGCGCTTCTCGGCGCTCTCCTTCACGTGCTCGTACTGGCGCTCGCGTTTGCGGCTGGAACCTGCAGGCATGACGTCTCCTCGTAGAGGTTCTGCTCGTTGGTACGCGGACCGGGCGACACGGCCATGCGGTGCCGTCACAGAACCCGGTTACCACTAGTCGACGTCTGAAACTCGCCAACCGCGACAGGGGTACGCCCAGCGGGCTATGCGCCCCGGTGAGCAGTGGACCCGCGTTGCCCGGCTCCGTGTGGGACGCGAGCAAGCTCGCCTGCGACGAGATCCCCGTCGTGAAGACGGTCGAGGTGAACGCAGATACCGGTCATACGTGCCAGTGGTGGAGCAAGTTCGCCGCTGCCGGCGCGGCGGCCCCGTCCCGGGCGGCTCAGGGATCAGGTAGGCAGACCGTGAACCACTCGCCGTCGCGCGGGCGGTAGCCGTAGGTGTCCAGCAGGCCGCGGACCACCGCGGGCATGTGCCCCGCGCCGTAGACGACGGCCACGGTGATCGGTTCCTGCCACCGCTCGGTGTGAATGCCCGCCAGCGCGGTGAGCAGTCGCTCGTCCCGTCGGTGGAGCAGTGCGTGCTCCAGTCCGTCGTCCGCCAGCATCTCCGCGCGTGCCGTCGATGGCAGGTCCTCCACCGTCAGATCGGGGTCGAGGAAGGCGCGGGGTCCGCGCAGTGCGAAGACGAGGCCCATGACCGGGGCCAGGCAGAGCAGCGGCCAGTACAGCCGGCGCGGAAGTCTCCGCAGCTCGTCCATCGCCTCGACGGCGCTGACGTCCGGGGAGAGTACGGGAACTCCTGGCGGCAGCACGTTCGCCGCGGTCTGCTCCACCAGGCCGTTGCGGCGTCTGAGGGGCGCGAACCGGTAGGCCAGCAGCAGCATGGAAGCCCGCCGCGACTTCCCCGTGATTCCTTCGAGCACGATCAGGTCGCACTCCGCGAGCCGGTCCTTCACCTGGGCGTAGAACGCCGGTGACGCCACATGGACCATCGGGAAGAGCATGAACTTCAGCGGTGTGTCCTTGCGCCGCATCATGATCACGGCAGAGCGCACCGCGTAGCCGGACACGTCGATGAGCTGCATGAGCCCCCGCCCCCACCCCTGTCCCGGACGGCCGAGGCCGTACCCCACTGTCGGGCGGCATCCGGGACCGGTCAAGACCCGCGAGCTTGGGCATTTCGGCCACGCCCGGCGGGAGGCGGCCGGGCCGGAGTGCAGAATCAGGCAGGACACCTGTCGGCCGGCCTTCACCGCAGCACCGGCAGCGGGAGCCGGCCGGGCCGAGAACGAGGAGATCAGATGGTTCACGAACGGGCCGGGCAGCCGGCACAGCCAGGAGATCTGGTGGACGTGGCACGGCTGGTGACGGCCTATTACGCCGTCCATCCCGACCCGGCCGAGGCCGGCCAGCGAGTCGCCTTCGGCACCTCGGGGCACCGGGGCAGTGCGACGGCGGCGGCCTTCAACGACGACCACATCGCCGCCACCACACAGGCCATCTGCGACTACCGGGCACGCCAGGGCACCGACGGGCCGCTCTACCTCGGCGCCGACACGCACGCGCTGTCCGAGCCCGCCCGGGTCACCGCCCTGGAGGTCCTGGCCGCCAACGGCGCCACCGTCCTGATCGACTCCGACGACGGTTACACCCCGACCCCGGCGGTCTCGCACGCCATCCTGACGTACAACCGTGACCGGTCCGGCGGCCTCGCCGACGGAATCGTGGTGACCCCTTCGCACAACCCGCCGGGTGACGGCGGCTTCAAGTACAACCCGCCGCACGGCGGCCCGGCCGGGTCGGACGCCACCTCATGGATCCAGGACCGTGCCAACGCGCTCATCGAGGGCGGACTGAAGGAGGTCCGCCGCGTTCCGTACGCCCGCGCGCTGGCCGCCGACACGACCGGACGTCATGACTTCCTCACGGCGTACGTGGACGACCTGCCGGCCGTCCTCGACCTGGATGCCGTCCGCGACGCCGGTGTCCGCATCGGCGCCGACCCGCTCGGTGGCGCGTCCGTCGACTACTGGGGACGCATCGCCGAACGCCACCGCATCGACCTCACGGTGGTCAACCCCCTTGCCGACCCCACCTGGCGCTTCATGACGCTGGACTGGGACGGGAAGATCCGCATGGACTGTTCCTCCCCGTACGCCATGGCGTCGCTCATCGCGCAACGCGACGCCTACTCCATCGCCACCGGGAACGACGCCGACGCGGACCGGCACGGCATCGTCACCCCCGACGGCGGGCTGATGAACCCCAACCACTACCTCGCCGTCGCCATCCGGTACCTGTACTCCCACCGCGACGGCTGGCCCGCGGGTACGGGCATCGGCAAGACCCTGGTCTCCTCGTCCATGATCGACCGGGTCGCCGCCGACCTCGGCCGCCCGTTGACGGAGGTGCCAGTGGGCTTCAAGTGGTTCGTCGACGGTCTCTACGACGGAAGCCTGGGCTTCGGCGGCGAGGAGTCGGCCGGTGCGTCGTTCCTGCGCCGCGACGGCCGCGTGTGGACCACGGACAAGGACGGCATCCTCCTCGCCCTGCTGGCCTCCGAGATCACCGCCGTCACGGGGTCGACCCCGTCCCAGCACTACAACGAGCTCACGGCACGGTTCGGCGACCCCGCGTACGCCCGCGTCGACGCCCCGGCGACCCGTGAGGAGAAGGCGGTCCTGGCCGGGCTCTCGCCGGAGCAGGTCACCGCGGACACCCTGGCCGGTGAACCCATCACGGCCGTCCTCACCGAGGCCCCCGGGAACGGTGCGGCCATCGGCGGCCTCAAGGTCTGCACCGACAGTGCCTGGTTCGCCGCCCGCCCCTCCGGGACCGAGGACGTCTACAAGGTCTACGCGGAGAGCTTCCAGGGGCCGGAGCACCTGGCCGAGGTCCAGGACGAGGCCCGAGCGCTGGTCTCCGCCGCGCTGAACGCCGAGGGATGACCGCGTGCGCCGCGGTGCCGTACGGTGCCGCGGCGCGCCCCTGTGCGGCTCAGGCGCCGGGAAGGGTGTGGTGCACCTGCCGGAGAAACGTCGCGTTGTCCGGGGTGCTGCGGATCTTAGCGAGCACGGCCTCCAGGGTGGTCTGTCCGTCCCTGGACCGGAGGGCGCGGCGCAGCCCCCGTACGGTCGCCAACTCTGTCGCGGGCAGCAGTAGTTCCTCGCGCCGGGTGCCGGACGGGGCGATGTCGACGGCCGGGAAGACCCGCTTCTCCGCGAGCGAGCGGTCCAGCCGGAGTTCCATGTTGCCGGTGCTCTTGAGCTCTTCGAAGAAGTAGTCGTCGGCCCGGGAACCGGTTTCCACGAGTGCGGTCGCCAGGATGGTCAGCGAACCGCCCTCCTCGGCCAGGCGTGCCGCGCCGAAGATCTGCTTGGGGCCGGTGAGAGCCGCCGCGTCGACACCGCCGCTCAGCGTCCGCCCGCCGGCGCCCGCCGCGTTGTTGTGGGCCCGGCAGAGCCGGGTGAGGGAGTCGAGGAGGATCACCACGTCCCGGCCCTGCTCGACGAGGCGCTTGGCGCGCTCGACGGCCAGTTCGGCGAGAGCGACGTGCTCCTTCGCGGGCCGGTCGAAGGTCGATGCGTACACCTCGCCCCGTACCGAGCGGCGCATGTCCGTCACCTCTTCCGGACGTTCGTCGAGGAGGACCACCATCAGATGGCACTCGGGGTGGTTCGTGGCTACGGCTGCCGCGAGTTGCTGCAGGAGCACGGTCTTGCCGGTGCGGGGCGGCGCGACGATCAGTCCGCGCTGCCCCTTCCCGATCGGCGCGATCAGGTCGACGAGCCTCATCGCGGGGCCGCCCGTAGCGGTCTCCAGACGCAGCCGCTCCCGGGGGTGCAGCGGGGTGAGGTCACGGAAGTGCGGCCGGGCCCGGAGAGCCTCCGGCTCACGGCCGTTGACGCGCTCGACCCGGCTCAGGACGCGGGGCCTGTCGCAGGTGCCTTCGACGACATCGCCTCTGCGCAGGCCGTGCCGGCGGATCAGGGAGGACGACACCTGGATGTCGCCGGGGGAGGGGTGGCCGCCGTCGGTGCGCAGGACCCCGTGTCCGCTCTGCGCGGTGTCGAGGACACCGGCGGTGCGGACGGGCTGGTCTTGCTGGGTGACGGGGCGTTCGAGTGTGCTGGTCATGAGAGGGGTCCTTTCGCGGACAGGGCGAAATGAGGGTCCGGCGAACGGCGGGGCGGCGAAATCACGCCCCGTACACGGGAAGGAGAGCCCGGGCCGGACGGAGAGGGGAGAAGCTGGATCGCCGGTCGTGAAAGGACGGGCGCAACAGCGAGTGGAACGAAAACAGCACCGGCGCCCGGAAGAAGGGGCGTACACATGTGCCATGCGCAATGTAGCACGTCCGGCTGTAAGCGGCCGGTGAAGAAAGGTGTTCCTGCCGCGTCGCGTCACCGGTCCGGGACCACACGTCCTGCGTGGCCGGGAAGTCGATGACGAAGTTGCCTTCCTCTGCGAGGAGTTCGGGGGCCTGGGACCCGGAGGACACGATGCCCCGCTCGATGGAATCGACAACCGCCGGGTTGACCGCGTGGTACATCCCGAAGCCGGCGCAGTTGACGAGGGGAACGCGGGCATCGGGAGGGAAGCCGAGCAGTTCGTGTGCGCGTTCTGCGACGGCCCCACTACCGGCCTCCGGCTCGCGAAGGTCTCCTCTATTTCGCGCCCTCGCCAGGCGCCCCCGCCGCTCGGCTTCCCCGTTCGTCAGCCGGCCTCCGGCGATGCGAGCAGTTCTCGGACCTCGTCGCCCGTGCTCTCCCGGAGTTCCTCCCCGAGCAGCAGCCAGCGGGTGATGCCGACCGAATCCAGGAACGGCAGATCGTGACTGGCGATCAGGAGCGCACCCTCGTAGGAATCGAGCGCGCTCGTCAGCTGTCGGACGCTGGCCACGTCCAGATTGTTGGTCGGCTCGTCCAGCATCAGCAGCTGCGGGGCTGGTGCGGCGAGCATCGTCGCCGCCAGCGCGGCGCGGAAACGTTCGCCGCCCGAGAGCGTCCCCGCCGGCTGTTCCGCGCGCGCACCCTTGAACGAGAAGCGGGCGAGCTGGGCGCGGATGTGGTTGTCGGTGACGCCGGGAGCCATCCGTGCCACGTTCGCGGCGACGCTCAGTTCCTCGTCGAGCACGTCGAGCCGCTGTGGGAGGAACCGCAGGGGTACGTGCGTCCTGGCCTCACCCGACAGCGCGGCGAGTTCCCCGGTGAGGATGCGCAGCAGCGTGGTCTTGCCGGCGCCGTTGCGCCCGACCAGCGCGATGCGTTCGGGACCCTGCACCTGCAGGTTGCCCTCCCGCAGCCTGCCGTATCCGGGGCGCAGTCCGCGCAGGCTCAGGACGGTACGGCCCGCGGGTACGGCGGTGTGCGGAAGGCTCACACGGATCTCGGCGTCGGCGCGGATCGCGTCCGCGGCCTCTTCACGCCGCTCGCGCGCCTCGCCTAGCCGGTCCTCCTGCACACCGCGGAGCTTGTCCGCCGACTCCTGCGCGGACCGTTTGCGCTCGCCCGCGACGATGCGCGGAGCCCTGCGCTGGGCGTCCATCTTCTTGCTGTGCCGCTCGCGGCGGGCCACTTTGATCCGGGTCTCCTCCAGTTCGCGCTTCTGGCGACGCACATCGGCCTCGGCGGCCCGCAGCATGCGCCCGGCCGCCTCCTGCTGGGTGGCGAGAGTCTCCTCGTAGACGGACCAGCCGCCCCCGTACCAGCTCACCGCACCGGACCGCAGCTCGGCGATCCGGTCCACGCGCTCCAGCAGCTCGCGGTCGTGACTGACGACGACCAGCACACCGGAGCGCCAGGAGCCGACGGCGTCGTAGAGCCGGCGGCGCGCGAACAGGTCGAGGTTGTTGGTCGGCTCGTCGAGGAGCAGGACCTCGGGGCGCTCCAGCAGCAGCGCGGCCAGGCGCAGCAGCACCGTCTCCCCGCCCGACAGCTCGCCCACGGTGCGGTCGAGCCCGACCTCGGCGAGGCCGAGCGAGCCCAGCGTCGCCAGGGCCCGCTCCTCGACGTCCCAGTCGTCACCGACCGTCTCGAAGTGCTTCTCGTCGACGTCTCCCGCCTCGATGGCACGCAGCGCGGCGCGCCGCACGGCCACGCCGAGGGCCTGGTCGACGCGCAGAGACGTGTCGAGGGTGATGTTCTGTGGAAGGTGGGCGACGCTGCCGGTCACGCTCACCGAGCCCTGGGAGGGATGAAGCCGGCCGGCCAGCAGTCGCAGCAGAGTGGATTTGCCCGAACCGTTGGCGCCGACCAGACCGGTGCTGCCCCGGCCGAAACCGAGGGAGAGACCTTCGAAGACGGGAGTGCCGTCCGGCCAGCGGAACGACAGGGCGGAGCAGGTTACGGCGGTGCTGGGCGCGATGGGGTGGGTCATGAGGACTCTCGCAGTCGCAAACGCAGGGATGGGGGCGTCGTATGCGAGCACCACGCGGCGACCGAACCGGGAAGGACGGGGCTAGGGCCTCCGGGAAAACGGGGGACGGCCCATGCACCGAGGTCGCATCCGCGCAGGGTCACGGGCGGCAGGAAGCCGGCTACAGCGTGACGGGCGTACGGCGACTGCCGTACGGCGCGATGATCGCGAACCTCAGATGCGCAACGTCCACCTCAATCGGAGACAACAGGACGTGAAAACTGTACCGGAGGCACCGGAGTCCGCGCACGGCATTTCAGTGCTGCGTGCAGATACGGAGCTGTGGCCGGCCTCCCACGTGGCCGGCCTCCCACGGGAGGCCGGCCATGAGACGTCAGCCGGTCGGTCCCGCGCGGTCCCCGGGCTCCGACGCACCGCCGCGGAACGCGCCGAGAATCTGTTCGGCGGCGAGCGTGGCCGTCAACTCCCCTTCCCGTACCCGCTGTTCGAGGGCAGGGGAGAGGGCCCGCACCTCGGAGTGGTTGCGCAGGCTGTCCAGCAGCTCGTCGCGGACCATCGCCCACGTCCAGTCGACCTGCTGATCCCGACGCTTCGCCGTCAGCCGGCCCGTGGAGTCGAGCAGGGTGCGGTGCTGTTCCAGCCGCTCCCACAGTGTGTCGAGGCCGCTCGACTCGCGGGCGCTGCACGTGAGCACCGGGGGAGTCCATGCGGCGTCCGCCGGGTGCATCAGCCGCAGTGCGCCCGCCAGTTCGCGCGCCGCCGACCGGGCGTCGCGCTCGTGCGGGCCGTCGGCCTTGTTGACCGCGATGACGTCCGCCAGCTCGAGGACGCCCTTCTTGATGCCCTGGAGCTGGTCGCCGGTCCGGGCGAGGGTCAGCAGAAGGAACGTGTCGACCATATTGGCGACCGCCGTCTCCGACTGCCCGACCCCGACCGTCTCCACGAGCACGACGTCGAAGCCCGCCGCCTCCATCACCACGATGGATTCGCGGGTCGCCTTGGCCACCCCGCCGAGCGTCCCCGCACTCGGGGAGGGACGCACGAAGGCCCGGCCGTCCACGGCCAGCCGTTCCATCCTGGTCTTGTCGCCCAGGATGGAACCGCCGGTCCTGGTGGACGAGGGGTCGACGGCCAGCACCGCGACCCGGTGCCCGAGGCCCGTGAGCATGGTGCCGAGCGCGTCGATGAACGTGGACTTCCCCACGCCGGGCACCCCGCTGATGCCGATGCGCCGGGCCTGCCCCGCATGCGGCAGCAGCCTGCTCAGCAACTGCTGGGCCAGGACCCGGTGTTGGGGGCGGGTCGACTCGACGAGAGTGATGGCGCGCGCGATGTACGCCCGCTTCCCGTCGAGCACCCCCTCCACGTACCTGTCGATGTCGATGGTCACAGGCATGCGGTCAGCGGCTCACAGCTCGTGGCCGAGCGCGGCACCCAGCCGCGTGACCAGGTCGTGGGCCGCGTCCGGGATCACCGTCCCGGGCGGGAAGACGGCCGTGGCCCCGGCCTCGTGCAACGCCTCGATGTCCTGCGGCGGAATCACCCCGCCGACCACGATCATGATGTCCTCGCGACCCTCGGCCGCCAGTTCCTCGCGGAGCGCCGGAACGAGCGTGAGATGCCCGGCGGCCAGCGAGGAGACACCCACGACGTGGACGTCCGCCTCGACCGCCTGCCGTGCCACCTCGCCCGGCGTCTGGAAGAGCGGGCCGACGTCGACATCGAAGCCCAGGTCGGCGAAGGCCGTGGCGATCACCTTCTGGCCGCGGTCATGTCCGTCCTGGCCCATCTTCGCGACGAGAATGCGCGGACGACGGCCCTCCGCCTCCTCGAACGCGTCGACCAGCGTGCGGGTGCGGTCCACTGCGGGGGACTCTCCTGCCTCTTTGCGGTACACCCCGGAGATCGTACGGATCTGGCCCGCGTGCCTGCCGTACACCTTCTCCAGTGCGTCCGAGATCTCGCCGACGGTGGCCATCGCCCGGGCCGCGTCGACCGCCAGCGCCAGCAGGTTCCCGTCCAGATCCGGACCGGGTTCGCGTCCGGCCGCGGCCGTCAGCGCCCGCAGCGCCTCCTGGCACGCCGTCTCGTCGCGCTCCTCGCGCAGCCGCCGCAGCTTCTCGATCTGCTGGGTGCGCACGGACGAGTTGTCGACCTTGAGCACGTCGATCTTCTCGTCGGTCTCCACCCGGTACTTGTTGACCCCGATGACCGGCTGGCGACCGGCGTCGATCCGCGCCTGCGTACGGGCCGCGGCCTCCTCGATCCGGAGCTTGGGGATACCGGCGTCGATGGCCTTGGCCATACCGCCCGCGGCCTCGACCTCCTCGATGTGCTGCCAGGCCCGCTGTGCCAGATCGTGCGTGAGCTTCTCCACGTACGCGCTGCCGCCCCACGGGTCGATGACCCGGCAGGTGCCCGACTCCTGCTGGAGCAGCAACTGCGTGTTACGGGCGATCCGTGCCGAGAAGTCCGTCGGCAGGGCCAGCGCCTCGTCCAGTGCGTTGGTGTGCAGCGACTGGGTGTGCCCCTGGGTGGCGGCCATCGCCTCCACACAGGTCCTGGTGACGTTGTTGAACACGTCCTGCGCGGTCAGCGACCACCCGGAGGTCTGCGAATGGGTGCGCAGCGAGAGGGACTTGGCGTTCTTCGGCTCGAACTCCCCGACCAGCTTCGCCCACAGCAGCCGTGCCGCCCGCAGCTTCGCGATCTCCATGAAGAAGTTCATGCCGATCGCCCAGAAGAACGACAGGCGCGGAGCGAACGCGTCGACGTCCAGGCCCGCCTCACGCCCGGCCCGCAGATACTCCACCCCGTCGGCCAGCGTGTACGCCAGCTCCAGATCGGCCGTCGCACCGGCCTCCTGGATGTGATAGCCGGAGATGGAGATCGAGTTGTACCGGGGCATCTTCTGCGAGGTGAACGCGAAGATGTCGGAGATGATCCGCATCGAGGGACCCGGCGGGTAGATGTAGGTGTTGCGGACCATGAACTCCTTGAGGATGTCGTTCTGAATGGTCCCGGCGAGCTTCTCCGGCGGTACGCCCTGTTCCTCGGCGGCCACGATGTACAGCGCCAGTACGGGCAGTACCGCACCGTTCATCGTCATCGACACCGACATCTTGTCCAGCGGGATGCCGTCGAAGAGCTGGCGCATGTCGTAGATCGAGTCGATGGCCACGCCCGCCATGCCGACATCGCCCGTCACCCGGGGGTGGTCGCTGTCGTAGCCGCGGTGGGTGGGCAGGTCGAAGGCGACCGAGAGCCCCTTCTGACCGGCCGCGAGGTTGCGCCGGTAGAAGGCGTTGGACTCCTCGGCCGTGGAGAAGCCCGCGTACTGCCGGATGGTCCACGGCTGATTGACGTACATCGTCGGGTAGGGGCCGCGCAGATACGGGGCGATGCCCGGGTACGTCCCGAGGAAGTCGAGACCCTCCAGGTCCTCGTCCGTGTACAGCGGTTTGACGGCGATGCCCTCCGGCGTCTCCCAGAGGAGACCCTCGTCGGACAGGCCGGTCGCCTCCTTCACCGCTCCGCGCCAGCGGTCGGCGGACGCCTCAGGGGCGACGGCCGTGCCGAGCGGGACCTCGGAGAAGTCGGGGATCGGATTCCCCGCAGCGGTACCGGGTGTGGTTCCGGGGTTCTGCATCACGCCACTCCCATGCGGTCGAGTACGGAGGAGAGGACGGCGACCACATCGCAGCCGGCGAAGACATGACCGTCGACACCGGCGTACTCACCGGGCCGGCCCGCGAGGAGCACCTGCCCGGCACCGGCCGCCTTCAGGGCGGCGGCGACCGAGTCGGCCTGCTCGGCGTAGAGCGCGTCACTGGAACAGAGGCAGGCCACCGTCGCACCACTGGCGGCGAAGGCGGCGGCGACCGTCGAGGCGTCCACCGAAACGGGGTCGTGGACGGGCTCGATGCCACCGGCCCGGAACAGGTTCGAGGCGAACGACGCCCGCGCCGTGTGCGTCGCGGCCGGACCCAGCGCGGCGAGGAACACCGTGGGACGCGCGCCCGACGCCGTCACATGGGCATCGGACCGGGTACGCAGCGCCTCGAACGCCTCGTCCCTGCGGACCTTGGGCAGACCTCCGCCCGAGGCGGCGGCGGGCGCCGGTTCGCGCTCCACGGGGGGCTCCGCGAGATTCGGGAACTCGCTGACGCCGGTCACCGGCTCCTTGCGGCGCGCCAGATTCCTGCTGCGGGCCGCCCAGGTGGCGGCGAGCCGCTCACCGGCCATGCCGGAGCGCAGAGCGGCGGCCTGACCACCGGCCCGCTCGATCTCCTGGAAGAACTCCCAGGCGGCAGCGGCCAGTTCTGCGGTGAGCCGCTCCACGTACCAGGAGCCGCCCGCCGGGTCGATGACCCGCGCCAGGTGCGACTCCTCCATCAGGATCGTCGAGGTGTTGCGCGCGATGCGCCGCGCGAAGGCGTCCGGAAGACCCAGCGCATGGTCGAACGGCAGCACGGTCACGGAATCCGCTCCGCCGACACCCGCCCCGAGGCACGCCAGCGTGGTCCGCAGCATGTTCACCCAGGGGTCGCGGCGCGTCATCATGACCGACGAGGTCACCGCGTGCTGCCGCTGAGCCCCGGCGTCCACTGACCCGCTCACCTCGGCGACCCGCGCCCAGAGCAGCCGTGCGGCGCGGAGTTTGGCGATGGTCAGGAACTGGTCGGCGGTGGCCGCGAACCGGAACTCCAGCTGGGCACAGGCCGCCTCGACGGACAGTCCCGCCCCCGTCAGTTCCCGGAGACAGGCGACCCCGGTCGCCAGCGAGAAGCCCAGCTCCTCAGCGGCCGAACCGCCGGCCTCGTGGTACGGCAACGCGTCCACGGTCAGCGCCCGCAGGCCGGGGTATTCGGCGTCACAGACCCGCGCCCAGCGGACGGCGGCGTCGAAGTCCGGCTCGGTGCCGGTACGGGCCGCGTGGCCCAGCGGGTCCGCGCCGAGACTGCCGCGCACGGCCTCCTTCGGTACGCCCTGCTCCTCGTTGAGCCGCAGCAACTCCCGTACGGCGGGCTCGAATTCACCGCCGGCGTCGAGTGCCACGGGGGCCAGGTCGAGCAGGACGCCGTCCAGGGCCCGGGCGAGGCCGGCGGCCGGAATCCCGGCGGGCCCGCCCACGGTCAGCCACAGGGACGTCGCACCGTTCTCCAGATCGGCGAGCACGGCCTCGTTCAGGCGCGCGGGGTCCGTCAGGGTGTGGTGCGGGCGCACGTCCCAGCCGCCGGCGGTGTTCCCTTCGGCCCTGCCACCCCTGGTGAAGGGCGCGAAGCCGGGAAGGCCGGCAGCGGGCGAGCTGTCGTTCGAGGTGTAGAGGGGCCGGGTGGTGAGCCCGTCCTCCAGTGCGGTGGACAGTGCTTCTTCGGCGGCCGTGCCCGTGACTTCCTTGCCCGACTTACGGAGCACGCCTTCGACAAGGCGCTGCCACTGTTCGTGGGAAGGGTCAGAGAACTCGGCGGCCAGAGGAAGCCCGTCAGCAGGCAGGACCGTCATGCTCAGATGCTAGGGCAGCTATTTGGGCCGCAGCGGGGGACCGGCTGTGACCTTGCCCTCTCAGGGTCGTACTTGATCCTTTACGGACCGTGGCGTATCCGGGGCGGCGGGGCATGACCCGGCCGCCGCGTTCGGCGAGGGAAAACGGGCGTGCGGTGCCTATTATGTGGAAGTCACCCTGTGTATGACTGAATGACCAGGAGTGCCGGACTTCGGAGACGGGTTGCGGCGCTCACCTTCGTCGAAGTTCGCACTGCATGCGACGTTGATCCTGGCTTGTGCGGTTCGTCGGGAAAGAGGCAGATGATCATGCAGACCGCCCGGGCCGTCCCGGCCGCCACCGTCTTCAATCTGCGCGACCTGGGTGGCATCGCCCTCGCGCGCGACCGCAGGATGCGGCAGGGCATCCTGCTGCGCTCCGGGCAGCTGAGCGGCCTCGACACCGAACGCGACGTGGCGGTGGCCGCGCTCGGCATCCGTACCGTCGTCGACCTGCGTACCGCCGACGAGCGGCAGTGGGCCCCGGACCGGCTGCCCTCGGGTGCCCGGCTCTTCGTCGCCGATGTGCTCAGGGACAAGCCGGGCGTCGCCCCCGCCCGGCTCAAGGCCCTGCTGTCCGATCCGGACGGGGCCGAGAAGGTGCTCGGCGGCGGAAAGGCCGAGGAACTGTTCGCGGAGACCTACCGGCAGATGGTGCTGTCGCCGGGCGCCGCTGCCGCCTATCGCGCGTTTCTGGAGACGGCGGCCGATCCGCGTGCCAGGCCGGTTCTCTTCCACTGCACGGCGGGCAAGGACCGCACCGGCTGGGCCACCGCACTCCTGCTGCTGATCGCCGGTGCGTCGAGGGAGGCGGTCCGGGCGGAGTTCCTGGCCGTGAACCCGGCCGTACGGGCCGCCTTCGCGCCGTACGTACAGGGCTTCCTGGACGCGGGAGGCTCCCCGGACATCGCCTCGGCGGTCGTGGAGGTCCGCCCCCGCTACCTGGACGCGGCGCTGGACGCCGTGGACGAACGGTGGGGCGGGCTCGGCGGCTACATACGGGACGGTCTGCGGCTGCCCGAGCCGGTGGTGGAGCGGCTGCGCGCCGAACTCGCCGTGCCCGCCTGACCCCCGTGCGCACCGCACCACCCGTCCCGGTCCCGGTCTCGTCGGAGGCGGGGTGGGAAAGACGGCGCATCCGGCTTGACTCCATACCCCCAGGGGGTATGTTGGGTGTCGGAAGCAGACCCGTCACCTTCTGGGGAGACCGCCATGAACACCGGACTGAGGATCACCGCCTTCGCTGCCGCGCTCGCCGCCACGTTCGGCACCGCGTACGGCATCGGCAAGGGCGTCGACCCCGTGTTCGACACCGCGTCGCAGCATGCGGGCCCGTCGCACGCCGCGCAGGAGAAGCAGGAGAAGGCCGGGGGAGGCGGGCACGGAGGCCACCAGGAGAAGGCCGGGGGAGACGGCCACCAGGAGGAAGCCGGGGCGGCGGAGAAGGGCAGGACCGCAGGGGGTCTGGAGATCTCCGAGGGCGGATACACCCTGGCGCTCGAAACGCCGACGGTGACGGCCGGTGACCGGAGCGAGATCCGGTTCGCCATCAAGGACGAGCACGGCGACAACGTCACCGGCTTCCGCCGCGAGCACGGCAAGGAACTCCACTTCATCCTGGCCTCGCGCGACCTCACCACCTACCGCCATCTGCACCCGGTGCGGGAGGCCGACGGCACCTGGTCGACTGCTGTCGAACTGCCCGCAGCCGGTGGGTACCGCGCCTTCGCCGACTTCACCCCCGCAGGCGAGCGGAGTACGAACCACACGCTCGGCGCCGATCTCGCCGTGGCCGGGGCCTTCCGCCCCGCTGCGATGCCGCCCGTCCGAGCCGCCGCGGAAGTCGACGGCTATCAGGTCGCACTCGACGGCGGACTGCGCGCCGGCAGGGCCGGTGAACTCACGCTGACCGTCAGCAAGGACGGCAGGCCCGTCGCCGACCTCCAGCCCTACCTCGGCGCCTACGGGCACCTTTTGGCCCTGCGCTCCGGCGACCTGGCCTACCTGCACGTCCACCCGAACGACGGCGGTCCAGGCCCGGAGGTCTCGTTCACCGCGACGGCGCCCAGTGCGGGCACCTACCGGCTCTTCCTCGACTTCCGGCACGAAGGCAAGGTCCGCACCGCGTCGTTCACCGTCGAGGTGGCCGCAGCGGATCACTGACCGCCCGGGTACCGCCTCCGGGTATCGTGAACGAGCGGAACGCGAAGGCCGGGAGCAGAAGTCGGGAATCCTGAAAGGGGTCAACGGTGACCGAGCGCAAGCCGCCGGGCGTCAGTTTCGAGTCGTGGGTGGACAAACAGATCCGTGAAGCCGAAGAACGCGGTGACGTCTCCCAGTTGCCCGGCTTTGGCAAGCCGCTCCCCGGCCTCGAGCGACCGTACGACGAGACCTGGTGGATCAAGGCGAAGATGCAGCGCGAGGGCCTTTCGGTCCTTCCGCCGGCGCTGGCGTTGCGCAAGGAGGCGGAGGACGTCGTCGAGTCGGTGGCCCTGGCCAGGACCGAGGCCGAGGTGCGACGGGTCCTCGCGGAGGTGAACGAGAAGATCAACAAGGCGCTCCTGATGCCACCGGAAGGTCCGCCGCTGAACCTGAAGCCCTTCGATGTCGAGGCCACCGTTCAGGAGTGGCGCGAGGCGCGGGAGCGGAAGCGGGACTGAAGGGCGTGCCCCCGTGCGTAATACTCGCTCTATGAGATCAACTGCTACGGAGCCCGGCGCAACCGTGGCGATCAGGCGGGCGACCGCCCGCGACGCCAAGCGGCTGACGCGGCTGGTCAGGACCTCCCGCGCATACGAGGGCCCGTACGCCCCCATGGTCGAGGGCTACCGGATCGGCCCCGACTACATCGAGACGCACCAGGTGTTCGTGGCCGCCGACACCGTCACCGGTCAGGTGCTGGGGTTCTACGCGCTGATCATCTCGCCCCCCGAGCTCGACCTGATGTTCGTCGGTGACCAGGCGCAGGGGCTCGGCATCGGGCGCAGGCTCATCGGTCACCTGAAGGAGGAGGCGAGGCGTGCCGGGGTGACCGGCGTGCGCATCGTCTCCCACCCGCCGGCCGAGGGTTTCTACCGCGGCATGGGAGCCGAACCGGTCGGTACCGTCCTGGCCAGCCCGCCCGCGGTGATGTGGGACCGGCCCGAGCTGCTGCTCGGCATCGGCTGACCTGCTCCCGCCGATACGCGAAGGTGCCCGGCCGGGTCCCGTGACAGGACCCGGCCGGGCTCCCCGGATGACTACGACCAGCCGCCGTAGGGGACCGTCAGGATCTCCATGCCGTGACCGCTCGGATCGGGGAAGTACACACCCCGTCCGCCGTCGTTGCGGTTGATCTCGCCAGGAATCTTCTGATGAGGATCCGCGTAGTACGGGATTCCCAGCTCCTCGATGCGGGCGAAGGCCACGTCGAACTCCGCCTCCGAGATCAGGAAGGCGTAGTGCTGCGGGGTGATCGACTCGGCGGGAATGGTCGCGAAGTCCAGAGTGATGTCGTTCGCGAGCAGGAGCGGGACGAAGGGGCCCCACTGCTCGCCGGCCTCCAGGCCCAGTATGTGCGCCAGGAACTCGGCGGACTCCCGATTGTTCCGGCAATGAACGATGGTGTGGTTCAGCTTGACCGACACTGTGGAATGCCTCCAGCGGGCATCTCACGGGCTACCTCCACGCCTCACCCGGCCGGTGACCGACGCGCGATGCCGTGCGGAAAATCTTAGGTGAATGATTCCGTGCCGTCGAGGGCACAAGGCGATATGCCATGTGGTGCGTGGGCGGTTGGATGCCGCCATGGAAAGCATGGCCCCAGAAACGGAGGCATTTCGTGGCATCGATATCGAGCGGCGGGGTCAGTGAGCGCCGCGACAGCGGCCGGCTGCTTGACAACGGCCGTGCGGAGACCGAGGAGGAGCGGGCGGACCGGCGGTGGACCGAGCTGCTTCAGGAATTGCGGGTCGCTCAGACCGGCGTGCAGATCCTGTTCGGCTTTCTGCTCGCCGTGGTCTTCCAGCCCCGGTTCACCACGCTTTCGGACATCGACCGCGGGATCTATGTGGTGACCGTACTGCTGGGCTCCGCGACGGTGGCCGCACTGATAGGGCCGGTGTCGTACCACCGGCTGCTGACCGGGCGGCGGGTGAAGCCGCAGACGGTCATGTGGGCCTCGCGGGCGACCGTCATGGGACTCGGGCTGCTGTTCTGCACGATGTGCTCCGCCCTGCTGCTCATCATGAGGGTGGCGCTGCACAATTCCCTGGCTCTGTGGCTCGTGGGAGCCATGGCGCTGTGGTTCTTCGTGTGCTGGTTCGTGATCCCGCTCCGGGCCCGGGCCCGGAGCGCCGATCCGCAGCCTCAGGAGGGCGAAGGGCTCGCGGAGCGGTCCGGCCGGGACCGGTGAGCTCAGTCCTCGGAGATGTCCGGGGTGCGGACGTCCGTGACGGTGAAGAGCCCGCCGTCGGGGTCCCGCAGGGTCGCTTCGCGACCGTGGGGGACCGGACGCCGCTCGACCAGGTCCCCTCCGTGCTCCACCGCGGAGGTCACGGTCGTCTCCACGTCGGCCACGGGGAACTGGACCTGCCAGTGCGGGCGGACCAAGGGGTCCGGCGCCGATTCGACCGCGCCGGAGCTGATCCGGGCGAGGGGCCGTCCCTCGCACCGCACGATGACCTCGTCCTTCACGTAGGCCACCTCGCAGCAGCCGGGGTTCCCGCTGGCCCAGTCGAGCACCTCGCCGTAGAAGATCGCGGCGTCGAAGGCGTTTCTCGTCCGCAGCCGGAGCCAGGCGTGGGAATGGCCGTCGGGGGCCGGGGGAGAGGTGCTGGACTCCGTCCGCTCCCAGATGCCGAACACGGCGCCGTCCCGGTCGGAGGCGAGGGCCCCGCGTCCCTTGCCGAGCGACAGCGGGCCCACGGCGACCGTTCCGCTGCGCTCACGGATGCGGGCGGCGGCCACGTCGGCGTCCCCGACGGCGAAGTACGGAATCCACGCCACCGCCACCTGGTAGGCCGAAGCACCCGCCACGATCCCGGCGACCGGCATGTTGTCGCGGCGCGCCACGGAGAACTCCTGGCCCAGCCGGCCCGGCCGGAACGTCCAGCCCAGCACGGCCCCGTAGAAATACTGCGCGGCATCAAGATCGCGGGTCATCAGATTGACCCAGCAGGGGGCGGCGGGCCCGGTCAGGGGCGCGGCGGTCGAGCTCGTCCCCGGTTCGCTTGCGGTCATGGTCCCACTGCCTTCGTCGGTTCTGCGGCATGACTTCCTCGGTGCCGCGGGGCCAGAACAAGCCTCATCGCAGGAGCGCACTCCCGCAACACGCGACCCCGCCGGGGCGGCCAGGAGCGGCCGCCCCGGCGGGGCTGTGCGCCGGGGGCGGATCAGCGGCCGTCGCGGGGCGGGTCGGTCTCGGTCTCGGGCGGGATCGCTGCGTTGCCCCGGTCGCTGAGCTCGTGGGGGGAGAGGCGATGGCCGTCCGCGGGGAATTCGTCCGCGCCGTGCTTCCCACTCTCCTCGATGTGGGTCCGGTGCTCCGGCCTCAGCGGCTGCTCCTCGGGGCTCGGCGGCGGCGACTCCTGGTCCCGGCGGCGCTTGCCCAGCCAGAAGGCGCCGATGAGCATGCACACCAGGGCGACCCCGATGATCGGCAGGACGATGCCGAAGGGGCCACCGTCCTCGGCGAGGGTTGCGGCGAGAAGACTCTGCGCTTCGTTCGATACATCCATGATTGCCGCATACCCCGAAGACTTACGTACAGTCGGGTATCAGGGTTAATTCATGTTTTGTGACGATCTGCGGGGAAAGGTGTTTCGCACACACGTCCCCTTCGTGTCGCAGTCGTCCGGCTGCGGGGTGAGCCTGGAGGGGAGAGCCGCCAGGCCCGACCGGAAGGAACCACGGTGAACAGCACGGCAGAGCAGTCCCCCGGCCATCAGGAAAGCCGGGACGTAGTGGTAGCGGTCACGGGATGTGCGAAGGAGGACGCGCGGACCGTCTTCGACGTGTTGCGGCACTCCTTCGCCTCCGACCGGCCGGCGGAGGACGAGCCCGAGGAGGCGTCGCAGACGCGCCCGACCGTGTGGTTCGCGACCGTCGATGTCAGTGAGACCAGGGCCGCGGACGCACCCGCGCCGCTGAGCGCGCCGGTGCTCGTGGACGTGCAGGGCGGTTACTGGGCGGTCGACCGTTTCCGTCGGCACCTCGCCGAGTCGTTCGCCGTACGGATGGTCGGAACGGCCGCCGGTGACCAGGAGGAGGAGGTGCGGCTGAAGCTGGCCAACCGGTAGTCCATACGGCGTCAGGTCCCGACCGGCCGGCCCCGGTCCCGCGCAGCACCCCGCACATCTGGTAGGAACCAGGGCAAAAGCCTCGGACCCGGAAGGTGCTCGCGCATGGACCCCACCAGTCCCGGGGAGGGCGGTACCGGCCAGGTCAGGGCCGCCCACCACGACCGGTCGACACTCACCCTGCACATCAACGGGGCCGCGCGGACGCTGACGCTCGATCACCGCACCACGGTCCTGGACGCGCTGCGCCAGCACCTCGGTCTCACCGGCGCCAAGAAGGGCTGCGACCACGGCCAGTGCGGTGCGTGCACCGTGATCGTCGACGGGCGGCGGGTCAACAGCTGCCTCCTGCTGGCCGTGGCCCACGACGGTGCCCACGTCACCACAGTCGAAGGGCTGGCCGACGGGGACGGCCTGCACCCCGTACAGCAGGCGTTCCTGGAACGGGACGCCCTCCAGTGCGGATACTGCACCCCGGGCCAGATCTGCTCGGCCGTCGGCATGCTGGGTGAAGCGGCCGACGGATTCCCGTCCCATGCCACCCCGCACGACTCCCTGGCCACCCCGCACGATTCCCTGGCCGCCCCGTACGGCTCCCTCGCCGCCCCGGACGAGGCCGCCGGAGTCCCGCCCGCCTCCCTGGGCCGGGACGAGATCCGGGAACGGATGAGCGGCAATCTCTGCCGCTGCGGCGCCTACCCCCGCATCGTCGAGGCCATCGAGGACGTGACGCCGTGAAACCCTTCGCCTACCTGCGCCCCGCCTCCGTCGCGGAGGCCGTCCGCGCGGGTGCCGGCCACCCAGGGGCCCGCTTCCTCGGCGGCGGCACCAACCTCGTCGACCTCATGAAGCTCGGCGTCGAGACCCCCGATCTGCTCATCGATGTCAGCCGGCTGCCCCTGGACCGGGTGACCAGCACCCCCGAAGGCGGCGTACGGATCGGCGCGACGGTACGCAACAGCGACCTGGCCGCGCATCCCGCCGTACGCACCCGCTACCCCGCGGTGTCGCAGGCCCTTCTCGCCGGAGCGTCCGGGCAGCTGCGGAACGCCGCCACCACCGGCGGGAACCTGCTCCAGCGCACCCGCTGCCCGTACTTCCAGGACCTCTCCAAGCCGTGCAACAAGCGGACGCCGGGCGCCGGCTGCTCGGCACGGGGGAGTTCCCACCGCGACCTGGCCGTCCTCGGGTACTCCGACCAGTGCGTCGCCGTCGGCCCCTCGGACATGGCCGTCGCGCTCGCCGCCCACGACGCCACGGTCCGGCTGCACGGCCCCGAGGGCGAGCGGACCGTACCCGTCACCGGCTTCCACCGGCTGCCCGGCGAGAACCCGGACCAGGACACCACGATCCGGCCGGGCGAGCTGATCACCGAAGTGGCGCTGCCGCCCGGCCCGGACCACGCCGTCTCGCTCTACCGCAAAGCCCGCGACCGCGCCTCGTACGCCTTCGCCCTGGCCTCCGTCGCCGTCGTGCTGGACGTGCGCGACGGGCGCATCGAACACGCGGCGCTCGCTTTCGGGGGCCTGGCCCACCAGGCGTGGCGCGCCCGCGCGGCCGAGGAGGTCCTGCGGGGCGCACCCGCCACGCGGGACACCTTCGTACGGGCGGCACGCGCCGAACTCGACGCGGCGCAGCCCCTGCGCGGCAACGCCTTCAAGGTGGCCCTCGCCCGGAACCTGGCCGTCGGCGCGCTCACCGAGCTCACCGCCCGGGCCGTATCGCCCGGCACACCCCGCATCTGAGGAACCGAGGACTCACCTATGAGCCACGCCCACCAGTCCACGGGCGCGCCGGTCGTCCGCCGCGAGGCCCGGGACAAGGTCACCGGCTCCGCGCGCTACGCCGCCGAGCACGCACCGCCCGGCTGTCTGCGGGCGTGGCCCGTCCCCGCCACCATCGCCCGCGGACGGATTACCGCGATCCGGACCGCCGACGCACTCTCCCTCCCCGGCGTGCACACCGTCCTCACCCACGACAACGCCCCGCGACTGAAGGAGCCGGACGACCCGATCCTCGCGGTCCTCCCGAACGACCGTGTCCCGCACCGCGGCTGGCCCGTGGCGCTCGTGCTAGCCGACTCGCTCGAAGCCGCCCGCGCCGGGGCCCGGGCGGTGCGGATCGAGTACGAGACCGGCGAGCACGACGTCGTCCTCACGGACGACCACCCGGGGCTCTACACACCCGAGGAGGCGAACGGCGGCCACCCCGCCGTCCGCGAACGCGGGGACTTCGACGGTGCGTACGCCGCGGCCCCCGTCCGTATCGACGCGACGTACACCCTCGAAGCCCTCCACAACCACCCCATGGAGCCGCACGCCTCCACCGCACGGTGGAGCGACGACCGTCTGACCGTGCACGACTCCAGTCAGGGCGCCACGAAGGTACGCGACAGCCTCGCCCAGGCGTTCGGGCTCCGGACCGCGCAGGTCACCGTCGTTTCCGAGCACGTCGGCGGAGGATTCGGCTCGAAGGGAACGCCGCGCCCCCAGGCAGTGCTGGCGGCCATGGCCGCGATGTATACCGGGCAGGTGGTCGAACTCGCCATGCCAAGGCAGCAGTTGGCCGCCGTGGTGGGCCACCGGGCGCCCACCGTGCAACGCGTACGGCTCGGCGCCGACGACGACGGTGTGATCACCGCGCTGGCCCACGAGATCATTACCCACACCTCCACCGTCAAGGAGTTCGTCGAGCAGGCCGCCGTACCCGCTCGCACCATGTACACCTCGCCCCACAGCCGCACCGTGCACCGCGTGGCCGCTCTCGACGTGCCCAGTCCGTCCTGGATGCGCGCACCGGGGGAGGCGTCGGGGATGTACGCGCTGGAGTCGGCCATGGACGAACTGGCCTGCGCCCTGGGCATGGACCCCGTCGAGCTGCGCCTGCGCAACGAACCGGCGGCGGAGCCGGACAGCGGGCGGCCGTTCAGCAGCCGCAACCTCGCGGCCTGTCTGCGGGACGGCGCCGAACGGTTCGGCTGGTACCGGCGCGACCGGCGGCCCGCGGTCCGGCAGGAGGGGCCGCTACTGATCGGCACCGGGGTGGCCTCGGCGACGTACCCCGTTCTCGTCAGCCCTTCCACCGCATCGGCCCACGCGGCACCCGACGGCTCCTACCGCATCCGGACCAACGCCACCGACATCGGGACGGGCGCCCGCACCGTCCTCGCCCAGATCGCCGCCGCGGCGCTGGATACCCCCGTGGAGAACGTGACCGTCGAGATCGGGAGCAGCGACCTGCCCAGTGCCCCACTGGCCGGAGGGTCCTCCGGTACGGCCTCCTGGGGGTGGGCCGTGCACAAGGCGGCCGAGGTCCTGGCGGACCGGCTGCGCGAGCACACCGGGCCGGTCCCGGACGACGGGATCACCGTCACCGCCGACACCGAGCAGGAGACGGCGCAGGAGCCGCCGTACGCACGGCACGCGTTCGGCGCGCAGTTCGCCGAAGTCGCGGTCGACTCCCTCACGGGTGAGGTGCGCGTGCGGCGCCTGCTCGGCGTCTACGCCGCCGGGCGCATCCTCAACGCCCGCACCGCACGCTCCCAGTTCATCGGCGGCATGGTCATGGGCCTGGGCATGGCCCTGACCGAGGGCAGCACCATGGACCCGGTCTTCGGCGACTTCGTCGAGAGCGACCTGGCCTCCTACCACGTGCCGGTCTGCGCCGACGTCCCCGACATCAGCGCCCACTGGATCGAGGAGGACGATCCGCACCTCAACCCCATGGGGAGCAAGGGCATCGGGGAGATCGGCATCGTCGGTACCGCCGCCGCCATCGGGAACGCCGTGCGCCACGCCACCGGCGCCCGGCTGCGCGCACTGCCGCTCACCCCCGACAAGCTTCTGCCGTACCTGGCGTGAACGCGCCCGTTCGGCCGCGCTGACCTGCTGAAAACGCCCATTTGTTGCGGTATCGGCTCCTCCGGGTCACCCTAATGAGTGACCCAGAAGTGATGACTGCTCACGCTTCGTATTCGGGGGTCGTTGGTTCGACAAGGTGAAGCATGTGGGCCTCGCGGTGAGGAGCCTCGACGATGACCGTTCCACTCGACCGGAGCTATCAGGTCGAACTGCACGTTTCGGCAGAACGCGTTTCCCAGCTGCGGCGCATCGTCGCCGCACACCTTCGTCACTGGAGTCTCGAACTGCACGTCCGGCCGGTGTGCCGGGCCGCCGAGGAGCTTCTGACGAACGTCCACCGGCATGTCGGCGACGACAACAAGGCCGTCGTCGAACTCCGCTGGACCGGCCGGCACCTCACGGTGTCCGTGTCCGACAACGGCAGTGAGATGCCCAGGCTGCTCAGTGGCGGTGGCGGCGGCCTCAGCCGCGTCATGGCCCTGAGCGACAGCTGGGGCACCTGCAGGACCAACGAGGGCAAGGTCGTCTGGTTCACCCGCTACGCCCAGGCGCCTCGGAGCACCGAACTGGTGCCGCACCCGCCGCTGCCGGGGGTACGCGAAGCGCGGGAACTGCCGGTCCCCGTCCTCGTATGACAGCGCTGCCGGTGACGACCCGGCCGGTGCGGACCGTGTGCACGTTGCACGCATGATCCGCGCCGGCCGGGTACGTGTGTCCGGGGGGACGCGTTTGCGCGGCGGAGCGCGGCGCTGCACGGTCGAAGTACTTACGCAAGGAGGCCACTGCCATGCCCATCGCGACGGTCAACCCCGCGAACGGCGAGACACTCACGTCATTCGACGCGCTGGGGCCGGAGGAGACCGAGCGACGGCTCGCCACCGCCGACAGTGCGTTCCGCGCGTACCGGACCACCGGCTTCGACACGCGGGCCCGGCTGCTCAACCGCGCCGCCGACCTCCTGGACGAGGACCAGGAGGAGATCGCCCGCACCATGACCACCGAGATGGGCAAGCCGGTCAAGGCCGCCCGAGCGGAGGCCGCCAAGTGCGCCAAGGCCATGCGCTGGTACGCGGCCAACGCCGAGCGGCTGCTCGCGGACGAGGACCCGGCCGACGCCGATGTGCGTGACGCCGGTGCCTCCAGGGCCTACGTCCGCTACCGCCCGCTGGGCGTCGTCCTCGCCGTCATGCCGTGGAACTTCCCGCTCTGGCAGGTCGTACGCTTCGCGGCCCCCGCCCTCATGGCGGGCAACGTCGGCCTGCTCAAGCACGCGTCGAACGTCCCGCAGACCGCCCTCTACCTGGAGGACCTGTTCCGCAGGGCCGGATTCCCCGAGGGCTGCTTCCAGACCCTGCTCGTGGGTTCGAAGGCCATCGAGGCGATCCTGCGCGACCCCCGGGTCGCCGCCGCGACGCTTACCGGCAGCGAGCCCGCCGGCCGGTCCGTCGCGTCGATCGCGGGGGACGAGGTGAAGAAGACGGTCATGGAACTGGGCGGCAGCGATCCGTACGTGGTGCTGCCCTCCGCGGACATCGGCAAGGCGGCGGCGACCGCTGTGACGGCCCGCGTGCAGAACAACGGGCAGTCCTGCATCGCGGCCAAGCGCTTCATCGTCCACACCGACGTGTACGACGTGTTCGCCGAGCGGTTCACCGAGGGCATGCGCGCACTGACCGTCGGGGACCCGGCGCGGGAGAGCACCGACATCGGACCGCTCGCCAGCGAGCGCGGCCGCGCCGACCTGGAGGAACTCGTCGACGACGCGGTACGGCGGGGCGCCACCGCGCTGTGCGGCGGCGCCCGGCCCGAGGGGCTGGGTGGCGGGCTGGACGCCGGCTGGTTCTACACCCCGACGGTCCTGTCCGGCATCACGCCCGAGATGCGCATCCACCGGGAGGAGACGTTCGGCCCGGTGGCCACGCTCTACCGCGCCGCCGACCTGGACGAGGCCGTGGCGCTCGCCAACGACACGCCGTTCGGGCTGAGCTCCAACGTGTGGACGCAGGACACCGACGAGATGGACCGCTGCGTACGCGACCTGGAGGCGGGCGGTGTCTTCTTCAACGGCATGACGGCCTCGCACCCCGCGCTGCCGTTCGGCGGAGTCAAGCGCTCCGGCTACGGGCGTGAGCTCTCCGGCCACGGCATCCGCGAGTTCTGCAACGCCACGACCGTCTGGTACGGCGCCTGACGGGGTGCTGACGATCCTGCCCGCACCCTGCCGAGGAGTCACCCGATGAGCGACGCCCCTCTGTCCGACCACGAACTCGCGGCACTCGACGCGCACTGGCGCGCCGCCAACTACCTCGCCGTCGGCCAGATCTACCTGATGGCCAACCCTCTGCTGGAACACCCACTCGCGCCGGAGCACATCAAGCCCCGCCTCCTCGGCCACTGGGGTACCTCGCCCGGACTGAACCTCGTGTACACCCACCTCAACCGGATCATCAAGGCCCGCAAGCAGCAGACACTCTGCGTCTGGGGTCCGGGCCACGGCGGACCCGCGGTCCTCGCCAACTCCTGGCTGGACGGCAGCTATACCGAGACGTATCCCGATGTGACCCGGGACGCCGAGGGCATGGAAATCCTGTTCAAGCAGTTCTCCTTCCCCGGCGGTGTGCCCAGCCACGTCGCGCCGGAGACCCCGGGCTCCATCCACGAGGGCGGCGAACTCGGTTACGCCCTCACGCACGCCTACGGCGCCGCCTTCGACCACCCGGAGCTGCTGGTCGCGTGCGTCATCGGCGACGGGGAGGCGGAGACGGGGCCGCTCGCCGCGTCCTGGCACTCCAACAAGTTCCTCGACCCGGTGCACGACGGGGCGGTCCTGCCGATCCTGCACCTCAACGGATACAAGATCGCCAACCCGACGGTCCTCGCCCGCATCCCGGAGAGCGAACTCGACGCGCTGCTGCGCGGCTGCGGTCATGATCCGCTGTACGTCAGCGGCGACGAACCCGCCGCCGTCCACCGCGAGCTCGCCGCCGCGATGGACCTCGCCGTGGACCGCATCCACGCCTTCCAGCGGGCCGCGCGCACCGGGGGCGCGACCGAGCGCCCCCGGTGGCCGATGATCGTCCTGCGCACCCCCAAGGGCTGGACCGGCCCGGCGGAGGTCGACGGGCTGCCGGTCGAGGGGACCTGGCGCGCCCACCAGGTCCCGCTGCCCGGGGTGCGCGACAACCCCGAGCACCTGCGCCAGCTGGAGGCGTGGATGCGTTCGTACGGGCCCGAGGAGCTCTTCGGCGGCTCGGGGCGCCCGACCGCACAGGTCCTCGACTGCGTGCCCGAGGGCGGTCTCAGGCTCGGCGCGACCCCGTACGCGAACGGCGGTCTGCTCCTGCGGGCCCTGCCGGTCCCGCCCCTCGACGACTACGCCGTTCCGGTGGACAGGCCCGGCGCCACCCTCCACGAGCCCACCACCGTCCTGGGCGGGCTGCTCGAAGGAGTCATGGCGGCCACCGCCGAGCGCCGGGACTTCCGGGTCGTCGGTCCCGACGAGACCGCGTCCAACCGGCTCGACGCCCTCTACGAGGCCACCGGCAAGGCGTGGCAGGCGCAGGTCCTCCCGGTCGACGAACACCTCGCCCGCGACGGCCGCGTCATGGAAGTGCTCTCCGAGCACCTCTGCCAGGGCTGGCTGGAGGGTTACCTCCTGACCGGGCGGCACGGGCTGTTCTCGTGTTACGAGGCGTTCGCCCACATCGTCGACTCGATGGTCAACCAGCACATCAAATGGCTGCGCACCTCACGCCGGCTCGGCTGGCGCCGGCCCATCGCCTCACTGAACTACCTGCTCACCTCACACGTATGGCGCCAGGACCACAACGGTTTCTCCCACCAGGACCCCGGATTCGTCGACCACATCCTCAGCAAGAGCCCTGAGGTCGTCCGCGTCTACCTGCCGCCGGACGCCAACACCCTGCTGTCCGTCGCGGACCACGCCCTGCGCAGCAGGGACTACGTCAACGTGATCGTGGCGGGCAAACAACCGGGCTTCGACTGGCTGACCCTCGACGAGGCCCGGGCCCATTGCGCACGCGGGGCAGGGGCCTGGGAGTGGGCCGGTACGGAGGACGGCAGCCGGGAACCCGATGCGGTGCTCGCCTGCGCCGGAGACGTACCCACCCTGGAAGCACTGGCCGCGGCGAGCCTGCTCCGCAGGCACCTTCCGGAACTGGCCGTGCGGGTGGTCAACGTCGTCGACATGACGAGGCTGCTGCCGCAGGGGGAGCATCCGCACGGGATGCCCGACTCCGAGTACGACGCCCTGTTCACCACCGACAAGCCCGTGATCTTCGCTTACCACGGCTATCCGTGGCTGGTGCACCGGCTGGCGTACCACCGAACCGGCCACCCGCATCTGCATGTACGGGGATACAAGGAGGAGGGCACGACCACCACACCGTTCGACATGCTGGTCCGCAACGATCTCGACCGTTTCAGGCTGGTCATGGACGTCATCGACCGGGTGCCCGGTCTCGGGGTCCGTGCCGTCGCCGTACGCCAGGCGATGGCGGACGCGCGCACGCGCCACCACGCCTGGATTCGTGAACACGGCACGGACCTGCCGGAGGTCGAGGACTGGACCTGGGACGGCTGATGCCGCCCCGGGCCCGCGGCAGGGCGTTCCCCGGGGGCGGGCGGGCCGCTCAGCGCACGGTCACATGCACGACGGGCGAGACCGCACCGCCACCGACGGTCCTCAGCGCGTTCTCGCCCTTGACGCCGAGCAGCACGCGCAGGCTGTAGGTGTGGTCGCGGTTGGTGTTCATCGAGGCGGGCAGGGACACCCACCGCTTGCCCTGCTTCTGCTGAAGGGTGACCTTGGTGCCCGCCGGGAGGTGTTGGGCCGGTCCGTGGACCCGGAATTCCTGCCAGGCCAGTACGCTGCGCACGGTCGTCTCCGCGCTGAGCGCGGGAAGCGCCGCCTGCTTCCCGGCGCTCGGCTGGACGGGTGGAGCGGGAACACCGGACGAGGCAGCGGCCCCGCCCGCACCCGCGAGTACGGCCACCGCTGTCACGACGGCCGCCGAAACGCACCTGTAGCGAACCATGAATGACTCTCCTTCGTACGAAGCCCATCGAGGGGATCGGCTATGGAGCGTCAAACCTAGGCATAAATCGCATAATCACCCGACAGGGACACGCGGGGTCATGGTCGGCATGACCCCGCGTTCCCCGTTTCCCCGTGCTCAGTACCGCAGCGCCGCCGCGATCCGTCCGTGCTCTGAGAGGGCGTCGTCCGCGAGGAACACCACTTCGGAACCGCTGTCCAGAGCCGCCTCGACGAGCTCGTCGACGATGTCCTCGCGGACCTGGCCGTCCGCCGTCCCTACGGTCCCGGGGGCCACCGGCTCCAAGTGCTCGTCCGTGACCTGGACCGTCCGCTGGAAATGCTCCTCCACGGCGACCAGACCGGCCCGCCCCTCCCGTACCGCGGCCCACACCTCGTCCAGACCGCCGGCGAACGAGCGGCTGCCACGAGCGGCGTCGAGCCTGCCCTCGATCTCCTGCGCGGTGCGCTCCCGGTGGCTTTCGAGTGCCGGGCGGATCTCCTTGAGGAGTTCGGCCGGCGTGGTGTCGGCCGGTGCCCCCTTGGCGACCCGGCCGACCGCGGACCTGGACGCCTCTCCCGCCTCGTCCAGCAGGGCGAGCGCGGGAGCGAGCCCGACGAGATACAAGGGGCGGGGGTCGGCGGCCAGCAGAGTGCGCAGCCGCTCGTTCACGGTGCGCAGGAACTGGCGCGTGTCCTCGTTGCTGAAGGTGCTGGGCGTGTCCCCGATCCGCTCCTCGCGCTGCGGGTTCGGCGCCTCCTGCGGAGCCGTCAGCGGGAATCCGGACCTCTGCTCCTGGTGCACCGCGTCCGTCGTGCCGCTCCAGAGAAAGGCGTGCTCGGCGGACACGGTCAGTGCCCAGTACGGCCGCGCCTGGGCCTTGGCCGCGACCAGGTTCCGGGTGAGGTAGGTGTCGCTGAGGATCACGCGTTCGGGTGCGGTACGGGGCAGTTGCCAGATCTGGTACTCGTCGGCGGTGGCGAGCACGACGAGGGCGTCCAGGGCCCGGCGCGGGTCGACCTCGGCGACCGCCCGGTCCAGCTGCTCCCTGATGGCGGTCCGGGCCTCGCGCGTCACGTCCGGATCGGCCTCCAGCCGGCTCGACGCCTCCGCCACCAGGTTGCGCAGCCGTACGGCGTCCTGGGCGTTGTCGGGCGCGCGGCGGTGGGTCGGCATCGTCAGGGACAGGGCCGGATAGGGCCTCGTCGCCCGCAGGTCCTTCAACAGGCCGGCGGTCAGGGCGTCCGTATCCATCGTTCCCTCCCAGGGTTCGTGTCCGAGGTGCAGGCATCCGCTCCCGGCGGAACGGGTCATTCAACGAGTCAATTCATATCGTTTGATCCTAATATGAGCGAGTTGGCCGTTTGATGACTCGGAGGTATATGCGATGTCCACGCTGACCGTGTGGAAGTTCCAGTCGGCGGACGCCGCGGAGAACGTCGAGACGACACTGAAGTCACTCCAGAAGGAGGGGCTGATCAAGATCCTGGACGCCGCCGTGGTGAGCTGGCCGGAGGACCGGCCGAAGCCCAGGACCAAGCAGCTGCACAACCTCGTGGGCACCGGCGCGCTGAGCGGGACGTTCTGGGGCATGCTCTTCGGGCTCATCTTCCTGATGCCCCTCCTCGGCGCGGCCATCGGCGCCGCTGCCGGTGCGCTGGGCGGCAAGCTCGCCGACATCGGCATCGACGACGAGTTCATCGCCGAGGTCAAGGAGAAGGTGACCCCCGGTACGTCGGCGCTCTTCCTGCTCACCCGGGACGAGGTGCCCGACCGGATCAGTGACGCGCTCCCCGGCGGCGGCGCCGAACTTCTCCACAGCAACCTGGACACCGAGCGCGAGGCCAAGCTCCGCGACATCTTCGGCGACGACGCGGAATGACCCCCTCCACGCTCACCCCCTCCACCGAAGACGGAGCGTCCGTGAAACCGAACCGACCCCGCGTCACCCGCCTCCTGTTCCCCGCCGTACTCGCCGCGGTGCTCGGTGCCGGGACCGCCGCCTGCGACAGCGACACCACTTCCGAGGGCACGTCCAGCAACGTCCGGACGCTCAGCCCGGAGCCGGCCGCTTCCCCCCTCGCCTCGGAGAGCCCGCGTACCCAGCGCAGCAAGGAGGCGTCCGTCTCCGCCGACCTCGAACGGGTCAGGGCCGAGGCCACCAAGGTGCTCGAAGGCGCCGACGGGCGGGGCAACGCCGTCAAGGACGTGTCGGTGACCGGGCGGCCGGTCACCGAGGGCGAGGACTTCCGCAGCGCTCTCGTCCGGGTCACCAATTCCACCGGGCAGGAAGCGTTCTACGCCGTGCGCGTGGAGTTCGTCGACGCCGACGGCGAGGTCCTCGACTCCGTCGTCCTCGGCTTCGAGGACGCGCCGCCCGGTCGTACCGTCAGCAAGCAGGCCAACAGCAGCAAGGCCGCGGGCGTCACGACGTTCCCCCGGATCGCCCAGGCCGAGCGCGGCTGAGGTCCGGTCCGGGTGAGCGCCGCCGACGCGGTGACCGACGCACTGGGAGAACTGCACGACCGGTTCGCCGGGGTCCGGGAGGGCCGTCCAGCCGACTACATCCCCCAACTGGCCCGGGCCGATCCGGACGCCTTCGGGCTCGCCCTCGTCAGCATGGACGGTCACCGCTACAGCACCGGTGAGGCGGACGTCCCCTTCAGCCTGCAGTCCGTCTCCAAACCCTTCGTCTACGCCCTCGCCCTCTCCGTACTCGGTCTGGACGAGGTGGGCCGCTGGGTGAACGCCGAACCCAGTGGTGAGGCGTTCAACGCGATCAGCCTGGAGCCGGGCACCGGCCGGCCCGCCAACGCCATGGTCAACGCCGGTGCCATCGTCACCACCGCGCTGATCCCCTGCACCCCGGACGAGGCGGCGTTCGACCGGATCCTGGGTTTCCTCGGCCGGTTCGCCGGGCGGGAACTGGACGTGGACGAGGAGGTGTACGCATCCGAGGCCGCGACCGGGGACCGGAACCGGGCCCTCGCCTATCTGATCCGCAGCGCGGGCACGCTTCCCTACGACCCGGTGACGGCGGTGGAGACGTACTTCAGGCAGTGCGCGGTACGGGTCACCGCCGTCGACCTCGCCACGATGGCGGCGACCCTCGCGCACGGCGGCGTCAACCCGGTCACCGGCGAGACCGTCGTCACGGCGGCCGTCGCGGCCCAGGTCCTCGCGGTGATGGCCACCTGCGGGATGTACAACGCGTCGGGCGACTGGCTGCTCCGGGTCGGCCTGCCGGCCAAGAGCGGGGTCTCGGGTGGTCTGATCGCCGCCGGACCGGCGCGCTTCGGACTCGCCGCCTACAGCCCGCCGCTGGACGCGACCGGCACCTCGGTCCGCGGACACGCGGCGCTCGTCGCGCTCTCGCGGCGGTTCGGGCTCCACCTCATGAACAATCCGGCGCTCCCCGGATCGACCGTCACGCTCGCCACCACCGCCGACGACCTGCCCACCGCCCCGGCCGGAGGGCGTGAACGGGCCCTGCGTGAACGGGTCGGCGTCGTCGCCGCGCAGGGCGCGCTCGACTTCACCGCCGCGGAGCGGGTGCTGTTCGCGCTCGACGAGTCGGGCCCGGAGCGGACCGGATCGGTCGTGCTCGATCTGCGCGAGGTGACCAATATCGACAGCGTGGCCCTCGCCATGCTGCACGCGGGCCTGGCCCGGCTGGCCCGCGACGGCCGCAGCGCGGCCGTGGTCGACCCCGCGGGCCGCCTCGGACCGCCCGGTCTCACCCGGGAGCGGACCGGCCAGGACCTGCCGCGCTTCGCCTCCCGCGAGGAGGCCGTCGAACGGTGCGCACGGGTGCTCGCGGAGCACGACTGACCAGCCGCGGCGGGCCGCCGGCCCGTTCCGGGACCGGCGGCCGCGATCCGGTTACCAGATGGCCTCGACCCACTCGGGGTGGTCTATGAACGGGTTCCTGTTGTGCTGGTACTCGTCGAAGATGACGTCGTTGCGGCGCTGCTCGAAACTGTCCGGCGGGTCCTCCTGGCTCCACTGCTTCAGCACGGAGAGCCTGCCGATGTACGGGGACGAGCCGTTGTTCACGTTCTCGTTCGGTTCGAGGTCCGCGAAGGAGCCGTCGCCCTCGTAGCGCACCGCCATGTAGAGGATCATGCGGGCGACATCGCCCTTGACGGCGTCACGGGGCTCGAAGGAGTCGCTGTCGGTGTAGTTGCCCGGCGCCTCGCCCAGTTGGCTGCCGCCGTTGTCGAAGTCCTTGTTGCCCCGGGTGGAGTTGACCGAGACGTCCTCGGGGCGCAGATGGTGGATGTCGGTGCCGGGGCCGGTCGCGGTGCCGAAGTCACCGTGCGACTTGGCCCAGACGTGCTCGCGGTTCCACTGGTCCGCCTCACCGCCGTTGTCGTTCTTCGACTGTGAGCGGCCGGTGTAGAGGAGGATCACGTTCGAGGAGTTGGCGGGGTCCTGGTCGGTGTTCTTGAGCGCGTCCCAGACCTGGCTGTAGCTGAGCTCGGTCTGGCTGCTGATGATGTCGTGCAGGGCGGCTTCCAGTGCGGCGCCGCTCTTGCCGAGGGCGGCCTGGTAATACGTGTCGTCGAGGGCGTCGGCGGCCGTGGGGGCCGGCGCCGGGCCGGCCGGTGCGGCGGCCGCGGTGCCGACGAGCACCGCGACCGATGCCAGGGCGGCCAACAGTGGACGCGCGTAGACACGGGGACGAACGGACATGTGGGGTGTCCTCTCCGGAAACGGGGGCACCGCGAATCCGCTTCTGTGGGGCGCGCTCGCGGTGGTCGTGCGAAGGCTGTTCAGGCGGGAGCCTTCCACACGCACCGTGGCGCAGGTGTGAACGCTGCGTACCTATCATGTGCAGGTCAAGTGGCGATCCGGGACGCGGTCAGGTAAATGGTCCGAACCCCTCTTCCCAGGCCCCGGGCGCCCGCTGTGGACGGCCTCCGGGACACCGGAATGCGGTGACGCCCGCGCGGCGCGAGAATTGCCGCAAAAGGACGAGGAGGCGGCATGAGCGAAGAGTCCGAATCCGTATCTGTGACCGTGCCGGAGGTCCGAGGGGTGACCCCCGACCGCCTGCTGCACACCGGCGGGAGCGACCATCCGAGCGCCGAGGATCTGGTCCTCGCCTCCGGGCGGGACCTGACTCCCGAGAATCTGAAGTGGGCGCGCGGCAGGATCGCCGAGGAAGGCCGGTCGGCCATCGACAAGCGGCTTCCGTAGACGGCGTCCCAGGGCCTGGCAGGCGTACGCGTGCCGGGTTCCGGAGGGCGGAGTCACCGTCGTGGGCGGGGAGCGTGTGGGGCGCTCCCCGGTCACTCGGTTAGCCTGAGTGCACAATGAATCGTTTGACGACGTCACAGGGCGGATTCGATCTCGCCCGTTTCCCCGAGAACCCCCGCGACCCGTTCCGTGCGTGGGACGCCGCCGATGAGTACCTGCTGCGGCAGCTGGAGGGGATCGATGACGCCGCGCCGGTCGACCTGTCCGGCACCGTTGTGGTGGTGGGTGACCGCTGGGGCGCCCTGACCACCGTGCTCGCGGACCACGCCCCCGTACAGATCACCGACTCCTACCTCGCGCAGCAGGCCACTCTGGCGAACCTCGCCCGGAGCGGCGCCGACGTGGACTCCGTGCGGCTCCTGTCGGCCCTCGACGCGCCACCGGAGCGCATCGACGTCCTGCTGGTGCGGGTGCCCAAGAGCCTCGCGCTCCTGGAGGACCAACTGCACCGCCTGGCGCCCGCCGTCCATGCCGGCACCGTCGTATTGGCGACCGGCATGGTCAAGGAGATCCACACCTCCACGCTCAAGCTCTTCGAGCGGATCATCGGGCCGACCCGCACGTCCCTCGCGGTGAAGAAGGCCCGGCTGATCTTCTGCACCCCGGACCCGGAGCTCATCCGTACCCCCAGCCCCTGGCCGTACCGCTACGACCTGCCCGGCGACGTCGGAATCGCCTCCGGCCGGACGGTCACCAACCACGCCGGCATCTTCTGCGCCGAGCGGCTCGACGTCGGCACCCGTTTCCTGCTGAACCACCTGCCGAAGCGGACCGGCCCGGACCGGGTCGTCGACCTGGGCTGCGGAAACGGTGTCCTCGGAACAGCGGCCGCCCTGGCCAACCCCGAGGCCACGGTCACCTTCGTCGACGAGTCGTACCTGGCGGTCGCCTCCGCCGAAGCGACCTTCCGGGACAACGCCGGTCCGGACGCCGAGGCCGAGTTCCTCGTCGGCGACGGGCTGACCGGCGTGGAGCGGGGGAGTGCGGACCTCGTCCTCAACAATCCGCCGTTCCACTCCCACCAGGCGACCACCGACGCCACGGCGCGGAACATGTTCGTCGGGGCCCGAACCGCGCTGCGGCAGGGCGGCGAGCTGTGGGTCGTCGGCAACCGGCACCTCAGCTACCACGTCCTGCTGCGCCGGATCTTCGGCAACTGCACCACCATCGCGGGGGACCCGAAGTTCGTGGTCCTGCGCGCCGTCAAGCGCTGACAGCCGTCGGGCTCCACGGCCCTTCCGGATTCTTGCAACACGTTCTACTGTGTGCGCCGCCGCACACGGGCGACGCGACCGCGAGACACCTGGAGGGGCCGTGCACCTCGAATACACGCCTGAGCAGCAGCGGTTGCGCGCGGAGCTGCGCACCTACTTCGCCGCGCTCGTGCCCGACGACGCGTACGCGCGGTACGCCGAGCCCGCCGCCCAGAAGCGCTTCTACCGGGAGACGGTCCGCCGCCTGGGCACCGACGGCTGGCTCGGCGTGGGCTGGCCGCAGGAGTACGGCGGGCGCGGGCTCTCCCCGATGGAACAGTTCATCTTCTTCGACGAGGCCGCCCAGGCCGGCGTACCCCTGCCGCTGATGGCCCTCAACACCGTCGGGCCCACGATCATGCAGTTCGGCACCGAGGAACAGAAGGCGGACTTCCTGCCGAAGATCCTCGCGGGTGAGATCGACTTCGCGATCGGCTACAGCGAACCCGAGGCGGGCACCGACCTCGCGGCCCTCAGCACACGCGCCGTGCGCGACGGCGACGAGTACGTCGTCGACGGACAGAAGATCTGGACCACCAACGGCGACACCGCCGACTGGGTGTGGCTCGCCGCGCGCACCGATCCGGACGCCCCGCCCCACAAGGGCATCACCATGCTGCTCGTGCCGACGAGCGCCCCCGGCTACTCCTGCACGATCATCAACACCCTCGCCTCGCACGACACCACCGCCAGCTACTACGAGAACATCCGAGTCCCCGTCTCCCACCGCGTCGGCGAGGAGAACAACGGCTGGCGGCTCATCACCAACCAGCTCAACCACGAACGCGTGACGCTCGCAGCGCACGGCACCATGGCGGTACGCGCGCTCCACAACGTCCAGCGCTGGGCCGCGGAGACGAAGCTGACGGACGGCCGCCGCGTCATCGACCTCGGCTGGGTCCGCTCCCGGCTGGCCCGCACGCACACCCGCCTCGACGCCATGAAGCTCCTCAACTGGCAGATGGTGTCGGCGCTCCAGCACTCCACCCTCACCCCGCACGACGCATCGGCCGTCAAGGTCTACGGCTCCGAGGCGCGCCGGGACGCCTACGCCTGGCTCATGGAGATCGTCGGCTCGGCGGGCCCGCTCAAGGAAGGCTCGGCGGGCGCGGTCCTGCACGGGGAACTCGAACGCGGCTACCGGTCGGCCGTCATCTTCACCTTCGGCGGCGGCAACAACGAGATCCAGCGGGAGATCATCTCCTGGCTCGGCCTGGGGATGCCACGGGTCAGGCGGTGACCGGGGCCTGAACCCACGCGGGTGGCCGCGGTGGTGAATGCCTCCGGCGGGCAGCACGCTCTGCAGAGGGGCCCGAGCCTTTCCCGTAGGGCATCGAGCCTCCTTACGGGAGGGTCCAGCCGTGCGAGCCGGCATCGGCTCAGGCGACCGGGACCCGGGTGAAGCGGCCCGTGACGTGCAGCTCGGCCTCGATGGCGGCCACCGTGGAGCGGAGTTCCGGGAGGACGTCGGTGAGGCATTCCTGGGGCGTACGCCGACTGCTGTGCATGGCGACGTTGACGGCCGCCACCACCTGGCCCGCTCCGTCGCGGACGGGAACGGCGATGGCGCGCAGGCCCTCCTCCAGCTCCTCGTCGACCAGGGAGTATCCGTCGTGCTCCGCTCGCTCCAGGACGGCCGCGAGTTCCGTGCGCCCGGTCACGGTGTGCGCGGTGAGCGCCTCCGGTTCGGCCTGGGCCAGCCATGCCGTACGTGCCGGCGCGGGAAGACCGGCCAGCAGGACGCGGCCCAGGGAGGCGGGGTAGGCGGGCAGGCGGGTGCCGACGGTGATGTTGACGTTCATGATGCGGCTGGTGGCGACGCGTGCCGTGTACTGGACCTCGTCCCCGGCGAGCACGGCCAGCGACGCCGAGTCGTGGACCCGGCGGGTGAGCGCGGCGAGGTGCGGCAGGGCGATGGAGGACAGTGTCGTGCGCGAGAGCGGCGGGAATCCGAGGGCCAGGACCTGAGGTGTGAGGCGGAAGGACCGGTCCCGCGCGGTCACACAGCCCAGGTGCTCCAGGGTGATGAGGGCGCGGCGGGCCGTGGCCCTGGCGAGGCCGGTGGCCTCGGCGACCGCGGAAAGGGTCAGCTCGTCCCGGTCCTCGCCGAAGGCGGTCAGGACGGTCAGCCCGCGGGCCAGGGATTCGATGAACTCCCGGCCGATCTGGCGCTTGGACTCGCCTGTCCAGGAGGCGAGTCCGGAGGGTGCCGGCGGGGTGGAGGAGGCCGCGGGGGCTTCGTCCGTCGGGCGGGGCGCGGAGGCCAGCTCGCGTTCCATCGCGCCGGTGGTCGCACGCAGCCGGGGCAGGACGGTCTCGCGCAGCGACTCGGCGCTGTGCCGGCTGGTGTGGCTCACCACGCTGGCCACGCAGGCGATCCGGCCGTCCGTGCCGCGTACCGGGACGGCGAGAGCGACCAGGCCCGGTTCGATCAGCTGGTCGTCGAGGAACCAGCCCTGCTCACGGGCGAGTCCGGCGCGGAGTGCGAGATCCTGACCGGCCGCCGGGTCCTCGCGGGGCGGCACCGCGAGGAAGCACCGGTCCATGGGATCGGCGTCCCGCCGCACCTGCCAGCGGGCCCAGTCCTGCTCGTCCCACGCGGTGGCGAACAGCGGTCCGGGCGCGGTGCGTTCGGCGGGCAGCAGGTCGCCGATGCGGAAGCTCAGGGACATGGCGCGGCGGCGGGTCGCCTGGTGGATGAAGCGGATGCCGTCCCCGTCGGCGACCGCGAGGGACACCGACTCGTCGAGCGTGTCCGCGAGGGCGTCCGCATGCGTGCCGAGCAGGGCCGGCAGGCGCAGCGCCGACAGATACGCGTTGCCGAGCTCCATGAGCCGGGGCGCGAGGAAGGCGTCGCGGCCGTCGAGGCGTACGTACCCCATCCGGGCGAGGGTCGCGGTGACCCTGTCGACCGTGGAGCGCGCCAGACCGGTCGCGCGCTCAAGCTCGCTGAGGCTCAGCGAGCCGTCCGCCTCGGTCAGCCGGCGCAGGACCGTCACCCCCCGGACCAGGGGCGTGACGGCTTCGGTGGGCGGCGTGGTGTGTGTCGGGGGCATGGTCTCTCCGTCGCGGGCGTTGGGGGCCACCGTAATGAACAGCCACAGGTGAGGCGTACCGCTGCCCTCGTGGCCGCAGTCCCCCGAAGCGGGGAGGGCGGAACCGTTGACACGTAAACCGGCTGCGAGCAGACTCAGCCTACGCTTTCGTGAAAGAAATTTCACCCTGCGAACATCGCCTTGCATCACTTCCGCGAACCACCAGAAGTCCGCGACGAGGAGAACTCATGCGCACCACCGTCGGAATCATCGGCGGCGGCCCTTCGGGCCTGCTGCTCGCCCGTCTGCTGCACCGCGCGGGCATCGACAGTGTGGTCCTGGAGTCCCGCGACCGCTCCTACGTCGAGCAGCGCCAGCGCGCCGGAATCCTGGAGCAGGCCACCGTGGACGCCCTGCGCGCGGCCGGTGCGGGGGAGCGACTGGACCGCGAGGGGATCGTCCACGACGGCATCGAGCTGCGCTACGGCCGACGGGCCCACCGCGTGGACTTCCCCTCCCTGGCCGGGGGGCGCCGGGTGTGGGTGTACGCCCAGACCGAGGTCGTCAAGGACCTCATCGCCCTGCAACTGGCCGAGGGGGGACCGCTGTTCTTCGGAGCGGAGGTTCACGCGGTGGAGGGCGCCGACGCCGGCCAGCCGGTGATCCGGTACACCCATGAAGGACGGGAGCAGACGCTGACCTGCGACTACGTCGTCGGCTGCGACGGCTTCCACGGGGTGGCGCGCAACGCGGTGCCGGAGCAGGTCCGCGCGACGTACGAGCGGACCTACCCGTACTCCTGGCTGGGCATCCTGGCCGAAGCCCCGCCCGTCCACGACGAGTTGATCTACGCCCACTCGGACCGCGGCTTCGCCCTGGCCAGCATGCGCTCCCCGCAGGTCAGCCGCCTCTACCTCCAGGTGCCGAACGGCACCGATCCCGCCGACTGGTCCGACGAACGGATCTGGGACGAACTGGACGCCCGCTTCGCCCTCGACGCTGACCCCGAGTGGCGGCTGAAGCGGGGGCCCGTCACCGCCAAGTCGGTGCTCCCCATGCGTAGTTCGGTGACCGAGCCGATGCGGTACGGCCGGGTGTTCCTGGCCGGGGACGCCGCCCACATCGTGCCGCCCACCGGCGCCAAGGGGCTCAACCTCGCAGCAGCGGACGTCATCGTCCTGGCGCGTGCCTTCGGCCAGTGGCGGAGCAGTGGCTCGGTGGAGCTTCTCGACGCGTACTCCGACACCTGCCTGCGCCGCGTATGGAGGGCCGAGCACTTCTCGTACTTCATGACCACGACCCTCCACACAGACCCCGCGCAGTCCGGCTTCGACACCAGGTTGCAGTTCTCCCAGCTCGACAGGATCGCCGCGTCACCGCACGCGGCAGCCGAGCTGGCCGAGAACTACACCGGCCTCCCGCTCGACTGACTCCGCGGTGGCGGACGACGTACCGCCGTGGACCGCCGTCCCGGGCAGCACGTCAGCCGCAGCGGGCACGGGCCGAGGTGCGGCCCGTGCACGGCGTCAGCCCGCCAGGGACTTGTTCGCCGCAGCCAGGGCCTTGCCGTGCCGGTCCCGCGCGCCGGCGAGCTCGCTCCTGTGCGCGGCGAGCTGCTTGGTCTGGATGGCGGAGTCCTCCTTGAACCAGATCGCCACGAGGCCGGTCTCCTCCTTGCAGTCGATCTCCGCCAGGGCGACGGCGATCTCCTCCTTCGACGCCCCGCTCTCGGCGTGCGGCACGATGTCGGCGGCCTCGTACGGGGTGGCGACGTCGTAGCCCTTGCCCTTCATACACTGCGACCAGGCCGCGGCCGCCTGCTTGACCGCCGGGGTTTCCATCGACTGCGTGAGGCTCTGCCCATTGAGCTCGGAGACGAGCTGGAAGTCGATGGTGGACTGACCGACCCGGTCGTCGCTCCAGCCCACACAGCCGCCCTTGTGGATGGCCTTGCCCTTGTAGGTGGCGGGGGCGGGCTTCGCGACCGGCGCGGCGGCGGGGCTGGTTCTGGTGGGCTTGCCGTGGCCGGTCAGCACCTCGACCTGCTCCTCGGTCAGGTCGGGCATCTTCTGGCGGACCTGATGGGTGAGGGCGTCGGGCAGCCCGTAACCGTACTGGGCGGCGGCGACCCGGTCGGTGAGGCCGTAGCGGCGCTCCATGTTGGCGTCGTTGTCGTTCGGCGGAGGTGTGGATCCGGCCACGGGGAGCTGTAGGGCAATGCCGTAGTCGGCCATGCACTTTTCCTGGAGCTTACGGGTGGCCTTGTCGAGGGTGACGGTGTCCTCGTAGGACTGCATGTAGTCCTCCAGGGGGAGCGAGAGTCCCTTGGCGAGGCCGCGCTCCGGGGTGGCCTTGGGCCAGTTGGCCTTGTCCACGATCGGTCTGTTCTCCGCGACCGGCGCGGTCGCCGTGTCCTGGCCGTCGCCCGTGCTCGCACCGCAGGCCGTGAGCAGGCCGATGGCAGCGGCCGTGACAGCGGCGGCGGCGGATCGCTTGGTCATGTTCATGGGTGGCTCCTTGGGATTCGGTCAGGCGAAGTGCTGGGAGGCGTTGTTGTTCTTGAGCGCCGAGATGAGGTTGGTCAGGACGCAGTCGCTGTAGGGCTGCCGGTGGGCGAAGTACTGCGAGGTGCCGCCGTAGCCGGAGTTGTAGTACACGCGGTAGTTGTCGTCGCCGCAGTTCTGTACGGAGGCGGCGTTGTTCTTCATGTACTCCCAGGCGCCGTTGCCGTTACCGTTGAAGACATAGCGGTACGTCGTCAGGGTGGAGCCCTGGTACTGGCTGGTCCCGTAGTAGTCGGAGACGTTCCCGTAGAACATGGCCCAACTGGTCACGTAGTAGCCGTTGCTGAGGGCGTACTCCTTGGAGTTGTACAGCAGCCACAGGTCACCCTCGGAGCAGGTGATCCACGGGACGTTGCAGTTGCTCGTGGTCGTGTAGGTGGCCGCGTGAGCCGGTGTGGCGCTGACCAGCAGCCCCACACAGGCGGCGATCGCGGTGGCGGCCGCGCTGATCCTGGAGCGCACCGACGTGTTCTTCATGCTGCGCATACCCTTCCTCCATCTTTGGTCATGAGTGGACCGGGATCTTTCATTCCGCTCAAGGGAAGCCGTCGCGGCTCTTGAAATGCCGTCCGCAGCGGCTGACTTGGCGGTAGGTGCCCGTACTGCGCGGCAAGCGCCGCTCAGGTCAGGGGAGTGTGGTGAACGAACGGGGCGCGCACGGCAGGCTGATGCGCCGCTCGGTGCGACCGGTCATGGTGCCGAACGGCTTTGTTGCTTCCGCCCCGTAAGTGTTTCGCCCGACCGCGCTGGGCAGCCACGAAGGAGGGCTGCTTGAGCAGCCGCACCGGTGGCCGGGAGATGCCCTGGTATGCACGTGTCACCTGGCTGCGTCAGAGACTCCGGAGGCCGCTTCGGCGGGCAGCAGTTCGCTGGTGCAGGTGGTGCGTCCGAAGGACCCTGACGCGGTGGCGCGCTGGACGTGCTTGCCGCGGACGGCGAGTGTGCAGCTGGCTTCGCCGCCCTGCTCGCCGAGGGTGATGTTGATGACGGGCGAGGTGCCGAGCGGCACGTCCACCGTCTTCTTCCAGGGCAGTTCGGCGTTCTTGACGACGTGTGCGCGGTCGCCCGTGCCGTCTCCGCGGTAGGAGATGTCGGCTGTGCCTTCGCCGAGTACTTCGTAGGTGACGGCGGCGGTGGGCACCGTGGATTGCCTGTCGGCCTGTTCGCTGCCGGTGTCGAGGATTCCGTAGGTGAGGAGTGCGCCGCAGGCGAGCAGTAGGGCCGCGGCGACGGCGATGCCGCGGCGGTCGGGGCTCCGGGGCGCCTTCTCGGCTGTTTCCGGGGTTTCGGGCTGTTCCGGGTGGTCCGACTCTTCCGGGTGGTCCGGGTCGGTTGGTTCCTGCGGTGTGGGCATGGCCACGCTTTCGGTCGAAGCGAGTTCGCCTGGGTTATACACCATCAGAATCCACGCAGGCCAGGGTGCGGAAGAAACGGGCAAATTGGGGCACGCGTTCTCCTGGGATCTTCCTTACGTGGAGTCAAATACCCGAATTATGAACTCCCTTGACCAGGGTTCGAGGAATCGGTTAGACAGCGTTCGACCTTGATCGACAGGTCTCCGGCGAGGCCACGTTTCCCATGTGAGGGGTGGTCTGGTCGACATGCCTGGAGGTGGGCCGCTCAGGTCGGACTTGAGCGCGACCGGCAGGGGGGCCTCGCCGGCTACAGCACGGCAGTACCCGGTCGTCATCGATCCGACAGCGACGAAGTAGAAGTGCCGATCCCTGCCGCAATGTTCGGTCAGCTGAACTCGTACGAGAGATTGTGGCATAGATGACAGAGGACGAATGGGTCGCCACCAAGCGGGAGTTCCCCTACGGGTCCACTGTCGACGGCACCGTCAAAGAGGTCGCGCCCTTCGGGATCTTCATTTCGGTGGAGGGTTTGCAACTGAGTGAGGCTTTCGCGGATGTGGCGGGAATGCACCACGGCGGCGTCGATGGTTCAACGGTGATCTGGCCCGAGGTGGGTGATCCGGTCACCGGAGTCGTGGTCGAGCACACAGAACGCAACCATCAGCTCAAACTTCATCTGAGGTAATCGAGCCGAAGGTCGCTGTTCATCGATCCGCACACCAGGAGGGGCCACCTCCCGGGCGGCGGATTCTCGGGGAGGCGGCCCCTTCTCGGCTCCAGCGGCGTCGGCGAGACGCCTTGCGTCTCCGAGCCGTTCGTGGCCAGTGCGCCGACCAGCCAGGGGCCGACGACCGCGCCGGATTCCTGGTGCATGCGTTGTTCGTCTGGTGAAAATCAATTCACATGGTGGCTGGCAAGGGTGTCGGGTCACCACGGATGGGTGTCAATGAACCGGACGCTGTGATTCCGCCTCCCCTGTACGCGCGATGCGCCGTACCATGGCCGGTCCGCCGAGCGGAAGGTGCGAGCCGATGAAGGACGCGGATCCGGGGCTCTTCGGCCCCGAATCGGTCACCTGGCAGATGCACGGCGACCCGATGATGTGGGTCGCCGGAGTGCGCGCCCTCTACCTCCAGGCCCTGCATCCGCGCGCCGTGCGCGGTGTCATCCAGAACTCGGACTTCCGGAACGACGCCTGGGGCAGGCTCATGCGGACCGCGAGCTTCGTCGGCACCCTCACCTACGGCACCACGGAGGCGGCCGAGAAGGCCGGTGCCCGGGTCCGCAGAATTCACCGCATGCTCAAGGCGAAGGACCCGGCGACCGGCGAGGTCTACGGCGTCGACGAACCGGCACTGCTCCTGTGGGTGCACTGTGCCGAAGTCGACTCCTACCTCCAGGTCCAGCGCCGCTCGGGCTTCCCGCTCACCGATGCCCAGGCCGACCGCTACGTCGCCGAGAACCGCGCGAGCGCACGCCTCGTCGGACTCGACCCCGCCGACGTCCCCGCCACCACCGCACAGCTGGCCGCCTACTTCGAACGGGTAAGGCCCGAACTCGCCGCCGGAGCGGAAGCCTCCGAGGTGGACGACTTCCTGCGCAGCCCGCCGGTCCCGGCCCTGCTGGTCCCGGCGCGCGCACTGCTCTGGCGGCGCGTCGCGGCACTCGCCTACCAGTCACTGCCCCCGTACGCCCACGAGTTGTACGGCAGACCGGCGCCCTCCCCGCACACCGTCGACCGCCGCCTGCGGGTGACCGGTACCGCGCTGCGCCGCGTTCCCGCCCGTCTGCGCTGGCAGCTGCCGCCGCAGCACATTCTGAAAGCCATGGCCCGGCTCGGTCCGGACAGCCGCCCCGCCCCGTACAAACTCCGCAGACAGGCCGCCATACTGGACGGGCCGGGGAGGTTGCGGGGTAGGCGAAGCGACGGGGGCGACAGCACACGATGGCGGAGACCAGGCTGATCCAGAGCCGTTACCGGCTGCTCGATGTCATCGGGCGCGGGGGCATGGGCGAGGTGTGGCGGGCCCGCGACGAATCGCTCGGCCGCCAGGTGGCCGTCAAATGCCTCAAACCCCTGGGCCCCCAGCACGACCAGTCCTTCACCAGGATTCTGCGGGAGCGCTTCCGCCGCGAGGCCCGCGTCGCCGCCGCGCTCCAGCACCGCGGTGTCACCGTCGTCCACGACTTCGGTGAGTACGAAGGCGTCCTCTACCTCGTGATGGAACTCCTTGACGGGCGCAACCTCAGCCAGCTCCTTGAGGACAACAAACAGCACCCACTGCCCGTCCCGGACGTCGTCGACATCGCCGAGCAGGTCGCCGACGCCCTCGGCTACACCCATCAGCAGGGCATCGTGCACCGGGACCTCAAGCCCGCCAACATCATGCGCCTCGCCGACGGCACGGTGAAGATCTGCGACTTCGGCATAGCGCGGCTCGGCCACGACATCGGCTTCACCTCACGCCTCACGGGCACCGGCATCGCCATGGGCACCCCGCACTACATGTCGCCCGAGCAGATCAGCGGCGGCGACATCGACCACCGCAGCGACCTCTACTCGCTGGGCTGCGTGCTGTACGAGATCGCCACCGGCGTACCCCCGTTCGACCTGGACGATGCCTGGGCCGTCCTCGTCGGACACCGGGACACCCAGCCCGAGCCGCTGCGCAGCCACCGCGCGGAGCTCCCCGGGTTCTTCGACCGGGTCGTCCTGGACCTGCTGGCCAAGACTCCGGGAGAACGCCCCACCGACGCGGGCGACCTGCGCCGCCGCATCCTCCACGGACGGACCGGCGAACAGCCACTGCCGTCCGGTCACGTCCGCCTCGCACCCCCCGTCCTCGTCGAGCATCCCTCCACCCGCCCGCCGAGGCTCCCCTCCTGGACCCGCGACATGACGACGGGTCACAAGGCGACCGGCACGGTGGGGGCCGGCTTCCCGCTGCCCGACCACTCGGCGGGCCTGACCGGCGAGTGGACGACAGGCACCGACCTGCGCCCCCTGCCCGGCGGCTTCCCCGCCGTACGAGGCGAACGGCCCACCCCCTCGCCCGAACTGCTCTCCACCCTCGCCAACCGCCACAGCGCCGGCCTCAACCTGGGCCGCCTCGGCCACTGGGAGGAGGCCGGAGAGGTGCACCGCGCGGTCGCCGCCGAACGCGAACACGCACTTGGCCCCGACCACCCCGACACGCTCGCCAGCCGCTACGAGGTCGGGTTCACCCTCAGCCGCACGGGCCGCGCCGCGGACGCCCTGCGGGAGTTCGGCAGAGTCGCCGACGGCCGCGAACGCACCCTGGGTCCCGACCATCCGGAGACCCTCGCCGCCCGGCAGGAGACGGCGTACGTCCTGGGCCGGCTCGGCCGGCACTTCGAAGCCCACCAGGTGTACGCCGCCGTGCTCGCGTCCCGCGAACGCACCATGGGCCGCGACCACCCGGACACCCTGCGCTGCCGCCACAACCTCGCGTTCAACCTGAGCAGGCTCGGACGCCTGGAGGACTCGTACCGGATGGCACACGAGGTCGCGGACGCCCGCACCCGGCTGCTCGGCGCGACCCACCCCGACACGCTCGTCACCCTGTACGAAGTGGCGTACACCCTGGGCAGGCTGGGGCGCTGGGAGGAGGCCCTGCGCACGTACCGTGAGGTCGCGCAGGCCCGCGCGGTGTCGCTGGGCCCGGACCATCCGGAGACCCTATCCGCCCGCTACGAGGTCGGCATCAGTCTCGGCCGGCTGGGGCGCAGCGCGGAGGCGCTGGAGCTGTACCGCGCGCTCGTCGACGACCGCACCCGCGTCAGCGGGCAGGCCGACGCTGAGACCCTGCGCGCCCGCCACGGGCTCGGCGTCAACCTGGGACGGATGGCCCGCTGGGAGGAGGCCCTCGTCGAAGCGCGTGACGTGTGCGCGATCCGGGAACGGACTCTCGGCCCCGACCATCCCGACACACTCGTCAGCCGACGCGAGATCGCGGTCGGCCTCGGCTGGCTCGGCAGCTGGGCCGAGGCGCTCACCGTCTACCGTCAGGTCGCCGAGGCCCGGACGCGGGTGCTGGGCGCCGACCACCCGGACGCACTCGCCAGCCGCAACGACGAGGCGCACTGTCTGGAACAACTGGGCCGCGGCACCGAAGCCGTCGAGCTGTACCGGCAGGTCGCCGCTCTGCGCCGGCAGCGTGGGGCGCCGCGAGCCTGACGGCCCGGCCACCTCTGGTCAGGGCCGATCGTCCCGTGCTACGAAGGTGCATGCCCGAACAAGACGCCCCCGCGCAGCACCGCTACGACGCCGTGATCGTGGGCGGTGGCCACAACGGTCTGGTCGCCGCCGCCTACCTCGCCCGCGCCGGCCGGTCCGTCCTCGTCCTGGAACGCCTCGGGACGACCGGGGGAGCGGCCGTCTCGACCCGCCCCTTCGCCGGGGTCGACGCCCGCCTGTCCCGGTACTCGTACCTCGTCTCCCTGCTGCCCCGGAAGATCGTCCAGGACCTGGGCCTCGACTTCGCCGTACGCAAGCGGACCGTCTCCTCGTACACCCCGGCCGTACGCGACGGCAGGGCCACCGGGCTGCTCGTCGGCGGTGACGGCACCCGGGACTCCTTCGCCGCGCTCACCGGCGGAGACCGGGAGTACGAGGCGTGGCAGCGCTTCTACGCCATGACGGGCCGGGTCGCCGAACGCGTGTTCCCGACGCTCACCGAACCGCTTCCCGCCCGGGACGTGCTTCGCGCCCGGATCGACGACCCGGACGCCTGGCGGATGCTGTTCGAGGAGCCCATCGGTGTCGCGGTCGAGGAGAACTTCTCCGATGACCTCGTACGCGGAGTGGTGCTCACGGACGCCCTGATCGGCACCTTCGCCGACGCGCACGACCCGTCGCTGGTCCAGAACCGGTGCTTCCTCTACCACGTGATCGGCGGCGGCAACGGGGACTGGGACGTACCGGTGGGCGGCATGGGCGCGCTGACCGACGCGCTCGCCCACGCCGCCCGGGAAGCGGGCGCCGAGATCCGGCCGCTGCACGAGGTGACCCGGATCGAGACCGATGGGACGCACGCCGAGGTCACCGTCGGCTCGTCCGGCGCACAGCAGGTGATCGGCGCCCGGCGGGTTCTCGTCAACGCCTCACCGCAGGCCCTCGCCGCACTCCTCGGCGAGGAGCCGCCCGCCCCGGCGGAGGGGGCGCAGCTGAAGGTCAACATGCTGCTCACCCGGCTGCCGCGCCTGCGCGACCACACCGTCGACCCGAGGCGCGCGTTCGCCGGAACGTTCCACATCGCCGAGGGCTACGGGCAGCTCGCCGACGCCTACCGGGACGCCACGCAAGGGCGGCTGCCCGCCGCGCCGCCGTCCGAGATCTACTGCCACTCGCTGACCGACCCGTCGATCCTCGCCCCCGGCCTTGCGGCGAGCGGCTACCAGACGCTCACGCTCTTCGGTCTGCACACCCCCGCCCGGCTCTTCGCCGCCGACAACGACGCGGCACGGGCCGAGCTCCTCAAGGCCACCCTCGCCGAGCTCGACGCCCACCTGGACGAGCCGATCGCCGACTGCCTCGCCCTCGACGGGAACGGGGCGCCCTGCATCGAGGCGAAGACCCCGCTCGACCTCGAACGGGACCTGCGGCTGCCCGGCGGCCACATCTTCCACCGGGACCTGGCCTTCCCCCATGCGACGGAATCCACCGGCCGCTGGGGAGTCGAGACCGCGCACGCCAATGTGCTGCTCTGCGGGGCGGGCGCGGTGCGAGGCGGCGGGGTCAGCGGGGTCCCCGGCCACAACGCCGCGATGGCGGCGCTGGGCCGGTGACCGTCACCCGCTACTGACCGAACACGCCGCGCAGGGCCGCCATCTTGCGCGGCAGGTCGTACTCCGCCCCGCCCTCGTGCCCGTTGTACGCGAACACCTCGATCTCGGCGGGACCCGCATAGCGGTGGTAGGCGGCGAACACGGTCGAGGACGGGCAGATCTTGTCCATCAGCCCGACGGAGAACCATGCGGGCGCGGTCGCCCGCGCCGCGAAGTTGACGCCGTCGAAGTACGACAGGGTCTCCATCGCCTCCTCGACCCGGAAGCGGTGCCCCGAGAGCCAGCGGGCGACCTCCCAGTACGGTCCAGCGTCCGTGATCTGCGAACCGCGCCGGAAATGGCAGAGGAACGGTACGTCCGCGACGGCCGCCGCGACGTCGTCCCGCAGCCCGGCGACGGCGAGCACCAGCCCGCCGCCCTGGCTGCCGCCCAGGACCGCCACCCGTGAGGCGTCGACGGCCTCATGGGCCTTCGCCGCGTCCACGGCCCGTACCGCGTCGGTGATGAGCCGGCGGTAGTAGTGCTGGTACGGGTCCTCGATCCCCCGGGTGAGGAAGCCGGGGGAGGACGAACCGTGCCCCTCGGGGTGGATGTCGGGGGTGTCGGCGGTGTTCTTGCCGCCGCCGCCCTGCCCCCGGTTGTCCATGATCAGGTGGGCGTAGCCCAGTGCGCTCCAGGTCAGCCACGAGTACGGGATCCCACGGCCACCGTTGTAGCCGATGTACTGCACGACGGCGGGCAGCGGCCCCGTGCGCACGCGCGGCAGCATCAGCCACGCCTTCACCGGCTGGCCGCCCCAGCCGCGGAACGTCACGTCGAAGACGTCGACGGTCGCGAACCCGGCGTCGTACGGGACGAACTCGGCGTCCAGGTCGTGCCGGGCCGTCTCGGCGAGGGTCTTCTCCCAGAAGGCGTCGAAGTCGGCCGGTTCCTCCGGCTCCGGCCGGTACTCGCGCAGCCGTTCCAGGGGCATGTCGAACAGCAAGGGTCTAGCTCCTCTTCAGGGTGAGGTCGAGTGTCGCGCCGTGCCGTCCGGCGGTGTCGGCCGTGATCCGGATGCCGTCCGGGACGCGCACGGCGCTCACGCCCCGGTCCGCGGAGACGAGGGTGAGACCACGGACGGCCAGCTCGACGGAGACGGACGTCCGCAGCTGCGTCGGATCGGACAGGGACACCGTCACGGTCTTCCCCTCCGGGCGCACCAGAACGGACGCCGGGCCGTCGGCCCTGAGCTCCTGAGCCGAGCCGGCGGCCCAGAAGTTGGCGGCGAGGAGCCCGTCCGCGCAGCGGCGCACCGCGTGCACGGCGCCGGAGCGCGCCACCAGCCTCACCGGCGGAGCGGCCGACCACAGCCGGGTGCGCTCGGCGGAGGCGGCCGGCGCCTGGAGCCAGAAGTAGCCCGCGCCGGACGGTGCGGGACCATGGTCCTGCCACAGCGTCAGATAGGGGCGAGTGACCGGGGTGTCCGTGCCGTACTTGAGGTTGATCTCCCGCCAGGTCGCCGTGCGGTCCTCGCGGAGCCCCCGGAGCGTGGCGGGCTCGGGGAAGACGTAGCCCCCGGTCCCGGCGACGTGCAGCCAGCGAACCTTGTCCAGCTGCGCCGACCAGCCCGCACCGGACGGCGCCGCCATGCCGTTGACGAGCAGTGCCGCCGCAGGGTCGCGCAGCTTGCGGTTCTCGACGACCGTCTCGGCCGTGCCGGCGTCCGCGGTGATGCCGGAGCCCACGCACGCGATCACGTCGTCCAGACAGAACCAGCTCTTCAGGGCCCGCAGCGAACTTCCGTACGCCCGCAGGTCCATGCCGTACGCGCCGAGTGTCGTCCCGGGCAGTGCCGTGCCGCCCGTCCAGTCCGCCGTGCTGGTGGTGCGCTGTCCGGCCGCGTTCGCGGGCCGGCCCGCGATGACGGTGGTGCCGGGCAGCCGCGTCGGGTCGACGGTCGGCCAGTAGTCCTCGCTGTAGTGCCCGAGGTCGTCCGTGTGGAGCAGCACCATCCCGTCGGAGAGGTGCCAGCCGTGCAGGTTCTCGTTCTGGATCGACTCGTAGTTGTAGATCCGGCTGGAGTACGCGGAGATGCCGAGCGCGAACGAGGGGCGGTGGTGCGCCGCCTTGTCCATCCGGGGGTGCTGCTTGTGCGCGACGAGCGGGCCGCGCGCGGGGACGGCCGAGCCGATGACCTGCCGGGCGGCGACCAGCGAGGCGAGGTCGGTGACCGCGAGGAAGTCGCGGTAGGTGTCCTCGGCGATCCACTGCTTGACCAGGGAGGTGAAGCGCTCGGCGGTCTCCCCGGGGAAGCCCGGGATCAGCCGCAGCACCGCCTCGATGACGGTCTGCGCGGAGGCGTGGCCCTGCTTGCTTGGGCGGGCGATCTCGCGTCCGCACACCGATGCCAGCACGTCGCCCCGGGCGAGCAGCGGGTCGAAGCCCTCGTCCACCCAGATGCGTACGTTGTCGAGATCGGGGTCGGTGACCGTCCACGCCGTACCGGCCAGCAGATTGAGCAGTCGCGAGAGGTTGTTCAGCAGCTCCTTGCCGTATCCGCCCGTGTAGGGGTGCTTGTAGTGCTGGAGGAACGAGCCGTCGGAGTAGAAGCCCTCGCCCGTGCCCTGCGCCGCCGCGCTCGCGTCGTTGAAGGCCAGGACGCTGTTGGCGCCCGAACCCTCGACGTCCGAAAGAGCGTCCCTGACCCGGGCCAGCGACGCGCCGTCGTCGCGCAGCACCGCGTTGACGGCGACGACGGTGGAGATCCACACCCGGTTGGCGCCGGTCGCGATCTGCCGGTCGGCGCGCCACAGGTTGGGGTCGGGTGTGTAGTGGCGCACGGCCGTCGTTACCTGGTCCAGCCGGTCCGCGCCGAGGGTGTCGTACAGGAGCACCGTGGCGTCGTTGAGGGCGAGGGCCGAGCCGATTTCCCAGTCCCAGTCGTTGTCGAAGCGGGTGTGGCCGGGGCCGTAACGGTTCGTCAGCATCCAGTCGATGCCGCCGAGCAGCAGATCGCGCAGGGCCGTGTCGCCGTACTGCGGGGTGCCGGGGACGGCCCACGCGGTCGCGATCGTGGCGAGCCGTTTGAACGACGTCGTGACGTGGTTGGAGAGCGTGGTGCTGGTCAGGTCGGGGAACAGCCCGTCGGCGGCGGCCGGGTCGAGGCCCTTCGCCGCGGTGGTCGCCGACCTGCCGATCCGGGCCACGGCCGCGGCGATCCGTGCGTCGGACAGGTCCAGCGCGGGACCGCCGGTGAGCAGGGTGTGCCAGCGGCCGCGCAGCGCGGCGGCGTCCCCGGCGGCGGCGTGCGCGGTGCCCGCGCCGAGGGAGACGGGCAGGGCGGCGGCCGCGCCGAGCGCGGCAGCCGTGGCCAGGACGGTGCGCCGGGTGGTGCCTGGATTCATGGTGTGGCCCTCACAGGAGGTGTCGGCGGTCGACGGCCGCGGCGAGCGCGGTATGACCGGAGGAGTTGGGATGCAGGCCGTCACCGCTGTCGTACGCGGGCAGCAGCTGCGAGGGCCGCGCGGGATCAAGCAGGGCGGCGTCGAAGTCCGCGACGGCGTCGAAGACCCGGCCCGTGCGCACCGTGCGGTTGACCTGCTGCCGGACCGTGTCGAGCTCCGGCGTCCAGCGGACCCATCCCTCGAAGGGGGCGATGGTGGCGCCGACGATCCGCAGCCCGGCGTTGCGGGCACGCAGCACCAGTTGCCGGTAGCCGGCCAGGAAGAGCGCCGGGTCGGTCTGGCTGGGCGGCTGCTGGAGGTCGTTGACCCCGAGGTGGACGAGGACGGTCCGCAGCCCGGGCAGCGAGAGGACGTCCCGGTCGAAGCGGGCCTGTCCGCCGGGCCCGAACCGGGCGTCGTTCAGCAGCAGCCGGTTGCCGCTGATCCCGAGGTTGGCGACGGCCGAACCGGGAAGCCGCCCGGCCAACTGGTCGGGCCAGCGCAGATCGGCGTCGTCCGGGGTGCCGACACCCTCGGCGATGGAGTCGCCGAGCACGGCGAGGACCGGACCCTCGGCGCCCGTCGTCTCGACACCCGTCAGCAGGAACACGGACGTGGTGCGCACCCCGTCGACCGTGTGCGAGGCATGCGTGTTGCGGTGGAAGGACAGCGGACCGGTGGGGCCCGGCAGCCGCGTCTCCACTGACAGCCGCGCCCCTTCGGCGACCCGCAGCCCCTCGACGGCGTCGCTGGTCAGCGAGGCACCCGGGGCCAGCCATGCCCGCGGCCGGCCGTCGAACGTCACCGGGCGGCCGCCCGCGGTCACCGGACCGACGAGGATCGGCACGGCGCCGAACGCGTTCCCGTACCGCAGGCGCACCCGCCCGCCCGCGGACAACCGGACCACGGCCGTGTGGACGCCGTCGGTCAGCCCCGCGCTCGCCACGGTGTCGCTCGGCGTGGGGGCGGTCTGCGCCGTCGCCCAGGACGTGGTCCAGCGCGAACCGGCCGCGCCGGTACGCCCCGCCGCCCGGGCACCCGGAGCGGCCACGGCCACCGCCGCCACACCGGCCATCCCCGCCGCCGCCGTCAGGATCCCGCGTCTCGCGGGCCTCCGGCCGCTCACTGCGGGCACGCACCGGTCGGGTCGTACTCGCTCGCGTACGTCCCGACGGCGTCGCCCCCGGTGTTGCCGCTCATCGTGTTGGTGCACACCGGGCCCTGCGGGGTGCGCATGAACTTGATGCCGCCGCCCGCGTTCCTGGTGATGGTGTTGCCGTAGACGCTGGTGTCGATGCCGTCGGTGGCGGTGTCTCCGCCGAGCCGGATGCCCGCTCCGACGTTGTCGTGCACGGTGTTGTAGCGGAAGATGTTGCCGCTGCCGCGCGCGTCGAGCCCGCCCGAGCTGGCGTCCTTCTGGCCTGCGCAGTCGTTGTACTCGACGTAGTTGTTGGTCGAGTTCTCCTTCACGTCGACGCACTCGTTGCCCTGCGTGTCGATGGTGTTGTGGTGGATGCGGTTGTTCCGGCTGACGTCGGCCGCCGCGTCCGGGGCGCCGTTCGCACCCTGCTGTTCGGGGGCCGTACCGAGGTAGATGCCCTCACCGTTCTTGCCGCCCCCACCGAACTTGAAGTCGGCCACCCCGCAGTTGGTGATGGTGTTGTCGTTCACCTCTGCCCCGGTGACGAGGTAGCGCAGCCGGAGGCATTCGTCGGCGGCGTTCCTGAGGGTCATGCCGGTGATGTGGAGTGCGCCCACCCCGTTGCCTTGGGTCGTGCTCATGACATAAATGAGCTTGAGGCGGTAGCCCGCCACATCGGTGGACGAGCCGTGCAGCCCGTCCACGGTGAAGCCGCTCAGCGTCGTGGAGTCGTGCTGTACCTGGATGATCCGGGCCCCGCCCGCACCCTTCACGATCGCGTTCGACGGTCCGGTGAGCGTCACGCCGGCGCGCTTGGTCACCACGTCCTGCCGGTACGTGCCTGCCGCGAGGTTCACCACCGCACCCGTCGGGGCGACGTCGATGGCCTTCTGGATCGTGGCGAACGGGGCGCCCGCCGACGTACCCGCGTTGGCGTCACTGCCGGTCGGAGCGACGTAGTACGCCGTCGCGGCCTCGGCCGCTACGGAGGTGACGGGGAGGGCGAGCGGCGCGAAGCCGGCGGCCAGCGCGGTGGCGAGCACGGTGAACGAGTGATGCCTCATGGGGTGTGCCTCCTGGAATCTGCGAAGGACAGAGCGAGCAGTACGGGGATGCTGGGGCCGAGAAGCAGGGGCCCCAGCGGTACGACGAGCGAGAGCAGCACGGCGGAGATCACCGCGCCGAGCAGAGCGGTGCCACGGGCCGCGGACCCGAAGCCCAGCGCGAGCGCTCCCTGCGACCAGGAGCGGACCGAGCCGTCCGGAGTCCGGCCGGCCTGGGCGGCGAGCGCCACATGATGGATGACGAAGGCGGCCGCGATGCCGGCCTGAGCGGCGAGCACCACGAACGTCCAGGGCTCGGAACGGCCCAGCAGGTACGCGATGTTGGCCACGAGGACGGCCGCCGCGACGGTGGACAGCAGACCGTGCCGCCACAGCCCCCGCCAGTACCGGGGGAACGCGGAGAACGCGTTGACGAAACAGCGGCTGTCCCCCTCCTCGCGCCACCGCTGGAGGGCGTGGCCCATCGCGGCGAGCGCGGGCAGCCAGGTGACCACCCCCAGCGACAGCACGGCGAACGCGGCCCCGGCGGCGGCCGGGTATGCCACGAACTCCAGCCGCCGCAGCAGCGTCGGCCAGCCCGACGAGAGAGTTGCCTGCATGGTTTCAGCCGACCTTTCCGGTGTACGGCTCCGGGACGTCGAGGAGCACCCGGCCGCTCAGCTCCAGCCGCGTGGCCCGCACGACGTAGGGGGCACCGGTGGCGGAGAGGAGCACGGCGGCGGCGTCGGCATCGACGGTCCCGGTGCGGATGCGGCGTGCGACGGGGGACAGCAGCACGGTCTCCTCCCCGTCCGCGAAGGTGACACCGTGACCCTCCACGCAGCCGGCCTGCTCGGCCCGGCACGACGCGCCGGGCGTGATCGTGGTGAGGAAGTGAACGACCGATGACCTGGCGGTCGTCGAGCGCAGGGTGTGCAGCGTGCGGGTGAGGCGCAGCTCCGGCGTACTGGACGTCGGGTTGGCCTCCACCTGCGTGACCTCGGAGGCGACCGTCCCGCCGGGCGGCGCGAACTGGCGGACCCGGGCCACGGCCGTGCCCGTGCGGATCAGCCGGGTGCCGTCGGGCCGCGCCTCGGTCGGCCGGTCGGTCTGGAGCAGGAACGTCCACTCCCGTTCCTCGTCCGCCTCGGCGAGATCGAGCAGCACCAGCCGCCCGGCCGGGGTGAACACCAGGGACCGGTCGAGACGCCGGACCCCCAGACCGGCGTCGTACATCGCCGCGATCTCGGCGGTGGAGTGCGCCCACCCGCCCTCGGCGTCCACCAGTACGTCGCGCTGCCGGGCCTGCCGTTCGAACGGGATGTCCTTGTAGACGTGGTAGCGGTCCTCGTCGGCGTACCCCTGGCCGTCGACCAGGAGCAGATTGTGGTGGGCGGCCCGCTTGTGGTTGCTGTATCCCTCGTCCACCGCGAGGAACGCACCCTGCGAGACCAGCACGAACGAGCCCGAATCCGGGTGGTGGTGCCCCTGGTTCAGGGTCTCCCAGCCCAGCTCCGCACGGTGTTTCTCCGCAGTCTCCCACGCCCTGTGCCCACCACCGGGACTCGCCTTGAACGACACGAGGGTGGCGTCCTCGTCCCAGCCGGTCCTGGCCGCCAGCAGCCCCAGATCCGGGAAGAAGGCCCGGGTCTCCGTAGGACGCGCGGCCGGCACCGCCGGGTCGTACCAGAGGTACTCCAGATACGCCTCCGGCAGGATTCCCGGCCGCACACCGCTCTCGGACGCTTCCTGCCACAGCAGTTCGCCCGAGGCCAGCTCACCCATCCACTGGGCCTCCGCGATGCCGTACTGCGAGGCCAGACGGTAGTAGAGCCCGGCACTGTGACCGCTGCGCCGGTCGTGGCAGTCACCGTGGTCGATGTTGAACGCGAAGCCCGGAGCCGTCTGGTGCAGCCGGTAGCGGAAGGTACGGGAGAGGAACCCGCCCCGACCCCACCAGTCGATGCCCTCGGCCTCCTGGAGGAGATCCAGATGGGCCGCCAGGAACGGGACCCCGTAGCGCCAGTACACGACGCCCTCGGCGTGCGAGCCGTCCTCGGGCATCAGGTCCAGGACCCGGCCCAGATTGTCCTTGGCGCGCTCGGTCCACTCCTCCTTGCCCAGTACGTAGCCGGCGGTCGCCAGGCCCGCGTAACAGATCCAGTTGTGGTTCTGCCAGTACGACGACGACCACCAGCGGCCCTCGCTCGCCACCGCGAACTCGTACATCCGCCGCCCCTGGAGCAGCAGCTTGTACCGCAGCAGCGCCCTCAGCCCGTCCGGCAGGTCGTCGCCGATCCACCTGTGGACGAGCGACAGGTGGTGCAGCAGCCAGCCCGCGTCCAGGTCGTGGTCCGGCATGTGGGCCTTGCCCCAGTGCGGCAGCCGGACCGCAGCCTCGATCCAGCGGATGCTCTCGGCCAGATGGGCCCGGTCGCCCCCGACCCGGTAGGCAAGCGCCGGGTTCGAGGCCGCGGGACCCAGCCACGTGATGCTGGCCAGGGGATGGGTACGGGGAGGGGTGAGCCCGCGGTGACGGGCCGCCTCCTCGTACAGCCGGGTCTCCTGCGCGGGGCGCGGTCCGGGTGGCGGGGTCGCCGACAGCAGCAAGGATCAGCCCTCCGTCCGGAATCGTGCCGATGAGCCGTCGGCCAGTTCCACCGTCAGCTCCTCGCCGAGCAGACGTACCGCGCTCACCGCAGGACCGGCGGACGCCGCCTGGTAGACCGAGGCGAAGACGACCCGATCGGCGTCGGCGGTGAAGTCGACCCGGGTGCGCGTCCGCTGGGGGTCGTCGGCAGGCCCGGGGCCCGGTGCCGTCACCGGACGGACCGGCACCCCGCTCGTGTGCGTGTGCCAGCCGTGCAGGGTCTCCTCGCCGTACCAGGTCGTGCGCAGGGGCCCCGCGGCCTGGACCTGGACGTCCAGCGCGGTGCCGGGGCGCAGCTGCGCCGTGATGCGGCGGGGCTCCGGTCCCGTGACCGTCAGCAGGTCCACCAGATAGCAGGAGCCGAGCGCGACGCGCCGGACCGCGCGTACTCCCTCGTACGCCGCTGTCACCTCGGCGGTCACCGAGCCGGCACACGAGCTGTCGCCCGGGGCGCCGCCCGAGTCTCCACCCGGGCCGTCGTCCCAGGCGAGCAGTGTGCCCGTGCACTCGGCCTGTTCACCGCCGTCGACCCGGAACGCCGGATGGGCGGCGGCCGAGGCGTACAGCTCGCGGAACTCGGCGTGGGCGTAGGGCACCTGACCGGGATCGGGCTGCCACGGGGTGTTGTCCCCGTACAGGTACAGCGACAGCTTGTCGCGATGCCCGTGCGAACCGCCGTGCGGGCCGAAGTCCAGCAGGGCGTGGACGCCCGCGCCGCGCAGCACCCCGTATCCCGCGGACGGGAACACCGTGACCGGGCCGGGCACCGCACGCTCGGGAAGCGGCGGGCCCGCGAACCAGCCGCCCAGCTCGCCGTCCAGCCCGTCGTCCGCCGGACCGAGCTCCGTCCTGGCCCGCGCCGCCACCGCGTCCAACGCGGCCGATGGCGCCAACTGCTGGGCGAGTGAAACCAGTTCGAGCCACTCAAGAGCGAGCGGGCCGCGCAGATACGGCCCGTCGTGGAGCGCGGGCAGGATGCCGCCCGGCGTGGCGATCGTCGCCAGTACATCCGTCATCCCGGCCAGCACGTCCAGCACGTCGGACGGTATGTCCGAGGGGTCGGTGGAGCGCAGCGCCAGCAGCGCGGCCCGCAGCACGAACCCGTGGTAGTACGTGCTGCCCTCCCACTCCCAGCCGTCCTCGGCCACCGCGACCCGCAGATGCGCGTACAGGCCGTGCTCGCCCGCCAGCCACCGCTCGCCGCCGTCCCAGTCCCGGCCGCGCACGGCCGCGGCCGCCCGGCTCGCCGCGCCACCCGCCGCGTTGAGCCACGCCGTGTAGTTGGACGCGAGCTGCCCCTGACCCGTCAGCACGGCGCGGGCGTCCAGCGCCGCCCGCTCCAGCTCGTCAAGCAGCGGAAGGACCGCGTGCAGTTCGTCCGTGCCCTTCTCAGCGAGCGTCATCACCGTGTGCCCGATGTTCACCGCCCAGATGGCGTCCGTCAGCGCCTGATGGAAGAGCCGGCCCCGCAGCATCCAGGTCTGCGCCTCGCCGTGCCGCTCGGTGGCGAGCTCCGCGTACAGACCGGCGTACTCCACGAGCCGCGCGACCGTCTCCGCGCGCTCGCCCCGGTGGGCGAGCACCCGCAGGTGCCGCGCCCACGCCTGGTGCGACAGCACCAGCCAGGCACCCCGCACCGCCTCGTCGTCCACCCGGCAGCCGTGCGCGCACCGCGCACCGCCGTCCGGGAAGACCCCGGCGAGCAGATCACCGTGGTCGAGCTCCACGCCGTGCGCGGGGCAGACGTACGCGTGCCACCAGCCGCCCCGCTCGCGCGCGATGCGCCTCAACGCGGCCATACGCCACCGTCGATGTCGACCGTGGTGGCGGTGAGGAAGCCGGACGTGGGGGAGGCCAGGTGGACGACCGCCGAGGCGACGTCCTCGGGGGTCCCCGCCCGGCCGACCGGGATGCCGGCCTCCATGGACTGCTGGGCCTCGGGCGCGGTGAACGTGTCGTGGAAGGCGGTGCCCTTGATGAAGCCGGGCGCGACGGCGTTGACCGTGATGCCCGTGCCGGCCAGTTCCTTGGCCAGGCCCTTGGTGAAGCCGCGTACGCCTGCCTTGGCGGCCGCGTACGCGACCGAGCCGGGGCCGCCGCCGTTGTGCGCGGCCAGCGAGGACATCGTGATGATGCGGCCCGCGGACGACTTCGTCAGATGGGGGAGAGCGGCCCGTACGGTACGGAACGCCGACGTCAGGTTGACGGAGACGACCTGCTCGAAGTGGTCGTCGGTCATCTCGGAGATCTTCGCGCGGCCGATCAGATGACCCGCGTTGCAGACGAGGACGTCCAGGCCGCCGAGGAAGCCGGCCGCCTCCTCGACGAGACGGTCCACGTCCGAGGTCACCGTCACATCGGCCTTGAGCGCCTTCGCCCTGCGGCCACGTGCCTCGATCGCGGAGACAGTCTGCGCGGCCTCGTCGGCGGAGGAGTGGTAGTGGACGGCGACATCGGCGCCGGCCTCGGCAAGGGCGACGGCGATGGCCCGGCCGATGCCGTGGCCCGCCCCCGTCACCAGTGCGCGGGAACCGTTGAGATCAGCAGACATGGGTGAAGCCCTTTCGATCATTCGATAGCCGGTCACAGGGGGACCGGCACCGGTCACTTGAGACCGGCGGTTGCGAAGCCCTGCACGAAATAGCGCTGGCCGATGAGGAAGAGCACGACCATGGGGAGGGTGGCCAGCGTGGTGCCGGCCATCAGGAAGTGCCATTGGGTGCCGTTCTCCGTCTTGAAGACGGAGAGCCCCACCTGGATCACCCGCAGACTGTCGGTGCGGGTCACCAGCAGCGGCCACAGGAAGTTGTTCCACGAGGACTCGAAGGTCAGCAGCGCCACCGTGGTGAGCGCGGGCTTGACCTGCGGCGTCATGATCCGGGCGTAGATCCGGAACTCACCGAGCCCGTCGAGCCGCGCCGCCTCCTCCAGCTCCACCGGCAGGTCCAGGTAGAACTGCCGGAAGAGGAAGACCGCGAACGGGGTGACGGCGCCCGGGATGATGAGCGCCCACCAGGTGTCCAGCCACCCGCTGCCGCCCTGGCCGAGGATGTCGTTGCCACCGGCCAGTGGCATGAAGCGGACGATCAGGAACTCCGGCAGCACCTTCGTGTACGTCGGGATCATCAGCGCCGCGATGAAGAGGAGGAAGATCACCTCGCTGCCGCGGAACTTGATCCGCGCCAGCGCGTATCCCGCCATCGACGCCACCAGCACGTTGAGCACCGTGTGGCTGATCGCGATGACGAAGCTGTTGCGGGCGTACGTGGCGAACGGAGCCGCCTTCAGCGCGTCGAGGTAGTTCCCGAACTCCCAGTGCTCCGGCAGCAGTCCGGCATCCTGCGAGGCGATCTCCACCGGCGTCTTGAGCGAGGTCAGCACCATCCAGACGAACGGCACCACCATCAGCAGGGAGATCACGGACAGCGTCACGTAGAGCGCGATCCGTCCGGCGGACACGGGTGCGCGCCGCCGCCGCGGGTTCGTCGCGGGTGCCGGCTTGTGCAGCTCAGCTGTGGCCACGGGTGCCTCCCATGATCCGCCGGTTCACCAGGGTGAAGCCCATCAGCAGTACGAACAGCACCAGTGACTGCGCGCAGGCGTAACCGACGCGGAACTCCCGGAAGGCGGACTTGTAGATCTCATACGTCATCATCGTGGTGCTGTTGGCGGGTCCGCCGTCGGTGAGGATGTAGATCTGGTCGAACGACTGGAACGCGCTGATCATCGACGTGATGAGCACGAAGAACGTGGCGGGCTTCAGCAGCGGCAGCGTGATCGAGAAGAACTGCCGCACCTTGGACGCGCCGTCCACCGCCGCGGCTTCGTACAGCTCCTTCGGCAGGGACTGCAGCGCGGCCAGATAGATGAGCATCTTCATGCCGATGCCCTGCCAGATGCCGACCAGGATCACCGAGGGCATCGCCCAGGTCGTCGAGTTGAGCCAGGCCGGACCGTCGATGCCGAGGAACGCCAGCAGCGCGTTGAGCAGCCCGTTGCCCGGGTTGTAGATCCACAGCCAGACGAGGGCGATCGCGACGGTCGCCGTGACCTGCGGCAGGAACACCGCGGTACGGAAGATGCCGCGGGCCTTCAGACCGGTGTGCAGGGCCAGGGCCAGCAGCAGACCCAGCAGCATGCCGAACGGCACGGTGAAGAAGGTGTAGATGATGGTGTTGACGACGGACTTGCGGAAGACCGCGTCGTCCAGCATGTCCCGGAAGTTGTCCAGACCCACGAACTGCGGCGCCGTCAGCACGTCGTACTTCGTGAAGGCCAGGGCCACCGAGGCCACGACCGGCAGACCGATCCACAACGAGGCGTGCAGCAGCGCGGGCGCCACCATGAGCATGCCTGCCCGGCGCCGGCGCCGTCCCGGGCCCGTGGGGGCCCGGCCGGTGCGCTTCGGCGCCGCTTTCTCAGGGAGTGAAGGCGGCCGCGCGGGCCGTGCCTTCACCACGGATGTCGCTCCCACGGTTACGGGTCCTTACATCCGGCCGATCGCGGCCTCGGCGAGGCGGCCGAGCTCCGCGATGGCGTCCTTCGCCGACTGGTTGCCCACGATCGCGGGCTCCAGCGTCGGCTTGATCTTTTCGCGGATCTCCATCCAGGCCGCGGTGCCGCCCTCGGAGACGGCGTGCTCCAGGCTCCGCAGCGAGAGATCGACGAACTGGTTCTCCTTCACGTAGCCGGTGTCGTTCAGGTCCCGCAGGCCGGGCACCGAACCGCGCTGCTCGGCCGCGCCGAGGATCGACTCGGGTGAGGCGAGGTACTCGACGAGTGCGAGGGCCGCCGCCGGGTGCCTGGAGCTCGCGGAGCGGGAGACGAGCGTGCCGCCCTGGAGCATCGCGGGCCTGCGGTTGGTGAGGACGAACGCACCCAGCTTGTCGTCCTCGATCAGCTCGGGGTTCTGGTCCGTGACCTGCTTCCACAGGGCGCTGGTCGACATCATCATCGACGCCTTGCCGGTCTGGACGTTGGAGGGCGAGCCGGCGTCCGTCTTCTTCGCGTAGTCGGCCGAACCGTCCTTGACCAGGTCCTTGAAGAACTGCAGCGCCTCGACCCCGCGGGAGTCGGTGAACAGCACCTTCTTGCCGTCCTCGCTGAACAGCCGACCGCCGTTGGCGAAGAGGAAGGTCTCCCAGCACTGGCGCAGGTCGATGGAGAACGGGTCGAAGCCGATCCTGTCGCCCGTCGTCAACTGCTTCGCCACGGCGCGCAGTTCCGCCCAGGTGGCCGGGGTCTTCTTGATGCCGGCCTCGGCGAAGTGGTCCTTGCGGTAGACCACGATGCGGGTGTCGAGGACGACCGGCAGGGCGTACAGCCTGCCGTCGTGACGCGAGGGGTCCAGTACCCGCTCCTCGTAGTCGTGCGCGGTGGCCAGCTTCTCCGGCAGCTCGGCGATCGCCTTCTTGGCCGCGAAAGGGGGTATCCAGCCGACCCCCATCATCAGCACGTCTGGCAGCAGCCCGCCCGCGAGACCGGTGGTGATCTTCTCGTTGAGCTGGGCGTACGTGGTGTAGTCCACGTTCACCTTGACGTCCGGATACTTCTTCCGGAACCCGCCGAGGATCTTCTGCTCCAGCAGGGTCTTGCCGTCGGAGCCTTCGAAGATCGGGGTGAGCAGCGTGATCTCGCCCTCGGCCGGTCCGTCGGCCGAGCCGGACGCGGTGGAGCCGGTGCCGCAGCCCGTGAGGGCGGCGGCGGTACCCGCGCCGATGACAGCGAGCAGTGACCGTCTGTTGAGTTCCATGAGACACCCCTTTTGAGGTGGAGGCTGTGGATCGATCCAGTCATGTCACCCCAGGTATGGCTGGGAAGCGCTGGTAAATCGATGCACTGATGCTAGGAACGCCGTGAGAGTGACGTCAACAGCTGATGCACAAGAATTTTCAGGGATGTTAACGGGTGTACCGGTGGAGTGCATTCAGTAAATCGGTACACTAGACTCGTAGCGGCGTTCCGAACCGGAGGTGGCATGAGCGGGGTAACGATTCATGAGGTCGCGGCGGCGGCAGGGGTGTCGGCCAGTACGGTCTCCAACGTCCTCAACGGGCGAACCGACCGTATGCAAGCGGCCACCCTGGCCCGCGTCGAACAGGCCATTGAACGGCTCAGCTACCGGCCGAACCGGGCCGCGCGGATGCTGCGCACCGGCCGGATCAAGGTCATCGGCCTCATCGTGCCGTCCGTCGCGAACCCCTTCTGGGGCTCCCTCGCCCGCGAGTTGGAGGCCATCGCGCTCGCCGAGGGGTATCACGTGCTGCTCTGCAACAGTGAGCGCGACCCGGCCCGTGAACTCAAGTACGGCGAGGAGCTGCTCGCGGACGGAGTGAGCGGAGTGGTGCTCTGCTCCTCGCTGCCCTCGCTGGACCATATGGCGCCCCTGCTCAGCCGGGGTCTGAAGATGGTCGCCTTCGACCGCACGGCGCAGGCGGGCGACCCGGCGTCGCTGGCCAGCATCAGCGTGGACAACGCGATGGGCGCCGAGCTCGCGACGCGTCATCTCATCGAACTCGGCCACCGCAGGCTGGCGTTCGTCTCGGGCTCGGTAAACAGCGTCAACCGCCGTGAGCGCCTGCGCGGATTCCGGGCGGCCCTTGAGTCGGCGGGTCTCGACCCGGCCGACGCGATCGTCTGGCCGGGCGCCGAGACGACCGAGTTCGGCGACAAGGACGCCGCCGAGCTGGGGCGCAACGCGGCCCGGGAGCTGCTGTCCGGGCCGCGTCCGCCCACCGCGTTCGTCGCGATCAACGACATGTGCGCGATCGGCATCTGCCGGGGCGCCAAGGACGCGGGGCGCACCGCGGGGCAGGACGTTTCGGTCGTGGGTTTCGACGACATCCTGCTCGCCGACCTCTTCGAACCGCCGCTCACCACCGTCCGTCAGCCGCTGCCGGAGATGGCCGCGGAGACGTTCCAGCAGCTGCGCGCCCGGATCGACTCGGCGCCGGTCGCCGGGCGCTCCCTGCTGATCCGCCCCCGCCTGGTGGTACGGGAGTCGACGGCCCGGGTGGAGGTGCCGGCCCCCACGCCCGAGCCGGTGGCCTGAGGCGCGGGCCCGCCCGGCGCCGCTCTCCTCGGTCTCCCCCATACCCATAGCCCTGAAGGCATGGGGACCCCTCGACGGGTTTGGCCGCGCCCCGGACGCCGCCCTCAGTCCGCCGACACCGTCCAGCCCACCGCCTCGATCCGCCGCGCATCGCTGGGCCGGGCCTCGTTGAACAGTGCGCGGTCACCGTCCTCGACGCGGATGGAGTCCACGTACACACCGCGTCCCACGTACAACCGGTCCGTGCTGTACCGCCAGCGCAGCCGGACCTCCGTCCCGCGCCAGGCCGACAGGTCCGCGTCGAGACGGTGCCAGACCCGGCCCGACCAGCCGGACGCGGAACCCGTGGGGTGCGGTACGGGACGCGTGTCCCGCGCGTCGTCCGTGCGCAGCGTCGTGAACGGAACCGGCTGCCAGCTCACGCCCGCGTCCGCCGATGCCTCCAGGTACATCCCGTCGGACCCGGGCTCGGTGTCCCACCACAGCGCGCAGCTCAGCCGGGACCGGTCCGAAACCGGGCGCAGCGCGGGCAGCGACAGCGTGGCGGTCGTGGTGCTCGCCATCCCCGAGAACCAGGCCGTGCGCCCCGTCGCGGGAGGGACGGCGACGGCCCTCGCCATCTGGTTCGCGGTCGCCACCCGCGGCGCACTGCCCGACCGCCAGCCGCGCACGGGGTGGACCGAGTTGCCGAGGACGATCAGGAAGGAGTCCGTCGTCGGGTCCAGGACGAGGCTGGTCCCCGTGAATCCGGTGTGCCCGGCGCTGCGCGGCGTCGCCATCGCGCCCATGTACCAGTGCTGGTACAGCTCGAAGCCGAGACCGTGCTCATCGCCGGGGAACGCGGTGTTGAAGTCGGTGAACAGCAGCTCCACCGAGTCCTCGCTGAGGATGCGGGACCTGCCGTAGACACCGCCGTTGAGCAGCGTCCGGGCGAGAACGGCGAGGTCCCAGGCGCATGAGAAGACGCCGGCGTGGCCCGCGATCCCGTCCAGGCTGAACGCGTTCTCGTCGTGGACCTCGCCCCATACGAGGCCGCGCTCCAGGCCCGACCAGGGCAGCCGGGCATCCTCGGTCGCGGCGATCTTCGGCTTCCAGGACGCGGGCGGGTTGTACCGGGTGCGGTGCATCCCGAGCGGAGCGGTGATCTCTTCGCGGAGCAGGACATCCAGGGCGCGACCGGTGATCTTCTCCAGCACCAGTTGCAGCGAGATCAGATTGAGGTCGGAGTACAGGTACGCGGTACCCGGCGCGCTGGCCGGCGCCTCCTTCCACAGCAGCCCCAGCTTGCCTTCCCGGGTCGGCTCCTTGTACAGCGGAATCCAGGCACGGAATCCCGAGGTGTGTGTGAGCAGCTGACGGATCGTGATGTCCTGCTTGCCGCCGCCCGCGAAGTCGGGAAGGTACGAGGCGACGGTCGCTTCCAGCTCCAGCGCGCCCCGCTCGATCTGCTGCACCGCCAGGATCGAGGTGAACAGCTTCGAGACCGACGCCAGGTCGAAGACCGTGTCCTCGGCCATCGCGATCTGCTGGTCCGCGGGGAACTCCACCCCGCTGTCGGTCTTCTCGTCGTACGCCGCGTAGCGCACCGCCTTGCCGATCGGCCGGTGCAGCGCCACCGTGCCGCCCCGCCCCGCGAGCAGCACCGCGCCCGCGTACCAGGGGTGCTTGGGGGAGTCGGCGAGATACCTCTCGGCATCGGCGACGAGCTGGTCCAGTGGCCCTTGGAGCAGTCCGGCGCGCTCGGCGGAGCCACGGCGCAACGTCGGCCGGCCCGAACCTGATCCCATGCCCGTACCGGCCTCCGACCCTGTGCCCGACACCTGCGCCCCGGACGCTCCCGCGTTCCGCTGCGCGCCTACCGCCGTCCCCGCGAAGGGAATCGGGGCGAGGGCGAGCGCGCCGCCCAGTGCCAGTATCCCGCCGCTCAGCCTCCGACGGCTGATTCCCGCGCCCGTCGCGTCCGTCGCGCTCTTCGCGTCCCTCGCGTTCTCGGTCATCCGGAACCCCTCTCCCACCCTGTAGAAGCACGTGCGCGAAAGTTACTTTCGAAATCCTGTCCGGCAATGAAACTTCCTGCCGCCGCAGAGATTACTGTCACCTCCGGCGCCCCGTACGCCCCTGACGGAACAAAGAATCTGACAAGGCGTCAGAAAACCTCTTCCCTCGCCCGCCCGGCTGCGGCATCCTGCCGCCCATGGAGACGGAGCTGAGCAGGAACCTCGGGATCGAGCACGCCATCTTCGGCTTCACGCCGTTCCCCGCAGTGGCCGCGGCCATCACCAGAGCGGGCGGACTGGGCGTACTCGGAGCAGTGCGCTACACCGCCCCCGACGACCTGGCGCGCGACCTCGACTGGATGGCGGCCCATGTGGACGGCAAGCCGTACGGCCTCGACGTCGTCATGCCGGCCAGGAAGGTGGAGGGGGTGACGGAGGCGGACGTCGAAGCGATGATCCCCGAGGGGCACCGCCGCTTCGTCCAGGAGACCCTGGCCAAACACGGGGTCCCCGAACTGCCCGAGGGCGAGGCGTCCGGCTGGCGCATCACCGGCTGGATGGAGGAAGTGGCCCGCAACCAGCTCGACGTGGCCTTCGGCCACCCGATCAAACTCCTCGCCAATGCCCTCGGCTCACCGCCCGCCGACGTCATCGCACGCGCCCACGACCACGACGTCCTCGTCGCCGCACTCGCCGGAAGCGCCAAGCACGCCCGCCGGCACGCCGAGGCGGGCATCGACATCGTCGTCGCCCAGGGATACGAGGCGGGCGGCCACACCGGCGAGATCGCCTCCATGGTGCTGGTCCCCGAGGTCGTCGACGCCGTCGGCCCCCTCCCCGTACTCGCCGCCGGAGGCATCGGCAGCGGCGAACAGATGGCCGCCGGACTCGCCCTGGGCGCCCAGGGCGTCTGGCTCGGCTCCCTCTGGCTCACCACCGAGGAGGCCGACCTGCACTCCCGCGCACTGACGCGCAAACTCCTCGCGGCGGGCTCCGGCGACACCGTCCGCTCCCGCGCCCTCACCGGGAAACCCGCACGCCAGTTGCGTACCGAATGGACCGACGCCTGGGACGACGAGGCAGGACCCGGCACCCTGCCCATGCCGCTCCAGGGCCTCCTGGTCGCCGACGCCGTGTCGAGAATCCAGAAGTACGAGATCGGGTCACTGCTCGGCACACCGGTCGGCCAGATCGTCGGATCGATGAACTCCGAACGGAGTGTGCAGGCCGTCTTCGACGACCTGACCCGCGGTTTCGAACGTGCCGTGGACCGCATCAACCGCATCGCCGGACGGAGCGCCACGTGAACCAGCCCCCCAACGGCTTCTGGGCCCAGGCCACCGCCGACCCCGGCCGTACGATCCTCATCGCACCCGACGGAGAGCGGTGGACGGCGGGCCGCCTGCACGCCGCGGCCAACCGCATGGTCCACGGGCTGCGTGCGGCCGGGCTGCGCAGGGGGGACGCGTTCGCCGTGGTCCTGCCCAACGGCGCCGAGTTCTTCACCGCCTACCTGGCCGCCACCCAGGCCGGTCTCTACCTCGTGCCCGTCAACCACCACCTCGTCGGCGCGGAGATCGCCTGGATCGTCTCCGACTCCGGCGCGAAGGTCCTCATCGCCCACGAGCGCTTCGCCGCCGCCGCGACCGCCGCCGCGGACGAGGCCGGACTCCCCGCGAGCCACCGCTTCGCCGTCGGCGGGCCCGACGGATTCCGCCCGTACGAGGAACTGCTCGGCGGACAGCCTGACACCCCGCCCGATGACCGCACCCTGGGCTGGGTCATGAACTACACCTCGGGCACCACGGGCCGCCCGCGCGGCATCCGCAGGCCGCTCTCCGGCAGACTCCCCGAGGAGAGCCATCTCGGCGGATTCCTCGCCATCTTCGGCATCAGGCCCTTCGACGACAATGTCCACCTGGTCTGCTCACCGCTCTACCACACGGCCGTACTCCAGTTCGCGGGCGCTTCCCTGCACATCGGGCACCCGCTCGTCCTGATGGACAAGTGGGCCCCGGAGGAGATGCTGCGCGCCATCGCCACGCACCGCTGCACGCACACCCACATGGTCCCGACCCAGTTCCACCGGCTGCTCGCCCTGCCTGCCGAGGTGCGGGAGCGGTACGACGTCTCGGCCATGCGGCACGCCATCCACGGGGCGGCGCCCTGCCCCGACCACGTAAAGCGCGCCATGATCGACTGGTGGGGCCGCTGTGTCGAGGAGTACTACGCGGCGAGCGAGGGCGGTGGCGCGTTCGCCACGGCGGAGGAGTGGCTGAAGAAGCCCGGCACCGTGGGAAGGGCCTGGCCCATCAGCGAGCTCGCCGTCTTCGACGACGAGGGCAACCGTCTCGCCGCCGGTCAACTCGGCACCGTCTACATGAAGATGAGTACCGGAGGCTTCAGCTACCACAAGGACGAGACCAAGACCGCGAAGAACCGCATCGGAGACTTCTTCACCGTCGGCGACCTCGGCATCCTCGACGAGGACGGTTACCTCTTCCTCCGCGACCGCAAGATCGACATGATCATCTCTGGTGGTGTCAACATCTACCCGGCCGAGATCGAGGCCGCCCTCCTCACCCACCCGGCCGTCGCCGACGCGGCGGCCTTCGGTATCCCGCACGCCGACTGGGGCGAGGAGGTCAAGGCAGTCGTCGAACCGGCGCAAGGGCGGGAACCCGGCGCCGGACTCGCCGCCGAGATCCTCAGCCACTGCGCAGAACGGCTCGCCGGGTACAAACGCCCCAAGAGTGTCGACTTCATCGCGGCGATGCCCCGCGACCCCAACGGGAAGCTCTACAAGCGACGCCTGCGCGAGCCGTACTGGGAGGGGCACACACGCGCCATGTGAACCCCGTCAGTCCGCCTGCGGACCCACGCCCTGGACGGTCAGCGGCCCGCCGTCCGCGAAGGCCAGTGCGGCGAAACGTTCACCGATGCGGCGGTGCGTCGCCGCGTCCGGGTGGAGCTCGTCGGGCAGCGGCAGTTCGGCGTAGTCGGCGGCGCCGTAGAGGTCTCGGCCGTCGAGGTAGTGCAGACGCGGGTCGTCGGCCGCCCGCTGCTCCACGATGCGGGCCAGCTCGTCCCGGACGACGTTGAGCGTCAGCTTCCCGGCGGCCCGTTCCGCCGGGTCGCCCGCCGCCACGAACCGGAGCGTCCCCGAGTCGAGGTTGGTGAGGTCGGGAGCACAGGGGCCGGGGGTGTCCTCGTGCATCGGACACAGGATGGGTGAGATGACCAGCAGGGGGACGGTGGGATGGCCCTCGCGGATGGTGTCGAGGAAACCGTGGACCGCCGGAGTGAAGGCCCGCAGACGCATCAGGTCGGTGTTGACCAGGTTGATGCCGATCTTCACGCTGATCAGATCTGCCGGAGTGTCCCGCATGGCGCGTGCGGTGAACGGGTCGAGCAGGGCGTTGCCACTCAGTCCGAGGTTGATCAGTTCCACCCCGCCCCGCAGCGCGGCCAGCGCGGGCCAGGTCGTGGTGGGGCTCGCGGCGTCGGAGCCGTGGCTGATCGAACTGCCGTGGTGCAGCCACACCTTGCGGCCGCGATCCGGCAGGGCCTCGACGGGGGCATCGGTGCGCAGGGCCACCAGGTGGGTGATCTCGTTCCAGGGGAGCCAGATCTCGATGTCCTTGAGCCGGTCGGGCAGACCGGAGAACCGGACGGTGCCGACCGGGCCGGGCCGGGATTCCGCAGCCCCCGTCGCCATGTCCACCATCAGGGCGTTGCCGCCGGTCGTATGGGCCCGGCCGGCCGGGCGGCCGTCGACGAGCAGGTCGTACACCCCGTCAGGGCGGGGCGGTGCGCCCTCGTAGCCCATCTTGGTGCGCAGCGTGTCCAGTTCGACGGCGGTCGCCCGGGTGCGGAACACCACCCGTACGCCGGAGGGCTGCGACTCCGCCATGGCCAGCAGGCCGTCGGCGAACTGCGCGCGGGCCCGTGCGGGCAGCCGGTGCGGCAGCACACCCTGCTCGGTGTGCTCCAGATCGAGCGCACCGCGCACGAGGCCGGCGGTGACGGGCGTGGTGATCCACCCGGTTCCCCCGTGCGGAAGGGGGCCCGGGGCGGGGTCGTCGTGCTGAGCGCTCATGATCCCAGGCTGACAACCGGAGATCCGATCCGCAATCGATTTCGCGGCTCTCCTGCGCAAGTACCGGACCGGGCCCGCCCGGCGGTTCGGTGCCGGGCGGGCCCCACGCGAAAGGCGAACCGCTACCGGCCCTCGCGCACCCGCACCACCCGCAGGCCGGGCGAGCGGGCGATGTCCTTCTCGCAGAAGCGGGACGTCACCCAGCGCTCGCCCGAGAACAGCTCCGTCTGGTCGCTGTAGTGCGGCGACCGGGCGTTCGAGGACTGGGAGTACGTGAGCAGGGTGCGCGCCACCGGGCACGCGCTGCCGTCCCAGCCGACCGCCTGTATGTAGCTGGAGCCGGCCGACACCTCGGTGTAGCCGCCGGCCGCCGCGTTCCACACGGGCTCGGTCTTGTTCCAGATGCCCAGCGACTCCGTACCGCCGCCGACGGGGACGCGCTTCCCGTTCCGTACGACGAACTGATGCCCGCCCAGCGGCGCGTCCAGCGCGATTCCGGAGGCCCGCAGTTCCTTCACCGTGTCGGCGAGCGCCGCGGTGACGCCCGGAGCCGATGTGTTGAGGGTGTGGGGTGTACGGACCGGGTCACCGGCGGAGAAGGGCACCTTCCAGAGCTGCGCCGCGGGCACGGCCGTCGCCTTGCGCCAGAAGCGGTCGAAGAGCAACGCGCCCCGGCTGTCGGTGTCCACGCTCCGGTCCCAGTCCCGCAGCACGGGGCAGGCCGCCGAGACGTCGACGGACGTACCGTCGCTGCCCGTCGCCACCCCGCCCGGCAGAGCCGCACAGGCGTCCGCGACGTCGGCGGCCACCAGGTCACCGGCGGGCGCCCGGTTGGCGAACTGCTGGTCCTGGAGGTCCGCGACGGTCAGCCGCCCCTTCCCGGCCAGGGCCGCCACGTCCTCGACCGCCCCGCGGGTCCGCATGGACCGCGGCGTGCCGATCGTCCCGAAGACCCGCTCGTAGCCGGTCAGCGGCTGCCCGGCGTGGGTCAGCCAGGCGCTGTCGTTGGAGTTCTCGACGTACGAGGTGTCCTTCAGCGTCGGCATGCGGCCCGGGCCGAAGATGCCGGGCTGCACCGCGTCCGGGTCGGAACCGAGCGCGCACTCGCTCCGCGACCCGTCCAGCACCGCGAGCCCCGACGAGGGGTAGGTGGCCCTGCCCAGTGCGGTGGAGCAGCGCTGTGCCAGGTCGTCGGTGATGCGCGGCAGCACCTGCGACTGGGAGAAGAACGAGTGCCCCGAGGAGTCGGCGGCGACCGTGTTCACCCAGGGCAGGCCCTGCGTACGGCGCAACGCGGACTCGATCCCGGCGGTGCTGCGCGCCCTGCTGAAGCCGAGCGCCGTGTCGGACGCGCGCAGGTTCGTCGCGTTGGGGTCGTTCAGCGCGTACGCGGCCGTCGCCGTCCACGGCAGCGGCAGCCCGGGACCCAGCGCGGTGACGACCGGGCCGTACCGGGTCCACCACTGGGTGCGGGTCACCGGGGCGCCGTCCTTCACGGGCGCCGTGACCGTGCGCTTCGTCATCCGCTCCGGCTTGCCGTCCACGAGGTAGACGGCCGGGTCCGCCGGATCGAGGGTCAGCTGATGCAGATTGAGCGTCACACCCGTCGCGACGGTGTGGCTCCACGCGATGTTCGCGTTGTGCCCGATCGACATGGTCGCCGAGCCCAGCAGCGAGGCACCGGCCACGTTCAGCTCGCCGGGGATGGTCTGCTGGGACTGCCAGAACCTGCGCCCGCCCTGCCACGGGTAGTGCGGATTGCCCAGCAGCAGCCCGCGTCCGTTCGCGGTCGTCGCGCCGTTGAACGCCACCGCGTTGGAGCCCATGTCCGCGTTCTGCGTGGACAGCAGACGCTGCGCCGCCTCGGCAGCGTCAGCCGGTGACACTCCGCGGGCCGCCGGGGCGGAGGCCGGGGGCCCGGCCGCCGTTATCCCGTCGATGCCACGCCCCTGCCCGCCGAGCACCGACAGGGCGTAACCGCGTGCGGCGACGTCGAGCTGGGTGACGGGACGTACCCACGAGGCCCCCCGGCAGGCCGGATCGGTGATCCGGTTCTGCGCGATCCACGCGTTGTACCCGGCCGCCCAGCCGCGCATCATCTCCTTCGCGTCACGGCTCGGCCCCTGCGGAGCGGGCAGCTTCAGGAGCTTCTCCACGGTGCCGCTCTCCCGCACCCCGCGGAAGTACAGATCGCTGGAGAGGTTCTTCGTCGCGGAGGAGAGCGAGCCGTCGGGCGCCGCGTCCGCGCCGAACCGCTCCGACCGCTCGCCGCGCACCGTGAGGAACCCGTCGGCCAGGACGCACACCTGGTCCGCCGCCTGTGCCCAGCCGGTACCGAAGCCCAGATTCGCGTAGTCCTTCGCCACGATGTGCGGGATGCCGTACTCGGTGTAGCGGATGACGGCGGACAGTCCGCCACCCGAGGGGTGCCGGCTCTGCGAGGTGCCGGCGGCGGCCGGTGGCAGCGACGCCGAGACGGTCAACAGGGCGAGACCGGAGACCGCGAGGAGTCTCAGACGATTACGGAGGTGCAAGGGTCCTCCCAACTGTGCGGGTGAGAAAGGCGACGGCCCGGGTGGTCGGGCGGCCACGCGCCACTCAGCCAGCACACCCATGTACCTGTCAACCGTCTGGTCGGTATCCCGGGTACTTGACCACGGGCACGGGGCCGCTCAGGATCACGCCATGACAGGTGTACGCAGCAGCACAGTCGACGGCGTCGTGACCCGCAGCGCACGGCGCACCCCCGAACGGACCGCGGTGCGGTACGCGGACCGGAGCTGGACCTACGCGGCACTGGACGCGGCGATCAGCACCGCCGCCGCCGTCCTGACCGGTGAACACGGGCTGCGCCCCGGCGACCGGGTCGCCGCCTACGCGCACAACTCCGACGTCTATCTGATCGGTTACCTCGCCTGTGCGCGGGCCGGGCTCGTGCACGTCCCCGTCAACCAGAACCTCACCGGTGACGACCTGGCGTACATCCTCGACCAGTCCGGCAGCTCGCTGGTCCTGACCGACCCCGCCCTCGCCGAGCGGCTCCCGGCGGCCCGTCCCGTACGCGCGCTCCGCGACGCACCGGACTCGCTCCTGGACCGTCTGAGCGATCCCCGCCCGTTCACCCCGGAGCGCGAGCCCGCCGCCGACGACCTGGTCCAACTGCTGTACACCTCCGGCACCACCGCGCTGCCCAAGGGCGCGATGATGACGCACGGCGCGCTCGTCCACGAGTACGTCAGCGCCGTCACCGCCCTCCAATTCGCCGCGACGGACCGGCCGGTGCACTCGCTGCCGCTCTATCACTCGGCCCAGATGCACGTGTTCCTGCTGCCGTACCTCGCGGTCGGCGCCGAGAACACCATCCTCGACGCCCCGGACGCGGGCCGGATCTTCGACCTGGTCGAGGCCGGACAGGCGGACAGCCTCTTCGCCCCGCCCACCGTCTGGATCGGCCTCGCCAACCGTCCGGACTTCGCCACCCGCGACCTCGGCGCGCTCCGCAAGGCGTACTACGGCGCCTCGGTCATGCCGGTGCCCGTCCTGGAACGGCTCAGGGAACGGCTGCCGGACCTCGCCTTCTACAACTGCTTCGGTCAGAGCGAGATCGGCCCGCTCGCCACCGTCCTCGGCCCCGACGAGCACGATGGACGGATGGACTCCTGCGGCCGCCCGGTGCTCTTCGTCGAGGCGCGTGTGGTCGACGAGGACGGCAAGGAGGTACCGGACGGGACGGCCGGGGAGGTCGTCTACCGCTCCCCGCAGCTGTGCCAGGGCTACTGGGACAAACCGGAGGAGACCGCGGAGGCGTTCCGCGACGGCTGGTTCCACTCCGGGGACCTGGCGGTGCGCGATGCGGAGGGCTTCTACACGGTCGTCGACCGGGTGAAGGACGTCATCAACTCCGGCGGGGTGCTGGTCGCCTCCCGGCAGGTCGAGGACGCGCTCTACACCCATCCCGCCGTGGCCGAGGCAGCGGTCGTCGGACTGCCGGACGACCGCTGGATCGAGGCCGTCACCGCCGTCGTCGTTCTGCGCGGCGAAGCCACCGAGAGCGAACTGATCGCGCACGCCCGCGAGAAGCTCGCCCACTTCAAGGCCCCGAAGAGGGTCTTGTTCGTGGACGAACTCCCGCGCAACGCCAGCGGGAAGATTCTCAAACGTGAACTGCGCGACCGGTTCGCGTAGCCCAGTCGCGCGTCGGTCCGGACGCTCGTTCCGGCGAGAGACCGGGCCGTCCTCCAGGCCGTCCTCCGGGCCGTCCTCCGAGCCGTCGGCACCCGCGCGGCTAGCCCGTTCGCCGCTCCTCCGGTGAGTCCTGCCCTGCGGCGGTCCGCGCCCCGGTGACCTGCGTAAACAAGGAGCCGCTGCGCCTGACGGAGTGACATGTGCGGCGTCATGTCATGTTGCGGATGTGACGGGCTGTCGGTTGCCTCGGAAGCGGAGAGCAGCAGAGGCGCCGCGCAGACAGGCCGGCCCCTGCACCCGTTGGAGGAACCTCATGCGCAACACACGAGTTGGTGCGGGTATCGGCATCGGCCTGGTCATCGGTGCCCTCGGTCTGTCGGCCCCGGCGGCTGTCGCCGTCGGCAGCCCCGCCAGTGACTCAGGCATTCACATCCGCTCGGGGAATGGCTCCCCGGGGTCCACGGTCACCGTCTCAACCAGGGCCTGTGGCTCCGAGACCTACGGCAAGGGCACGTCGGAGGTGGCAGGCGCATTCCACCTCTTCGCGGGCGACCGCAAGGGTGAGCTCGTCGGCACGTTCGAGATCCCGGAAGGGGCCGAGCCGGGCGTCGACACCGTCATCGTCAAGTGCCCGCCGCGGATCAAGATGACGTATACCTACAAGATCACCGACCGGGTCCCGACCGGTGCGGTCGCTGCCGGTTTCGGGGCCGCCTCGGACAAGGGCACCCAGCTGGCCGTGGGCGGTGTACTGATCGTCGGAGCCGCCGCCGGGGGCGTGATCAGGGTGCGCCGTCGCATGAGCGGCATCCGGACCTGACGGGCGCCGCTTCCCTCCGCACCGGCCCCCGGACGCCGTATCCGTCCGGGGGCCGCGAGGGTCCGGCGCCCGGTTCGTGCCCGGACCCGCGAGCCTGGGCCCGAACCAATCGACGTACCCCAGGCCCCCGCCACCCCACCCGCTGCGAAGCAGAGGCTCACACGCGATGGAAAAAGGGCGCACGACCAGCACGTCCCCCCACTCGTTCACCCCTTCGGCCAAGCATCTGGCCGTGGCACTGCTGGCGGGTACCGCGCTGGTGGTCAGTGGGACACGCGACGACAAGCCACCGCAGCCTTCGGCGGCCCAGGCATTCACCGCTCCCGCGGAACCCGCTCCGGGCCGTAGCGCCTCGGTCGCGCCCCCTGCCATCCAGCCGGCGCGGTCTTCGGTCGCCCAGTTGTTCACCGCTCCCGCGGTTCCCGCTCCGCCCCGCACCGTCCTGGCCGCGCCCCCCGCCGTCCAGCCGCTGCCCGCGTCGGATCCGGTGCGGATCCGGATCCCCGCCATCCGCGTGGATGCCCTCTTGACCGAGCTGGAGCTCGACGCGGCAGGGGCGCTGCAGCCCCCACCGGCCGACAACCCCGTTCTTGCCGGCTGGTACGGCGCGGGCACTGCTCCCGGCGCGGTAGGGACGGCCCTCGTCGCAGGGCATGTGGACACGCGCGTCGGCCCAGGCGTCTTCCACGCCCTCGGGTCCCTCACCAAGGGCGCCACCATCGACCTCGTCCGAGCAGACCTGAGCACCGCAGTGTTCACGGTCTACGCCGTGGAGGTCTACGCCAAGAAGGATTTCCCGGACAAGAAGGTCTACGGCCCTTCCCCCCGGCCGGAACTGCGGGTGATCACCTGCGGCGGCGGTTACACCAAGAAGACCGGTTACGAGAGCAACGTCGTGGTCTACGCGACGCTGACCGCGGTGAAGCGGCCGGCGTCCTAGGCCCTGCCGGGGCGGCGCTTCTCCCGGATCACCGCGCCGGCCAGATGGCGCACCGGGCCCGGAGCCAGGGTTCACGCGAGGGGTCAGGAGGCATCTCTCAGGTCGGCGATCCGCCTGATCTTGCCGACCGACCTCTCCAGCGATTCCGGATCCAGGATCTCGACCCCGACCGACACTCCGATCCCGTCCTTCACGGCCGCCGCGATGGACTGCGCGGCGGCAGCCCGCTCCTGCGGCGTGGCATCGGCCCGGGCCTCCGCGCGTACCGTCAGTGCGTCCAGCCGCCCCTGACGCGTCAGCCGCAGCTGGAAGTGGGGGGCCACTCCAGGCGTACGCAGCACGATCTCCTCGATCTGGGTCGGGAAGAGGTTCACCCCGCGGAGGATCAGCATGTCGTCGCTGCGCCCGGTGACCTTCTCCATCCTGCGGAAGACCCGGGCCGTACCCGGCAGCAGCCGCGTCAGATCCCGGGTCCGGTACCGGATCACCGGCATGGCCTCCTTGGTGAGGGAGGTGAAGACGAGCTCGCCCTCTTCCCCGTCGGGCAGGACCTCGCCGGTGAACGGATCAACCACCTCCGGGTAGAAGTGGTCCTCCCAGACGTGCAGTCCGTCCTTGGTCTCCACGCACTCCTGTGCGACACCCGGGCCCATCACCTCGGACAGTCCGTATATGTCGACCGCGTCGATCGCGAACCGCTCCTCGATCTCCCGGCGCATCGCCTCGGTCCACGGCTCGGCGCCGAAGATGCCGACCTTCAGCGACGTCGAACGCGGATCGACTCCCTGGCGCTCGAACTCGTCGAGGAGCGTCAGCATGTACGACGGCGTGATCATGATGATCTCGGGCCGGAAGTCCTGGATCAGCTGCACCTGGCGTGCCGTCAGGCCGCCGGATGCGGGGATGACCGTGCAGCCGAGCCGCTCCGCCCCGTAGTGCGCCCCGAGACCGCCGGTGAACAGCCCGTACCCGTATGCCACGTGCACCTTCTGGCCGGGACGGCCTCCGGCGGCCCGGATGGACCGGGCGACCACGTCGGCCCAGGTGTCCAGATCCCGGGCGGTGTACCCGACAACGGTGGGCCGGCCCGTGGTCCCGCTGGACGCGTGGATCCGTCGCACCTGGTCCTCCGGCACGGCGAACATGCCGAAGGGGTAGTTGTCGCGCAGATCGGCCTTGGCCGTGAACGGGAACCGGGCGAGATCGGCGAGCGTGCGGCAGTCCTCGGGCCGCAGACCGGCCTTGTCGAAGGCAGCACGGTAGAACGCGACGTTCTCGTACGCATGGCGGAGCGTGGCCCGCAGCCGCTCCAGCTGCAGCGTCTCCAGCTCCTCGCGGCCGAGTCGTTCCGCCGCGTCCAGCAGAGCCGTCATGCGGATGTTCCTCTCCTCGAACAGGCGACCGATCATTCGGTCGATCTTTCTGGGAGCAGTAATGCAGGATGCCGGGTGCCTGGCAAGGGGGAGAAGCGGTTCGGGGACCGGAGTGGTCACCACGGCCACGCCCCCCCGGCTCGCTCTCCCCCACCTGATTCGCTAAGAGCAGACGTGCCTGTACAGGCGTGCCGAAGCCGCGGATTCCGTCCGCAGAGGCCCACCGGACAGCCGCGACCGGCCGCCCGCCCTGTTTGGATGGCACGCATGCCGATCTTCCACGCGTACGACGGGACCGAACTCGCCTACCGGCTCGTGGGGGAGGGCGAGCCGCTGATCTGCCTGCCCGACGGTCCGATGCGGACCGGCAGCTGTCCCGGGGACCTCGGCGGACTCTCCGCAGCGCGTCGGCTGGTGCTGCCCGATCTGCGCGGCTCCGGCGACTCCGCGGCCCCGGACGACCCGGCGACGTACCGCTGCGACCGGCTCGTCGAGGACGTCGAGGCGCTGCGCGAACACCTCGGCCTGGAACGGATCGATCTGCTGGGCCACTCAGCGTCCGCGGACCTGGCGGCGCTCTATGCCGCCCGCTACCCGCATCGGCTGCTCACGCTCACCCTCGTCACACCCGGCACCCGCGCCGTCGGCATCGCAGTCACCGACGAGGACCGGCTCGATGCCTCCGGGCTGCGCAGCCATGAGCCCCGGGACGCCGAGGCGCGGTCGCTCCCTCACCAGGAAGGCTCCTTCGGTCCCGCAGCCACAGTCGACGCTCTGCGCAGGCTGCAAGCGCCGGTACTGGTCCTCGCGGGGGAGTACGACGGGAGCCCGACCCCGGACCGCGCCGCGGAGCTCGCGGCCCTCTTCCCGCACGGTGAGTTCGTCGTGCAGCGGGGTGCGGGGCACTTCCCGTGGCTCGACGACCCCGGTGCCTTCGCCCGGACAGTCCGCGCCTTCCTCGACCCCCGGGTCGACAACGTGCAGGCCGGCGGGATACGGATCGCGTACCGCGCCTGGGGCGAGCCGACGGCACCGCCCGTCGTTCTCGCTCACGGGCGCTGCGGCAGCAGCCGGGACTGGACGGTCATCGCCGAGCGGCTCGCCGCCGACCACCGGGTGTACGCCTTCGACTTCCGCGGACACGGCCTCAGCGAATGGACCGGCCGCTACTCCTTCGAGCTGTTCCGCGACGACCTGCACGCGTTCCTGGAAGCCCGCAATCTGTCCGGTGCCACGGTCGTCGGCCATTCGATGGGCGGTGTCGCCGCCTATCTGCTCGCGGAGCAGGAACCGGGACTGATCGGCAGGCTCGTCGTCGAGGACGCACCGCCACTCCATCCACTGGACCCGCCCCGCCCGCTCGTCGAACGGCCCGACGGGGAAATCGACTTCGACTGGCCGGTCGTGCCGGCCATCGATGCCCAGCTGAACGCCCCCGATCCGGTGGGGCGCGAACGCCTCGGCGAGATCACCGCCCCGACGCTCGTCATCGGCGGTGGTCCCCGCAGTCACATCGTCCAGGACCACCTTGCCAGGATGGCCGAGCAGATACCCGGCGGCCGGTTCGTCACCATCGACGCGGGACATCTCGTCCACACCGCCCGGCCGGACGAATTCCTCGCGGCGCTGAGGTCGTTCGGCATGGCGTGAGACTTCATCAGGTCAGGCCCGGCTCAGCACGGAGGTCATGACCTCGTGCAGCGTCGCCTCCGGGTCCGCCACGGACCCCGTCGCCCGCCAGGCCACGAAGCCGTCGGGACGTACCAGTACGGCTCCGTCCGCCGTCGTGCCGTGCGCCTCGGCCCAGTCGGCCCCGTTCTCGGGCTCAAGGTCGAAGCCCGGTCCGGTACCGACACCGAAGGCGTCGAGGCGCACCGACAGCCGGTCGGCGACGCGTGCCGCCGCCGGGCGCCACGCCGCATCCTTCGCGTCGCAGAGCAGGACGAAGGACTGTTCGTAGAGATCCAGGGTGGACTTCCGCTCGCCGGACTGAAGGACCCACAGGTGCGGTGCCCGGGTACCCGGTTCGCCCGTCAGCTCCATTCCCTCGGGTACGACGGGCAGTGCGGGGTCGACGCCCACCACGGCGCCCCGGACGTAGCGGTATCCCAGCGCCACCGTGAGCATTCCGCCCTTCCTCCCGCCGCCCGCGCCCGGTGCGGGCGCGTAGCCCGGGTGGCTGTGCTCTCCGGACCGGGCCGAGGCGCGTGCGCTCGTCGCCCTCGCCACCGGCAGGCGCTCCGCCTCGTACGTCTCGAGCAGCCCGGGGCCTGCCGCACCGTTGAGCACGGCGGCGAGCTTCCAGGTCAGGTTGTGTGCGTCCTGAATGCCGGTGTTGGAGCCGAACGCGCCGGTCGGGGACATCTCGTGGGCCGAGTCCCCGGCGAGGAAGACCCTGCCTGACGCGTATCGGTCCGCGACTCGTTCCGCAGCGTGCCACGGGGCCTTTCCGGTGATCTCGACGTCGAGACCGGGTGCGCCGGTCGCCGTGCGGATGTGCTCCGCGCACCGCTCGTCGGTGAAGTCCTCCAGCGTCTCGCCCCGGTCGGGCTGCCAGGGTGCGTGAAACACCCACTGCTCCTCGTTGTCCACCGGCAGCAGCGCACCCTCCGCCTCCGGGTTGGTCAGGTAGCACACGATGAAGCGCCGGTCGCCCACCACCGCGGCGAGCTGCCGGGACCGGAAGGTGATGCTCACGTTGTGGAAGAGGTCGCCGGGCCCCGACCGGCCGATGCGCAGCTGCTCCCGTACCGGGCTGCGAGGCCCGTCGGCCGCGATGAGGTAGTCCGCGCGCACGGTGGTGTGTACCCCGGACTCCCGGTTCTTCACCAGCGCGGTGACTCCTGTCCCGTCCGCGTCGAAGGAGAGCAGCTCGGTGGAGAACCGCAGGTCGCCCCCCTGCTCACGGGCGTGGGTCACCAGCACCGGTTCCAGATCGTTCTGGCTGCACAGGCACCAGCCGGTGGGGCTGAAGCGCGCGAGTGCGCCGCCGGGGTCGATTTCCTTGAACAGCCACTCCTGGTCGTCGCCGGTGAGCGACCCGGCCTGCAGGATGCCGTGGTTGGCCGCGAGGACCGAAGCGGCGCCCCGGATCCGAGGCTCCGCACCGGCGGTACGGAACAGCTCCATGGTGCGCACGTTGTTGCCCCGCCCCCTCGGGTGGGTCGAGGTGGCCGCGTGCTTCTCGACGAGCAGGTGCTCGATGCCGAGCCTGCCCAGGAAGAGTGAGGCGGACAGGCCCACCAGGGAGCCGCCCACGATGAGGACCGGTACCCGGAGGTCGACGTTCTCGTTTTCGTTCATTCAGTTGCTCCAGCTCGGACGCTCTGCGGATGCAGTGTCCATGCCCTTGTGCGAGCGTTTCGGACGTCGACTCACCTGAACGGTACATATTTCTGGCGCCACCCGTACCAGCGCCCCACGATCACATATAGGGAGCGTTGCCCGTGATGTGCGAGGCGGGCAGTACGCATCGGCCGGAGTCCCTCTCCGGCTCCACTGGAAACGACGGTTGACGAAGTGCCACCGGACGTGGCCACAGCACCGTCTCGAAGGAGAGCGAAAAATGACATCAACCCTCTCGGAACGGATCTCGCAGTCCGCCTTCGACGGCTCCAGGCTCCGGGTCGTTCTGCTGCTGGATCTCTACGACGGCGCCCAGAAGCAGTTCCTGGAGGCGTACGAGCACCTGCGCAACCAGGTGGCGTCCGTCCCCGGGCACATCAGCGACCAGCTGTGCCAGTCCATCGAGAACCCCTCGCAGTGGCTCATCACCAGCGAATGGGAGAGCGCGCCGCCCTTCCTCGCCTGGGTGAACAGCGAGGAGCACGTCCAGACCGTCCAGCCGCTGCACGGGTGCGTACGGGACACGCGGTCCCTTCGCTTCAGCGTCCTGCGGGAGACCGGTCCCACCACCGAGGAAGCGCCCGGGCCGGCCAAGGGCGGCCTCCAGTCCGCCCCCCGACTGGGTGACGGTGTGGTGCGCCACGCCCTCACCTTCACCGTCAAGCCGGGCAGCGAGGAGGCCGTCGCGAAGATCCTCGCCGACTACGACCCCCCGAAGGCGCGGGTCGACGAGAACACCCGACTGCGCCGCACTTCTCTCTTCATGCACGGCAACCGTGTCGTGCGGGCCGTGGAGGTCGAGGGCGACCTCCTGGCAGCACTGCGGCACGTCTCCCGGCAGCCCGAGGTCAGGGCCGTAGAGGAAGCCATCAACCCGTACCTGGAACAGGACCGGGACCTCTCCGATCCCGACTCCGCCCGGATGTTCTTCACCCGGGCCGCGCTCCCGACCGTGCACCACGTGGCGGCCGGCCGCCACGAGCCCAGGGACATCGAGCGGCACGCGCTGTTCTACCAGGCCAAGGAGGGGTGCGGCATGGCTCTTGCCCGGCTGCTCGCCGGCCAGGACGAGGATGCTGCCGACGACCCGACCAGCCCCATCGACAGCAGCACCATCTTCCAGCGCGACGACATCGTCGTCCGTCTGCTCGAGGTGAGCGGCCCGATCGCCGAGCAGCCCGCCCAGGTGCTCGGCGTCGACGGTGACCGCAAGGCAGCCGTGCTGGGACGTCTCCTCGACGACAGCGCGAACGCCGGCATGCCGATGTCCGAGCAGGAGGCCGCGCGATTCCTCGCGCGGTCCGAGATGCGCCTGATCACTGACCGCCGGGCCGCGGAGTCCTGAGCCGCGCGGCGGGACCACAGGGGGGCTGCCTCAACGCCGTCGTCACGGCCCGCAACGGGCCCGAAGGAGAGCAGTTATGACCACGTTCCGACCTCGCATCGTGGACCTGAGCGAGACCGAGCCCAACCGCAGGCGCGGAGGCGATCTGCGCGCCTTGCTCACGCCCACGGCGGTGGGCGCCACCAGCGGCTTCATGGGGCTGGCCATCGTCGAGCCGGGTGATCGCATCGGCGAGCACTACCACCCGTACTCCGAGGAATTCGTGTATGTCGTGAGCGGCCTCCTCGAGGTGGATCTGGACGGTGAACCACACCGGATGCGTCCCGACCAGGGTCTGTTGATCCCCCCGCACGTGCGCCACCGTTTCCGCAACGTGGGCGACGTGGAAGCGCGCATGGTCTTCCACCTCGGCCCGCTCGCCCCGCGCCCGGAGCTCGGTCACGTCGACACCGAGCACACCGACACCGCCGAGCTGAGCGCGCTTCCAGAACGAACCGAGACCGCTTCATGACCCGGCGCGTGGCGGTCACCGGAGTAGGCGTCGTCGCCCCCGGTGGGATCGGCGTGCCGGCTTTCTGGGATCTCCTCGCCAACGGCCGCACCGCGACGCGGGGCATCACTCTCTTCGACCCCGCGGGGTTCCGCTCGCGCATCGCCGCCGAGTGCGACTTCGATCCCGCGGCGCACGGTCTCGACGAGGAGCAGGTCACACGCTCCGACCGGTATGTCCAGTTCGCCCTGGTGGCTGCCAGGGAAGCCCTGAACGACGCCGGACTCGACCTGGAGAGGGAGGACCCCTGGCGTATCGGGGTGTCCCTGGGCACCGCGGTCGGGGGCACCACACGCCTCGAGCACGACTACGTCGCAGTCAGCGAAAGCGGCGCGCGCTGGGACGTCGACCCCCGCCCGGCCGGCCGCCACCTGGAACGGGCCTTCTCGCCCAGTACCCTCGCCTCGGCGGTGGCCGAGCAGGTCGGCGCCCACGGCCCGGTGCAGACCGTCTCGACGGGCTGCACCTCCGGCCTCGACGCGATCGGGTACGCCTTCCACTCCATCGAGGACGGCCGGGTCGACGTGTGCGTCACCGGGGCGTCGGACTCGCCGATCACCCCCATCACAGTGGCGTGCTTCGACGCCATCAAGGCGACCTCACCGAACAACGACGACCCGGAGCACGCCTCGCGGCCCTTCGACGCCCGCCGGGACGGCTTCGTCATGGGTGAGGGCGGAGCCGTGCTCGTCCTGGAGGAACTGGAACACGCCCGCGCCCGTGGTGCGACCGTGTACTGCGAGATCGTGGGCTACGCCACCTTCGGCAACGCCTATCACATGACCGGGCTGACCCCCGAGGGGCTGGAGATGGCCGAGGCGATCAACTCGGTCCTCGACCACGCCCGGATGGACGGCACCCGGATCGACTATGTCAACGCGCACGGCTCGGGCACCAAGCAGAACGACCGGCACGAGACGGCCGCCGTGAAACGGGCACTGGGCACGCACGCCCACAAGGTGCCGATGAGCTCGATCAAGTCCATGGTCGGTCACTCGCTCGGCGCCATCGGAGCGATCGAGATCGCGGCGTGTGTGCTGGCCCTGGTCCATCAGACGGTGCCGCCGACGGCGAACTACGAGACCCCCGACCCCGAGTGCGACCTCGACTACGTGCCGCGTGTCGCGCGTCCCATGAAGCTGCGCAGCGTTCTCTCGGTGGGCAGCGGATTCGGTGGTTTCCAGTCCGCGGTGGCCCTGACCCGTTCCGCTGGGAGGACCCATTGAGTACCGGACAGAACCGGCGATCGGTCGTCACCGGTATCGGTGTCGTGGCTCCCAACGGGACAGGCACCGGTGCCTTCTGGAAGGGGACGCAGGAGGGCCTGAGCGTCCTGGACCGGGTCTCCCGCGAGGGATGCGAGCACCTGCCGTTGCGCGTCGCGGGCGAGGTCAGGGACTTCGACGCCGTCGCGCTGATCGAAGAGCGCTACCTCGTGCAGACCGACCGGTTCACGCATTTCGCGATGGCCGCGGCAGACCTTGCCCTGGCTGACGCCCGGCTCGGCCGCGCCGACTACGAGGGCGCGCCGTTCAGTGTGGGCGTGGTGACCGCCGCAGGGTCCGGCGGCGGGGAATTCGGACAGCGCGAACTGCAACGGCTGTGGGGAGAGGGCTCCCGCTTCGTCGGCCCCTACCAGTCCATTGCCTGGTTCTACGCCGCGAGTACCGGCCAGATCTCGATCCGCGGCGGGTTCAAGGGGCCCTGCGCGGTGGTGGCCAGTGACGAGGCCGGCGGCCTGGACGCACTCATGCACGCCGCCAGGTCCATCCACCGTGGTGCGGGCGCTGTTGTCGTGGGTGCGGCCGAGGCACCTCTGGCCCCGTACTCGGTCGTCTGCCAGCTCGGGTACGACGACCTCAGCACGTGCGAGGACCCCACTCGCGCCTACCGCCCGTTCACTTCGGACGCCTGCGGCTTCGTGCCGGCCGAGGGCGGCGCCATGCTGGTGGTCGAGGAGGAGACGGCGGCCCGCGACCGCGGGGCCGACATCCGAGCCGAACTCGCCGGCCACGCTGCGACGTTCACCGGAGCATCCGGGTGGGAGCACTCCCGGGAGGGTCTTGCCCGGGCGATCACCGGCGCGCTCAAGGAAGCCCGCTGTGCGCCGGAGGAGATCGACGTCGTCTTCGCGGACGCGCTCGGCGTACCGGCGGCCGACCGTGCCGAAGCACTGGCCATCGCGGACGCCCTGGGTCCGCACGGACGGCGCGTACCCGTGACGGCACCCAAGGCCGGCACCGGCCGCGCCTACTGCGGAGCGCCCGTACTGGACACCGCCGCCGCCGTGCTGGCCATGGAGCACGGCCTGATTCCGCCCACTCCGAACGTCTTCGACGTCTGCCACGACCTCGATGTGGTCACCGGTCGCGCGCGCCCCGCGGAACTGCGTACGGCGCTCGTGCTGAGCCGGGGACTCATGGGTTCGAACTCGGCACTCGTACTGCGACACCCCGTCGCCATCCCGTCGTGAGAAGGAGAAGCCCCTCATGAACGCTCAACTGACCTACGAGGAACTCGCCGCGCTGATGAAGAGCGGTGCCGGGGTCACCGTCGATCCCCAGCAGATGGAGAGCCGGCCCGCATCCGCCTTCGAGGAGTACGGCCTCGACTCCTTGGGGCTCCTCGGCATCGTGGCCGTCCTGGAGAACCGGTACGGACGGCCCCTGCCGGCCGACGCCGACCGGTGCAAGTCGCCCCGCGAGTTCCTCGACCTCGTCAACAACACCCTCGTGACAGGAGCCTGACGTGTCCGGACACACCGAGAACGACATCACCATCGCCGCACCCCTGGACTTCGTGTGGGACGTGACGAACGACCTCGAGGAATGGCCGCGGCTGTTCAGCGAGTACGCGGCGGTCGAGGTGATCGCGCGCGAGGGTGAGAAGACGACGTTCCGGCTGACCATGCACCCCGACGACAACGGCAAGGTCTGGAGCTGGGTCTCGGAGCGCACCACCGACCGTGGTGCGCGCAGCGTCCGGGCCCGCCGCGTCGAGCCGGGCCCGTTCCAGCACATGGACATCCACTGGAAGTACTCGGAGGTCCCCGGCGGCACGAAGATGCACTGGACCCAGGACTTCGCGATGAGGCCCGACGCCCCGGTCGACGACGCGTGGATGACCGAGAACATCAACCGCAACTCCCGCATCCAGATGGAACTCATCCGGGACAAGATCGAGGAGCGGGACCGGGAGCGCCGTTCCGCATCGGTCACGGCCAACTGAAAGGCGTCCCCCGATGCATCACGCTCTCATCGTCGCCCGTATGGCGCCGGAATCCGCACCCGACATCGCCGAACTGTTCGCGGCCTCCGACAGCACCGAACTGCCGCACCTCGTCGGGGTCAACCGGCGCACCCTGTTCCAGTTCGGCGACGTGTACCTGCATCTGATCGAATCCGAACAGCCTCCGGGTCCGGCCATCGCCAAGGTGACGGAGCATCCGGCGTTCAAGGACATCAGTGACAAGCTCACCGCCTTCGTGAGCCCCTACGACCCGCAGACATGGCGCGGTCCCAAGGACGCGATGGCCCAGCAGTTCTACCGGTGGCAGCGCGACTCCACCGCCTGACACGCAGAATCGCCCCTGGCCCGGCGCAAGCGCTGGACCAGGGGCGATTCTGCGTGCTCAGGGAGAACTCAGCCGGGGACGACGCATTCGAACGCGTGCAGATACGTGTTGACCGGACGGACCTCGCCCACGAGCAGCCCGGAGTCCGACAGCCGGCCGACCAGACTGTCCCTGGAGTGCTTCGCTCCACCGACGTTGAGGAGCAGCAGCAGGTCCATGGCGGTGGTGAACCTCATCGACGGGGTGTCGTCGACGAGATTCTCGATGATCACGACTCTGGCTCCCGGACGGGCCGCGGCGACGATGTTGCGCAGGGTCCTGCGGGTGCTGTCGTCGTCCCATTCGAGGATGTTCTTGATGATGTAGAGATCGGCCTCGACCGGGATGTCCTCGCGGCAGTCCCCGGCGACGATGTGTACCCGCCCGGCGAGCGCACCGCCGTCCCGGAGCCGGGCATCCGCCTTCGCGACCACGCCCGGCAGATCCAGCAGGGTTCCGCGGACCTCCGGGTGCTTCTCCAGCAGACTCGCCAGTACATGTCCCTGGCCACCTCCGATGTCGGCGACGACGGAGACCCCGGTGAGGTCGAGGAGTTCGGCGACATCCAGCGCGGACTGCATGCTGGACGTGGTCATGGCCCGGTTGAAGACGTGGGCCGACTCTGCCGCGTCCTGGTGCAGGTAGTCGAAGAAGCCCTTGCCGAATGTCTCCGGGAAGACGCTCGTGCCGGAACGCACGGCGTCGTCGAGTCGCGGCCAGACCTCCCAGGTCCAGGGCTCCGTGCACCACAGGGAGATGTACCGCAGGCTGTTCGGATCGTCTTCGCGGAGCAGCCGGGACATGTCCGTGTGGCTGAACTTCCCGTCCGCGGTCTCGGTGAAGACCCCGTAGCAGCACAGGGCGCGGAGCAGCCGTTGCAGGGGTACGGGCTCGGTGTTCACCAGCTGCGCGAGCTCCGCCGCGCCGGCGGGCGATTCCCCGAGTGCGTCGGCGACCCGCAGCCGGGCAGCCGCGCGTACGGCTGCTGCGCAGGCCGCCCCGAAGGCGAGTTCCCTCAGCCGCATGGCCGGTGGCGGGGTGGGGGCGGTGGGCGGGGTGTGGGTCTGGGGGGTGCTGGTGGTGGGGCTCACGGTGGTCATACCGCCTCGATTCCTCTCGTGCAGGGGATCACGCGTCAGCACATCCCTGCTGGTACGGACGTCCCGCACTGGTTGCGGACGAATGTGTTGCCCGTTCCGGTGTCCCGGTTGGCCAGGTCCGCCGGTCGGTTGTCCACCACCACGTTGTCGCTGATGGAGTTGCCGGTGTTGGGGGCGCCCACGAAGCTCTTGACCAGCACGATCCCGCCCGAGAGCGGGGTGGAGCCCACGTTGTTCCGGATCAGGTTCGAGCGCACGGTCGTGTCCTCGCTGCCCGTGAGGACGATGCCGGTCCCCTGGATGGCCGACAGCCGGGGGTTCGCGGGGCAGAACTTGTTGTTCGCGACGATCCGGTTGCCCTGGATGGTCATCGCGCCGGCCCGGGGCTTCGACTCGTCGCCCACGACGAACACGCCGCTGCAGTTACCGGTCATGAAGTTGTCCTGGACCGTGAGGTTCCTGACCCGTCGGACAGTGACGCCGATCCGGTTCCCGGTCAGGGTGTTGTCCCGGATCTGCGCTCCGAGGGTGTCGGTGGCCCCGGCCTCCTCGCTGACCGTGTTCGCGAGGAAGATCCCGGCGTCGCCGTTGTCGCGGGCGGTGTTGTTCCGGAACTCACCCCGGGTGGAGCGCTCCTGGCCGATGCCCCAGGTGCCATTGTTCGTGGAGGTCACTTTGCGGACGGTCAGCCGGTCGGTCCAGGAGGCCCAGATGCCGTTCTTCTTGAAACCCGAGACGGTCAGCGAGCGGATGCTCACGTCGTCGACGGGCTTGCCCGACGCGCCCAGGACGCAGATTCCGCTTCCGGCCTTCGCGCAGGCGTTGCCGGCCTCCGCGGCCGCCGCCCCCGGCCTGATGACGGTCCTGCCCCCGGTGCCGAGCAGGGTCAGGCCCGGCTTCGTGATGAGGACGCTTTCCCTGTAGGTGCCGGGCAGAACGACAACGACGTCGCCCGGCCGTGCGGCGTCCACGGCCTTCTGGATCGACTCGCCCGGACGGACTACATGTCCGCCTTCGACGGCTGCGGAGGAGGAGGGGACGGCGAGGCTCAGTCCCGTGGCCGTGGCGAGCACGACGCCGGCCAGGCATGTGAGGTGTTTGTTCTTCATGAGCCGAAGCTATGGGTGATCCCCCCCTGCGGCCACACAGGGTGATCTGGTGAGCGCATAGCGTGCCTAAATGGCTTACGCCCGACCCGCCGTCTGCGCTCATCCGGTGACGGACCAGGCGCCCTGGTCGGACAGGGGCAGGTCGGGCAGGCAGCCATCGATGAGGCCGGGCCCCGGTGTGCCGTGTTCCCCTCTGCCCGCGCGCCCCGGCTCGCCGGCGTGGTCACGACCGGGGCAGCTGACGCGCCGGCCGGCGTCGAGTACGCCATCGGCGGGGCCCGGGTGCCCCGCCGGGACCGAGGCGTGTGGGGTGGTTCAGTCCTGCGGGGTGCCGGCCGCCGTGACCGCCTTGGCCCACCGGTAGTCCGCCTTGCCGCTCGGTGACCGCCGTATGCGGTCGGCGAGGACGACACTGCGGGGGATCTTGTAGCCGGCCAGCCGGGTGCGGCAGTGCGCCTGCACGGCGTCCAGGTCCAGCCGGGCAGCTCCCTCGCGCAGCTGCAGCACGGCCGCGACGCGATTGCCCCACCGGGCGTCGGGCACTCCGGCGACCAGCGCGTCGTACACATCCGCATGGGCCTTGAGTGCCTGCTCGACCTCCTCCGGATAGACCTTCTCGCCGCCGGTGTTGATGCACTGCGACCCGCGCCCGAGCACGGTGACGATGCCGTCGTCGTCGACGGTCGCCATGTCGCCCAGCAGCACCCAGCGTTCCTCGCCCTTCCGGAAGAAGGTCTCGGCGGTCTTGGCGGGATCGTTGTAGTACCCGAGCGGTACATGACCGCGCTGGGCGATCCGCCCCGGCTCACCGGGTACCACCGGCTCGTACGTCGCCGGATCGACCACGGCCGTACGGGAGTTGACCTGGACCCGAAAGCCCCTGTCGGGTCCGGAGTCGGCTGTCGCCGTGCCGTTGAAGCCGGACTCCGACGAGCCGAAGTTGTTGAGCAGCATCACCGTAGGCACGAGCGCCTGGAACTCCGCGCGCACCGAGTCCGACATGATCGCGCCCGAACTGGAGACGGAGAACATCGACGAGCAGTCGACGCCTTTCAGCGGACCCTTGAGCGCGTCGATCAGCGGTCGCAGCATCGCGTCGCCGACCAGGGACACGCTCGTGACCTTCTCCTTCTCGATGGTCCGGAGCACCTCCTCCGGGGCGAACCTGCGGTGCACGACGACGCGCTGGCCGAAGTTGAAGCCGATGAACGCGGTGAGGGTGGAGGTGCCGTGCATCAGCGGGGGAGTGGGGAAGAAGGTGATGCCGTCACCGCCCGCGGCGACCCGCTCGGCCAGTTCCTGCGGGGTCTTCACCGGCTCGCCCGTCGGAGCGCCGCCCCCGAGTCCGGAGAAGAACAGATCCTCCTGGCGCCACATCACGCCCTTCGGCATGCCGGTCGTGCCGCCGGTGTAGATGATGAACAGGTCGTCGGCCGAGCGCGGCGCGAAGCCGCGCGCGGGCGAGCCGGCCGCTTCCGCGTCGGTGAACGGTACGGCGCCGAGGGGGCCCGGAGTGCCCGCGGCGGGCTCTCCGACGCGTACGAGGTGGCGCAGCTTCGCCGCCTGCGGGGCGGCTGCCGTCACCCGCTCGTCGAACTCGGCGTCGAAGACCAGCGCCGCCAGATCGGCGTCCCGGTAGAGGTAGACCAACTCCTCCTCCACGTAACGGTAATTGACGTTCACCGGCACGATGCGGGCCTTGAGGCAGGCCAGCACGGTCTGGAGGTACTCGATGCCGTTGTAGAGATGCAGCCCCAGGTGCTCGCGGGGGCGGATGCCGGCGTCCAGCAGGTGGTGTGCGATCCGGTTGGCGGCGGTGTCCAGCTGGGTGTAGGTGAGACGGCGCTCGGCACCCGTGCCGGGATGGTCGAGGTAGACGAGCGCCTCGCGGTCCGGAACGGCGTCGACGACCGACTCGAACAGGTCGGCAAGGTTGTACTCCACCGTTCCTCCTGACCCCGGGGTGACTGGCGACTCGGCGGTCATTACAGCGCCGACCGGCGCAACTGGGAAGAGGAGGCACAGAAGTAATCTGACTGACTGTCAGAAAACTATTGAACTGCGGCCCCTCCTACTGCAACCTGTTCTAGGTCCTGAGACTGGAGGCAGGCAATGGGCGGTACGGAACACCTGAGCGTGCGGCGCGAAGGCGCCACGCTGGTGCTCACTCTGAACAGGCCGGAGGCCAAGAACGCACTCTCGCTGCCGATGCTCGTCGGGCTCTACGACGGCTGGCTGGCGGCGGACGAGGACGACACGCTCCGCTCCGTCGTCCTCACCGGCGCGGGCGGCTCCTTCTGCGCCGGCATGGACCTCAAAGCCCTCGCGGGCAAAGGGATGGAGGGCGAGCAGTACCGGGACCGGATGAAAGCCGACCCCGACCTGCACTGGAAGGCGATGCTGCGCCACCACCGCCCCCGCAAACCCGTCATCGCCGCCGTCGAGGGCCACTGCGTCGCCGGCGGCACCGAGATCCTCCAGGGCACCGACATCCGCATCGCCGGAGCGGGCGCCACCTTCGGCCTCTTCGAGGTCAGACGAGGTCTCTTCCCCATCGGCGGCTCCACCGTGCGCCTGCCCCGCCAGATCGCCCGCACCCACGCCCTCGAAATGCTCCTCACCGGCCGTCCGTACAGCGCGGCGGAAGCCGCCGGTATCGGCCTGATCGGCAGGGTCGTCCCCGACGGCACCGCCCTGGAGCAGGCACTCGCCGTCGCCGAACAGATCAACGCCTGCGGTCCGCTCGCGGTCGAGGCGGTCAAGGCGTCGGTGTACGAGAGCGCGGAGATGACCGAGAGCGAGGGCCTGGCCGCCGAACTGACGCGGGGCCTGCCGGTCTTCGCCACCGATGACGCCAAGGAAGGCGCCCGCGCCTTCGCCGAGAAGCGCCCGCCCGTCTACCGGCGCTCCTGAGCCAAGGAGGCAACCGTGCCCGAGGTCCTCAGCGCCCCGCTGGTGGTCGAATTCCCCTTCACCCGCTCGCTGGGCCCCGTCCAGAGCGCCTTCCTCACCGGGCTGCGCGAACGCACCGTCCTCGGTGTCCGCACCGGCCGGGGCGAGATCCTGGTCCCGCCCGTCGAGTACGACCCCGTCACCGCCGAGGAGATCGGCGACCTGGTCGAGGTCGCGGCCACCGGCACCGTCACCACCTGGGCCTGGAACCCTTCCCCGCGCCGGGACCAGCCGCTCGGCACCCCCTTCGCCTGGGTCCTCGTCCGGCTCGACGGCGCCGACACGGCGCTGCTCCACGTCCTCGACGCGCCCGGCCCCGAAGCGGTCCGCACGGGCATGCGCGTCCGTATCCGCTGGGCACCGGACCGCACCGGCGCCATCACGGACATCGCCTGCTTCGAACCGTACGCAAGCGAGAGCGTAACCGCCGAACCCCGCCCGCACAGCGGCGAGTTCGCCGACCCGGTCGCCGGCATCGTCACACCCGCCCGGCTCGACTACACGTACCACCCGGGCCGCGCGCAGAGCGCCTATCTCGAAGCGCTGGCCGGGCAGCGCGTCGTCGGTGAACGCTGCCCCGCGTGCCGGAAGGTCTACGTCCCGCCGCGCGGCGCCTGCCCCACCTGCGGAGTCGCCACCGACGAACGGGTCGAGGTGGGGCCGCGCGGCACCGTCACGACGTTCTGCATCGTCAACATCAAGGCGAAGAACGCCGCCATCGAAGTCCCCTACGTCTACGCCCACATCGCCCTCGACGGCGCCGACCTCGCCCTGCACGCACGGATCGGGGGCATCCCCTACGACCAGGTGCGCATGGGGCTGCGCGTGGAACCCGTCTGGACGCAGGGCGGCCGCCACCCCGACCACTACCGGCCCACCGGCGAACCCGACGCCGACTACGACACGTACAAGGAGCTGGTGTAGATGCGAGACGTGGCGATCGTCGCCTTCGCGCAGACCGGCCACCGGCGGCGCACCGACGAACTCTCCGAGGTCGAGATGCTGATGCCAGTCCTGCATCAGGTCCTCGACGCGACGGGCCTGAAGGCGAGCGGTATCGGCTTCACCTGCTCCGGTTCCTCGGACTACCTCGCGGGCCGCCCGTTCTCCTTCACCATGGCGCTCGACGGTGTCGGCGCCCATCCGCCGATCTCCGAATCGCACGTCGAGACGGACGGCGCCTGGGCCCTGTACGAGGCATGGGTGAAGATCCGGACCGGAGAGGCGGACACCGCACTCGTCTACGCCTACGGCAAGTCCTCGTCCGGCGAGGTCCGCGATGTCCTCACCCGCCAGCTCGACCCGTACTACGTCGCCCCCCTCTGGCCCGACTCCGTCGCACTCGCCGCACTCCAGGCCCAGGCACTCATCGACGCCGGAGCCACCGACGAACCCGCGCTCGCCGGGATCGCCGCCCGCAGCCGCACCACCGCGACGGCCAACCCGCACGCCCAGCTCAGGGGCAGCGTTCCGGCCGGCGACTATCTCGTACAGCCGCTGCGCACCGGCGACTGCCCGCCCATCGGGGACGGCGCGGCGGCGGTGATCCTCGCCGCGGGGGACACGGCCCGCGCCCTGTGTGCCCGCCCCGCCTGGATCCGCGGGATCGACCACCGCATCGAGGCCCACTCCCTCGGCGTACGCGACCTGACCGACTCACCCTCCACCCGCCTCGCGGCCGAACGCGCCGGAGCGTTCGAACGTCCCGTGGACACCGCGGAGCTGCACGCCCCCTTCACCTCCCAGGAAGTCGTCCTGCGCAAGGCGCTCGGACTGGGTGACGACGTCGACGTGAACCCGTCGGGCGGCGCGCTCGCCGCCAACCCCGTGATGGCCACCGGCCTCATCCGTCTCGGCGAAGCCGCCGCACGCATCCACCGCGGCGAGTCCGACCGGGCACTCGCCCACGCCACCTCGGGCCCCTGCCTGCAACAGAACCTGGTCGCCGTACTGGAAGGGGAGCGCGCCCATGTCTAAGGAACCCGTAGCCGTCGTCGGCGTCGGCCAGACCAAGCACGTCGCCGCCCGGCACGACGTCTCCATCGCCGGACTGGTCCGCGAGGCCGCCTTCCGCGCACTGGAGGACGCGGGGCTGAGCTGGGCGGACATCGACGCCGTCGTCATCGGTAAGGCACCCGACTTCTTCGAGGGCCTGATGATGCCGGAGCTCTACCTCGCCGACGCACTCGGCGCCGTCGGCAAGCCGATGCTCCGCGTCCACACCGCGGGATCGGTCGGCGGTTCCACGGCCCTCGTCGCCGCCAGCCTCGTCGCCGCCCGCGTCCACCGCACCGTCCTCACCCTCGCCTTCGAGAAGCAGTCCGAATCGAACGCCATGTGGGGCCTCTCCCTGCCCGTCCCCTTCCAGCAGCCGCTGCTGGCCGGCGCGGGCGGCTTCTTCGCCCCGCACGTCCGTGCGTACATGCGCCGCACCGGAGCGCCCGGCACGGTCGGCTCCCTCGTCGCGTACAAGGACCGGCGCAACGCCCTGCTGAACCCGTACGCGCACATCCGGGACCCCGGCATCACGCTGGCGAAGGTCCAGGCCGCCCCCATGCTCTGGGACCCGATCCGCTATTCCGAGACCTGCCCCTCGTCCGACGGCGCCTGCGCCATGATCCTCACCGACCGGGGCGGGGCGGCCCGTTCGCCGCATCCGCCCGCCTGGGTGCACGGCGGAGCCATGCGCAGCGAACCGACGCTGTTCGCCGGTAAGGACTTCGTCTCCCCGCAGGCCGGCAAGGACTGCGCGGCCGATGTCTACCGGCAGGCGGGCATCACCGACCCGCGCCGGGAGATCGACGCCGTCGAGATGTACGTCCCGTTCTCGTGGTACGAGCCGATGTGGCTGGAGAACCTCGGGTTCGCGGTCGAGGGGGAGGGCTGGAAGCTCACCGAGTCCGGCGCCACCGAACTCGACGGCGATCTGCCGGTGAACCCCTCGGGCGGGGTTCTGTCCACCAACCCCATCGGGGCGTCCGGCATGATCCGCTTCGCCGAGGCAGCCCTTCAGGTACGCGGACTGGCCGGCGGGCATCAGGTGGACGGCGCCCGCAAGGCGCTCGGTCACGCCTACGGGGGAGGGGCGCAGTTCTTCTCGATGTGGCTCGTCGGCTCCCAGCCGCCGACGAGCTGAACCGGGCCCTGGCCGGGGACGGTCGACCGACGCACTTCGCGGGCTGGGACGAGCCGGGGCTCGACCTGAGCAAGGCCGACTGGCAGTCGGGCAGCAAGGGCACGGGAGCCCTTAGCTGATCTTCACCCCGGCGGAATGGGGTGCGTCCGTGGTGAACGCGCGGCACAGTGAGTTCAACCTAACGTAACCCTGCGTTAATGGTTGGGGTCGGCCTTATCGTTAGGCGTATGCCCGACACCCGGCCCGATGCCCGGCCCGACACCCAGCTCACGCTCGCTCTCGCCCTCACCATCCGCCACGACGGACAGGGGGGTGTCGCCGACGACCTCGACGCTCCCGCGGGCCTCACCCGGTGGGTCCGGCAGCATCCCGACAGTCTCGGCCGGGTGTCGGAGGACGACTGGCAGGCCGACGCGGCCACCCTCGCGGCCGTCCGGTCGCTGCGTGCCGCGGTCCGCGCGCTCTTCGCGCACGCCGTAAGCCCCGGCGAGCCGAGCCCCGCCGATGCCGGGCGGCTCCTGCCGGTCACCGAGGCGCTGGAACGGCTCAACGCCGCCGCGGCAGCCGTCCCCACCGTGCCGGTCCTGGAGTGGCGGGAAGGCGGCGAACCGATGTCCACCGACCGTCCGGCCACCCCCGCCGGGACGGGGCCCCACACCGTGGCCGCCACGCTCGCCCGCGCCGCGATCGGCTTCCTCGCCGGACCCGACCGACGCTCCCTGCGTGCCTGCCACGCCCCGAGGTGCGTGCGCTATTTCCTCAAGGAGCACCCCCGCCAGGAGTGGTGCAAACCGTCCTGCGGCAATCGCGCCCGGGTGGCCCGCCACCACGAGCGGCACCGCGCACCGCAGCCGTAGCCTGACGCCCATGACTGGCGAGCGCGATCTGCGAACCCTGCTGAAGAGCATGCGACCCGAGCTCAACCCCGGCCGCTACGTGTTCACCACGGTGCCGGACGGGGAGGTGCCCGAGGGTGCCTCCCCCGTCGTCACGGTCACCGAGCGCGAGGGGCTGACCCTGGTGCTGCCGGAGGCGGAAGCGGACGCCGCAGGTCTGGCGCACGACTACGTGGCCGGCTGGATCACCCTCCGGGTCCATTCGGCCCTGGACGCCGTAGGGCTGACCGCCGCCGTGGCGCTCGCCCTCACGGACGCCGGGCTGAGCTGCAATGTGGTCGCCGGATACCACCACGACCACCTGTTCGTCCCCTACGAGCGGGCCGCCGAGGCCGTGGGTGTGCTGGAGCGGCTGGCCGCCGAGTCGGCCTGACCCGAGCCGGTCCCGGCCCCCACGCCTCCGGCTGACCCGGAAAGCGCCGGTCACGGCCGCCCGGGGGCCGGGCCCGGCTCCGCGGCGTGAGCCGGGACACGTACCATGTCGGCATGTCCTTCCTCCGCCGCCGTAGCGCCGCCACACCCGCGGGCCCGGATTTCGACGTCCTGGCCATGGATCCGGGGGACTGGCCCGGTAACCTCGGCGCCGGTCTGCTTCCTGCCCCCGACGGGACCTGCCAGGGCGTGTTTCTGCGGTACGACCTGTTCGGCGGGCGCGGCCCGGCGATGATCATCGGCAATCTGCCCGAGGGCTCGCCCGCCCGCGACACCGAAGAGGGCCAGGTCCCCTTCGAGGTCGCCCAACTGCTGCTCGCGCTCGAGAACGACGAGCCGGTCGAGGTGACCGGCACCGAGGACTCGCCGGTCATGCAGGGCGACAACCTCCTGATCGTCCGGCGCGTCAAGCTCTCCGAGAGCCGTATCTCCTGCGTCCAGTTCGACCGGAGCGACGGCGTCCTGGTCACCATCGCCAGCTGGGACCGGCCGATCACCGACGATCTTTACGCGTTGCTGAAGCCGCTCCCCGCGGAGCTCTTCCAGCAGGGCTGAAACGTCCCGCCACGGGCCCGGTTCGCTTCTGTCCTAGCCTCAGCCGCCTCCGTCCAAGAGGCGGCTTTGTCATGTGCCTTGTCAGGCAGTCATCGGACTTTCAGCGTCGTAGGCATGACATCCGGGATCACGCGACGCGCGACAGTGAAGTCCGCAATCTGCGCAACAGGCGCCCTGGTGGGGGGAATTCCATCCCTGGCAGGAACGGCCGCAGCGGCCGGTACGTCCGATGAATCAGCGGGAGCGTCCGAGGCGGCGGCGTCATCGGCACTCCTGCTCCAGTACGGCGCACCCGCCGCGGACTGGGAACGCGGCTCACCGCCCATCGGCAGCGGTGCGCTCGGCGCCAGCGTCTTCGGCACCCTCGCGTCGGAGCGGCTCACGCTCAACGAGAAGACCCTGTGGACCGGCGGGCCCGGCTCCGTCCCGGGACACGACTCCGGCAACTGGACCACCCCCAGACCGGGCGCGCTCGCCGGAGTCCAGCAGCGCCTCGACACCGCGGGCGCCGACGGCACCCTCACCGTTAAGGGCGCCGACAGCGCCACGTTCGTCCTGGCGGTGGGCACCGACTACGCCGACCGTCACCCCGCCTACCGGGGTGACGACCCGCACGGTGCCGTCACCCGCGCCGTCGAGACGGCCGCCGGGCAGACGTACGAGAAGCTGCGCGCCACCCATGTGAGCGACCAAGATGCTCACCGAACAGCTGAAGAACTCCACCCTGCCCAACCTCTGGGACACCCACCCCCCGTTCCAGATCGACGGCAACTTCGGTGCCACGTCAGGTATGGCGGAGATGCTGCTCCAGAGCCAGTACCGGAGCGGTGGAGATCCTGCCCGCGCTCCCCGCCGCCTGGCCGGATGGCTCGGTCCGGGGGCTGCGGGCGCGCGGCGGCGTCACCGTCGACATCACCTGGGCGGGCGGAGAGGCCACCCGTATCGTCCTCACCGCCGGCCGCACCGGTGAACTGACCGTCCACAGCGGCCTGTTCACCGGCGGCTACCGGAGGTTCAAGACCCTCGCGGGCCGGCGCTACGTGTTCACCGCCTGAGGCGTCAGGAGGGAGGCCACCTGCGCCGCCGACGTGCCGATCCCCGTGGGACCGCTGAGGTGCCACGGGGCTCCGCCCGTACCCGACCGCAGGTCGGCGTCGTAGTAGCGGACGCAGTAGCGGTGCCAGTTCAGAATCCCGGCCATCCAGTTCTGCAGATCGATCACATAGGTGTCGAGGATCTCGCGGGCCTCCGCCCCCAGCGCGAAGTCGTCGTAGAGCACCGGCAGTTCGTGCTCGATGACATGCTGGAACTGCCGCATCCGGCCCTTCATCAGCTCGTGCACCATGGACACACCCGTCGGGTAGTCCACCCCGAAGAAGTTCTGCACGACCAGGACGGCGTTGTGGACCTCGCCCTCGTACTCGATCTCCTTCTGGTACGAGAAGAGATCGTTCAGCAGCGTCGCGTAGTCGACCGCCGCGTTCTCCAGCGAACGGATCGGCCCGCTGCGGTAGACGTCGGCGGGCACCCGGTCACCGTGCGACAGTCGGCACAGCCGCATCGTCATGTCCGCGCCGAACGTGAAGCGCCGCATCTCGATGTAGTCGACCGGGTCGGGAATGCGGTTCTGCACCTGGTTGGACAGCTCCCAGAGCCAGCTGTCGAGCATGTCGTCCACCGACTTGCGGAACGTACGCCGCGAAGCGTCGTCCATCGGCCCGGCCGTCCGCTCCCACAGGTCGGCGAGCCCGCGCTCCATCGCGTCGGACGGCTCCGGAACAGGCCCGCCCTCCAGCGGCATGAACAGCCGCAGCCGCTCATTGGCCGCCCACGCCCCTGCCACATCGCGGGACCGCCCGTAGATGACCGGATAGAGATCGTCGCCGTACGTCCCCCACGTCAGCCAGTTCGACGACAGGTCCAGTTCCTCCGGTGTCGCGTCCGGGTCGAGGCCCGCCGAGCAGAGCGGCAGATCGATATTGCGCGCCCGCCGCTCGTCCCAGACGTGCGAGCCCGGCCGGCCGGGCACCCCTTCGAGCATGCCCATCCGCCCTGCCCACACGATGTTCCGGTCCCGGGCCGCCGCCAGGTGGGGACTGAGGGTGAGCGGGTAGGGGAAGTCGAAGTCGGGCAGCAGGGACGGGCCGACGTGCTGGAACGGCACATGGGTATGGCTGCGCAGGCGGGCCGCCTCCGCCCGCGGGGTGAAGCGGATCGACGCGGCGGCCATGCCCCAGCCGGAATCGGCGGGCCCGGCCGGAACCCCACCGCCGTTCATGTAACGGCTGGACCGCATGTGCCACTCGTGCCCACCGGACTGCCAGTCCTGAAGCCCCTTGGTGTACGCGAAGACGGCGGCCGTCTCGGCGGCGGTGAGCCCCTTCTCGGCACAGAGCGGGCCCACTTCCGTGAGCGCGGTGTTCTCGAACTGCTGGAGCCGTGACGTCAGCAGATCGTTGACGGCGTCGGCGGCCTCCTGCGTCGTACACCCGAGGAAGTGCTCAAGGACCAGAACTCCATTGCTGTTCTCCTTTTCGTTCTCCACCTCGCGCTGGTACGAGAAGAGGTCGTTGCGCAGATGCACCGCGTCCGAGAAGGCGTCCCGCAGCACCCCGAGCGGCCGTGACCCGGCCACCGATGCCGGCACCTCCGCATCCGCGGCGTACTCCACCAGCCCCGCCGACCAGGGGGCCCCGCCCACCTTCCGGCGCATCTCGATGTACTCGACGGGGTTGGCGATCCGCCCCTCGTCCATGTTGGACAGTTCCCACAGGGACTCGTTCAGCAGATGCTCGGTGTTCTCGGCGAACCGGGCCCGCCAGGCGTCCGACATGGACGGCACCGTGCGTGCCCACAGGTCGGCGAGCCCCGCCTCGACCGGGTTCTCGGGCTCCGGAGTGCCCTCGGCCAGGTCCATCGGCATGAAGGCGGGCAGCCGGTCCAGATACCGCTTCCCGCCCTCCCGGTCCAGTGTGCGCTTGAACGTCTCCAGGAAGTGGTCGTCGAAGAAGAAGACCCACACGTACCAGTCGGTCACCAGCGAAAGGGCGTCGGAGGAGCAGTCGGGGTGGGTGTACGCGCAGAGCAGCGCGTAGTCGTGCGCGTCGAGGTCGCTCTCCTCCCAGATGCCGGATCCCTCCAGCATGTTCATCCGGCGTGCCCACTCCTTGGTATGGCGCCGTGCCTCCTCCAGATGAGGGTTGAGCCGTGCCGGATACGGAACATAGAAGTCCGGCAGTGAGAAGGGCTGTGCCATGTGCCTGCGGCCTTTCCGAGTACCTCCACGCATCCGCGCGCTGCTCGCACGGACCGGTCCTGTCCGCGCCAGCACTACCCCTCCGCCATCCGGGGCACGCACGACGTGGATTAGTCACACAAGTGCGGCGGTCGGGGGCATCTCGTAAAACTCGGGTAACGGGACCCGGCAGCACTCCGGTCGGATCTTTCCAACCGCAGGTCAGACCCCCTGTCACTGGTCTGGTCCAGTGGCTCGTTTCGCCATTTCCGCAGCACACTTGACGCACCATTACCACCCGCCACAGAGTGTGTGCGCCCACCACCGGTTCTCAGAAGGGTTGTCATTTGACGTCCAAGCAACGGACCAGACTCGCTCTCGCGTTGGCCACGGTGGGGGCGCTCGGCGTCGGACTGCTCGCTCCGGTGGCCCATGCCGAAACGGAAGAGGTGCGGCCGGAGTGTCCGCGCGACCTCGGCTGCGACTGGGTGCCCGCGGCCTACGAGCAGACGGGCGACCCGGCCGACAAGGAGACGTACGGCAACTACGACACGGCGGACCGGGCGAAGACCAACAAGATCAAGTTCATCGTGCTGCACGACACCGAGGTCGACTTCGACACGACTCTCAGGATCTTCCAGAACCCCCGGAACCAGAGCTCGGCCCACTACGTCGTCCGTTCAGGCGACGGTCATGTCACGCAGATGGTGAAGAACAAGGATGTCGCCTGGCAGGCGGGCAACTGGTACCTCAACACCCACTCCATCGGCATCGAGCAGGAGGGCGTCGCCGCCGAGGGTGCCAAGTGGTACACACCGGAGTTGTACCGGTCGACGGCGAAACTCGTGCGTCACCTCGCCGCCGAGTACGACATACCGCTCGACCGCGAACACATCATCGGCCACGATTCGGTGCCGCCCACGAGCACCGTGGGCACACGGAACATGCACTGGGACCCGGGTCCCTACTGGGACTGGAACCGCTTCATGGCGCTGCTGGGCAGGCCAACCGTGCCGACCGCGCCGGCCAAGAGCGAACTCGTCACCGTCAGCCCGGACTTCAAGAGCAACAAGCAGGCGTTCCGCGACTGCGAGAAGGGTGTCGACCTGCCGCTTCAGGGCAGTAGCGCGGTCCCGCTCCACACGGAGCCGGACGCCGGATCCCCGCTTTTCTCCGACCCCGGGCTGCACCCGGACGGCTCGCCCGGCACCAACTGCGCGGCCGACTGGGGCAGCAAGATCACCGCCACCCAGCGAGCCGTGGTCGCCGGCCGCACAGGGGGTTGGACGGCGATCTGGTGGTACGGCCACAAGGCATGGTTCCGGACACCGGGCGGAGCCGGGGTCACCACACCCACCTCCGGTCACGTCGTGAAGCCCAAGGCAGGCAAGGGCGAGGTACCGGTGTACGGGGTGGCCTACCCGGACAAGGCCGACTACCCGGCCGACTTCACGGGCCAGCGGGTCGGTACGGCGCTCCCGTACACGATCAAGCCCGGCCAGGCGTTCCCCGGCGGCGGCGAGGCCCCCACCGGGTACTACTACGCGCCGACGATCGATTCCTCGAAGCCGTACGACCACACGTACTTCAGCGGCGAGGAGAAGTACGTGACGGTGCAGATCGGCCACCGGATCGGCTTCGTGAAGACCTCGGACGTGGACGTGGTGCGAGCCCGCTGACGCGAGGGTGCACCCACGGCGGCGCCCCTGGCCCCACCGCGGCCGCGTTCTCGCCCGTTCAACAGGGGGACCGCTCACCAGCACAGCACGTGGCGTGCTGCGGAACCGATGTGTCGGCACCGGTCCCGCAGCACGCTCCTCCCCGTCGGTGCGGTCAGCGGGTTCCCACGGCGGCACGCACGGCCCGGCGCGCCATGGCGCAGTCATCGTGCAGCCGGCGCAGCAACAGCCGCTGCTCCTCGCCCGACGAGAGCGCACCCGGCCTGTCCTGGCCGCCGCCCGCGGGCGGCGCCTCCCGCATGGTCCGCTGCACAGCGGTCTCGTACGTACGGATCTCGCGCGTCAGTACGAGCATGAGGTTCACCAGGAACGCGTCACGCGCCGCAGGTCCGTTGACCTGGGCCAGCTGACTGATCTGGCGCCGCGCCACCGGGGCGTCACCGAGCACCGTCCACAGCGTCGCCAGGTCGTACCCGGGCAGATACCAGCCCGCGTGCTCCCAGTCGACCAGCACGGGGCCGGTTGGCGACAGCAGAATGTTCGACAGGAGCGCGTCACCGTGGCAGAACTGCCCCATGCCCTGCTTGTTGCCCGCGTGGGCGAGACCGTGCAGGAGCTTCTGCAGATCACCCAGGTCACGGTCGGTGAAGAGCCCCAACTCGTGATAGCGGGCGATCCGTGACGCGTAGTCCAGCGGCGCCTCGAACAGGCCCGCCGGCGGCCGCCAGCTGTTGACCCGGTTGATCGCTCCGAGAGCCGCCCGCACATCCGCCCGCGGCGGGGCCTCCACCGGATGCCTCGTCAGAGCCGCGACCCTTCCCGGCATGCGCTCGATCACCAGCGTGCAGTTCTCCGGGTCCGCGGCGATGAGCCGGGGTGCCCGCACCGGTGGGCGATGACGGACGAAGGCGCGGTATGCCGCTATTTCGTGTCTGAACCGCTCCGTCCACGCGGGCGAGTGGTCCAGTAAACACTTGGCCACAGCCGTGGTGCGCCCGGTGGTTCCGACGATGAGGACCGACCGGCCGCTGCGCCGCAGCACCTGCACGGGATTGAACTCAGGGCAGATGCGGTGCACCGAGGCGATGGCCATCCTCAGCTGCGCGCCCTGGGGGCCGGACAAGTCGATTCTCCCGCTGAGCGGTTGCGTACCCAGCCCCCCCGGCCGCCTCGTCCGACCCGGGCCGGGCGCCGGAGCGGCGTGGGGGTCGAGATACGGGCCGCCACCTGCCCCCATCGGACGGTACGGGCGGGGCGGGGCGGACACGGAGGACGATGCTGTGTACATGAGCGAGACAGATCCCTTCGTGCGCCGACAAGTTGCGTGCGCCGCCCCGGCCGGCGGCCGTCCGGCACCCTGGGGAGTACCTAGGGCTGCCGGGCGGGGTGGCGCTTTCCTACCTGACACCGGGCTACGGGTGGCAGACCATCTGGCGCACCCTGGCGAACCCTGGCGAATAGTCGACCCGCATCTGCCAGAGGGTTAGTGTCAAGTCAGCCGAGAACCTGGGGGCTTGACGTGAGCGGAGAACCCAACACCCGCCTGAACGACCTGTTCGGCCTGGCCGGATGGTCCAAGGGCGAACTCGCGAGAATGGTGAACCGACAGGCGGCGGCCATGGGCCACCTCCAACTGGCGACCGATACCTCGCGGGTCAGGCGTTGGATCGATATGGGGGAGTCCCCCCGAGATCCCGTGCCCGAAGTGCTGGCTGCCCTGTTCACCGAGCGACTCGGCCGTGTCGTGACCATCGAGGACCTCGGGTTCGGCCGGCGCGGGCGTGTGGGGAAACGGCGGGACACAGGGATGGAGAAGAATCCCGACGGCCTCCCGTGGGCGCCCGAACGGACGGCAGCGGTCCTCACCGAATTCACGGGAATGGACCTCATGCTCAACCGACGCGGCTTGGTGGGCGCGGGCGCGGCGCTCGCCGCTGGCTCAGCACTCACCGGCGCCATGTACGACTGGCTGCACACCGACCCCGCTCCGGCGGCCCATGCTCCACGCCTCAATGACGCGATGTACGTGGACAACGCCGGCTTCGACCGGTACGAGGCGGCCCCCATCGGCTCCGAGGAGATCGAGGCGCTCGAGCGCTCGGTCGAGGTGTTCCGTGCCTGGGACGCCTCCCATGGCGGCGGCCTCCAGCGCAAGGCGGTCGTGGGCCAGCTCAACGAGGTGGGCGGCATGCTCTCCTACCGCCACCCCGACCACCTCCAGCGGCGTCTGTGGGGCGTCGCCGCCAACCTCGCCGTGCTCGCGGGCTGGATGTCCCACGACGTGGGCCTAGAACCCACCGCCCAGAAGTACTTCGTGATCGCCGCCCACGCGGCGCGCGAGGGCGGCGACCGGCCACGCGCCGGCGAGGCACTGTCCAGGGCGGCACGCCAGATGGTGCACCTGGGCCGTCCCGACGACGCCCTTGACCTGATGAAGCTCGCCAAGTCCGGTTCCGGAGAGGAGACACTGCCGCGTACCAGGGCGATGCTCCACACCATCGAGGCATGGGCACAAGCCTCCATGGGCCGGGGCCAGGCCATGCGGCGCACGCTCGGAGAAGCCGAGGAGCTCTTCGTCTCGGACAAGGGCGACGTCCCGCCGCCCAGCTGGATGCAGATGTTCGACGAGGCCGATATGCACGGCATGCAGGCACTCGCGTTCCGTACGCTCGCCGAGCACGATCCGGCGGCGGCGACCACCGCTCAGCGCCACGCCAAGCAGGCGCTGGACCTGCGCATAAACGGTCGCCAGCGGTCCAAGATCTTCGACTACATCTCGCTCGCCTCGGCCTGCTTCATCGCCGACGACCCCGAGCAGGCCGACCGGTACGCACGGCTCGCCCTGGTGTCGATGGGGGAGACCTCCTCGCACCGCACCTGGGACAGGCTCCGGGAGATGTACCGGCTCACGGGTCAGTTCGCGGGGTACGCGAAGATCGAGGACCTGCGCGAGGAGATCGAACTGGCCCTGCCTCAGAGCACCTTCAAGAAGTCCCGAGGCAGCCAGATCTGATCCCGGACGGCGCCGTTGACGGACGCCGTGTCACCGTCCACCCGTCACAGCGCGAAAACCGCACACCCTCATGGCGTGCCGAGCCGATTCGCGCTGCCCTGTTCCCGTCCCGCTTCAGGTTCCGATGCGGGCAACCAGCACACAGGCGTCGTCCAGGCGCTCGGTCCCGCCGAACTCCTCGACGACGGCTCGTACACAGTCCTGCGCCGTGCGGGCCTGTGCGAAGCGCGGTGCAAGAGCGAGCAGTGCCTCCGGGCCCGCACCCCGGTCCCTGCGACGTGTCAGGCCGTCCGTGTGCAGCAACAGCACGTCTCCGGGGAGCAGCCGCACCTCGTCCTGCTCATAGGCGACTCCGGGGGCCGCGCCGAGCAGTACGCCTTCGGGCCGGGGCAAGGGACGCCCCGCTCCGCCGCGGAACAGCAGGGGCGCGGGGTGACCTGCCTGCGCCCAGGCGAGGCTTCCGGTCCCGGGGTCGAAGCGGCAGTACACGGCGCTGCCCAGGGCCGGCTGCACCGTCGATTCGAGCAGCTGGTTGAGGTGGCCCATCAGGGCTCCCGGCTCGATCCCGGCCACGGCCATGCCGCGCAGCGCTCCGAGGATCATGGCCATGGCCGAGGTCGCCGGGATACCGTGGCCGGTCAGATCGCCGACGGTGAGCAGTGTCCTGCCGTCCGGCAGTTCCAGCGCGTCGTACCAGTCGCCGCCGATCAGGTTGCTCGACTCCGACGGCAGGTAGTGGCCCGCGATGTCGAGAGCGCCGGCTCCCTGTCGAGGGAGCCGCAGCGAACCACGCCACGGAGGCAGCACGGCCTCCTGCAACTCGACGGCCATCCGGTGTTCGGTCCGCGCCATGTGCTGCTCGCGGCTCGCCGATTCGCGGGTCCGTCCGACGGCACGCTGGCTGCGCCGCAGTTCGCTCACATCACGCAGGACGGCCCACATGGAGGCGGTGCACCCGTCCGCGTCGAGCACGGGTTCCCCCATCATGTGCAGCGTGCGCATGTGACCGTCGCTCCGCAGGATGCGGAACTCGCCGTCTATCGGCTTGCCGTCGACCAGGCAGGCCGTCACCATCGACGTCAGCAGCGGCTGGTCCTCGGGGAGGAGGAAGGACGGCAGCTCGTCGAGCGACATGGGCCCTGATGCGGGAGTCCTGCCGAAGATCTCGTACAGCTCCTCGGACCAGCTGACCTCGTCGGTCAGCAGATTCCATTCGGCGCTGCCGACCCTGCTGAGCAGAGAGCCGGGCCGCGGGTCGATGACCCGCTCCCGGGCCGCCGCCGGCTCCGCCTCGCCGGTGGCCTGTACGGGCAGCCCTTCCCTGAGCTGTCCCAGGTGTCCGTCGAGATCATCGAGATGGTGGACCGCGAGGTCGCAGAGCGCGCGCTGCCAGCGCAGCTGAGGGTCGTCCTCGTCGATCACCACGGCGTCCCGTCGCACGGCGTCCACATCTCCACGCAGCCGACGGGTCCGGTGGATCAACGCGTCGACGGCATCTCGCTCGGGAGGCTGTGGTGCGGGGCGGTCCGCGAACAGATGGGACGGCATCTCGTACTCCGATACAGGCGCGGCGGCCAGTTCTCAAGGGTTGACCGTGACGACTGTCGCACAGGCTGCGGGAGCCCGTAAGGGGTTTGGCAACACTCGATACGTTGTTGCTTCCGGCATATGTCATGGGCCCTGCGATGCGGCGCGGTTCCGAACACCCTTGCTGTTAAAGGGGCGTTGAGGGTCAGTCGTTCACGATGCCAGGCCCCCGGCGCACGCCCGCGCGCGATTCGGGAACGATGTGCGCCCCCGTATTGGCGGGTGGGGAATGGGGCCGCTCCGCTGCGTGTTAACCGACCTGAACGAAAACGACACCCATTCCCATCGCGGGAAGGGGGTCGGTGTACGCATCTGGAGGTGCCCATGGCGCGCAGTGAAACCAGGCCCGTAGTCACACTCCGGTCGACCGCCGGCACGGGGCAGACCTATGTGACGCGCAAGAGCCGCCGCAACAACCCCGACCGGCTGGAGCTGCGCAAGTACGACCCGGCCGCGGGGCAGCACGTCCTCTTCCGTGAGGCCCGCTGACGCGATGACCGGGTGGGGTGACGGGCCCCGGTCGGTGCTCTCGGTCACATCCGGGGGTGCCGATTCCTGGGAATGGTCGGGGTGGTTTACCGTTCACCTATATGTGGGTGAACGGAGCCCCCGCCGGGTGCGGCGCTCTCCGCACCCACCCATGAACCGCCCCGGCCGGATTCCCCCGATCCGACCGGGGCTCCCCCTTTTCCGGTCCGTGCGCGCCCGTGCGCAAGGACTCGGTGGTGTCACATGCTCTCGTCGAGGTCCGCCGCGTAGTGCTCGATGGCCGGCCGGTAGCGCGCCACGTAGGGGTCGGTGCTCGTCGTGGCCACCAGGCGCAGCAGGATCTCCATCGCCTCCTGGTGCTCGTTGACGTTGTACAGCGCCATGGCGAGGAAGCTCCGCAGCGCCCCGTCCTCCGGGAACTCGGACACGCCGCGGCGGAGCGTCTCGACGGCCTGCCCGTATCTGCCGAGTACGCGGTAGGTGCTGCCGAGCCCGAGGAGCGCGCCCCGGCGTTCCTCCCGCGTGAGACCGGGCAGCTGGAGACCCCGCTCGTAATACGGGACGGCCTCGGTCTCCAGGCCGAGCACGTCGTGGACCCAGGCGGTCTGGTAGGCCACATCGGCCGCCTCGGGGAATGCGGCGGTGAGCGCGAGAAGACGCTCCCGGGCCTGTTCCGGGCGGCCGTCCACCCGTAGCCGTACGGCCTCGGCCAGCAACTTGTCCTTGTCCTGTGCACTCATGCCCCCATCGTCGCAGCCCCGCCAGGCCTGCCGGCGGTCGGGACGCGACTGCGCGTGTGGACGGGGAAGTTCGGGGCAGTCGTTCGCACATGACTGCTGAAGCGGAACGATCCGGAGAGAGACGCTGGGGCCGGATGCTGCTCCGGGCGTCGATGCTCGTGGCGACTATTGTCGGACTGGTCGCATTCTCCGTTGTCCTGGCCCATGTGACGCTCACTCCGTCACCGGCCTCCGAAGACCTCGTGACCTCGAACCTGCGGCCCGGACGCTCACTGCGGCAGTACGCGGAGGACTACACGTTCCTCGCCGCCTGCAAGCAGGCGGGCGGGAATCTGCTGCTGGGCGCACCGTTCGGGGTGCTGCTGCCGATTCTGGTGGCGCGCAGACTGCGGATGATCCGCATGATTCTCCTGACCGCGGCGGTCATGGTGATCGTCGAGCTCGTGCAGGGGGCACTCGTCGCCGGACGGGCCTTCGACATCGATGACGTGATCCTCAATACGACCGGAGCCCTCCTCGGCTATCTGCTGGTGGGCCGCAGAATCAGCCACCGCTATCACGCGCTCGGCGACACCTCACCGGCAGCGGCACCGGATGACGCCGAACCGGCAGCTTCGAAGGCGGGTACCCGGAGAGTCGCCAAGGCCGGGACGCAGGCTGGGACCAAGACCCGTACGAAGCCCCGGATCAAGCCCCGCGCCAAGGCCCCAGAGGGCCGGAGCGCTTCCGCTCCGGCCCGTGTCCGTGAACTGGTCACCCGCATCCGCAACCGTGGGCCGGGCAAGGGTGAGGGAGCGCCCCGGCCCGGCCGCCGTCGGGGTCAGAGTGCCGGGTAGGCGTTCTTCATGAGCTCCTGGAACTGGGCGGAGAACCAGTGTCCGGAGACCGGGGCGTTCGCCAGCGCGCCCGACATGCTGTTGCCGTTACGGGGGTTACCCGTGTATGTCGGGTCGCACATTCGGTCGAATCCCTTGCCCTCGTCGTTCGGGATCGCCTTGCTGGAGCCGTCCGACTCACCCGGGGGCTTCACCCAGACGTAGGCGTCGATGCCGGGCTCCGGGGCCGACTGCGGTCGTTCGCCGAGACCGGCTCCGGACTGGTTGCACCAGTTGCCCATGTGGATGCGCCGGTCGTAACGGCCGCCGTCGACGTAGGTGTCGACGCTGGTGGATGCTCCCGGGCCGGCGGGCCTGGCGGTGCCGCCCCAGCCGTTGCGGGAGGTGTCGATCAGCATGCCGATACCGGAGTTGAAGCCGATCGAGACCAGCTTGGTGCGGAATGCCTGGGCGAAGGAGAGCTCGTCCGTGTAGCGGTTCCAGTCCACCCACTTCGACTGCCGTACGGACGTTCCGTTGATGGAGTCGTTGATGGAGAAGTTCTTTTCCTTCAGCGCGCTGTAGTTGGCGGTGTTGGTGATGAATCCGTGCACGTCGTTGACCGTGGCGCCCTCGGCGGTGGCCGCTGCCTTGAACGTGTCGGCCGACGGGGCGAAGTTGTCGTCCCAGCCGATCCAGCCGTGGTGTCCGGCGTCGATGTAGTTGTAGACGTTGGGGGCGTCGCCGAGCTTGTTGAGCGCGTAGCCGACACCCTTGACGTAGTTGCCGTTGGCCTTCATGACGTCGCAGGCCGGGGTGGCGGTGGGACGGCTGCCGGTGTTGGTCACCAGGTTCGGCAGTGAGTCGATCTCGACCGTGTTGACGATGCGCAGTCCGGCGTACTTGCGGTCGGCGAGGATCGCCGCGATCGGGTCGATGTACTCGGTCTTGTACCGGCCGATCTCGGTGGGTCCGAGCTCGCCGTTGGAGGCGAGCGCCGCGCAGTCGCGTCCCGGCAGGTTGTAGATGACGAGCTGGACGACGAGTTCGCCGGTGCCCTTCTGGGCGAGTGCCGCGTCCAGGTGGTCGCGCAGACCCATGCCGCCGTTGACGCCCTCGATGGCGGCGATGCGGTCGAGCCAGACGGCGGTGGGCTCGTTGGCCACCCGGGAGCCACCGGGCTCGGCCGCGGCCTTCGCCGACCACTCGGGGTTCACATAGACGTCGGCGCCCACGTACGGGTTGTCGACGCGGTCACCGGTCGGCGGGTCGGTCGGGTCCGTGGGGTCCGTCGGGCCGCCGTTGCAGGTGACACCGTTCAGTTTGAACGTCGCCGGCACAGTGCTGTTTCCGTTGCCGCTGGCGTTGAAGCCGAAGGAGGCGGAGGCGCCCGTGGCCAGGGAACCGTTGTACGAGACGTTCTTCGCGGTGACGGCTGTGCCGCTCTGCGAAACGGTGGCGTTCCAGCCCTGCGAGACCTGCTCGCCGGCGGCGAACGACCACTGCAGCTGCCAGGCGTTGACCGCGTCGCCGGTGTTGGTGATGGTCACGGCGCTGGTGAAGCCGCCGTTCCACTGGTTCTGGATCTTGTAGTCGACGGTGCATCCGGCGGCTGCCGCCGCGGACGGTACGGCTGCGGCGGCGGTGCCCGCTGCGGCGGCGACCAGCGCTCCCGCCGCGATGAGGGCGGTGCGTGATCTGCGGAGGGGGGTGCGGCTCGTGCGGCTCATGAGAGTTTCCGTTTCCTCAGTTGTCGAGGGCGCGCAGGTGATCGCGCAACCCGATTCCGTACGGGGTGGGGGTACCGTCGTAGTTGCTGATCAAGGCCGGACCCGAGGAACAGTCCCAGGTGTTCCAGGTCCATCCGAGATAGGAGAGTCCGCGGTCGTCGAACCACCGCATGACCCGGTCGGCGAAGCCGTGGGAGCAGGTGTTCTCGCCGATCTCGCCTGCGACGAGGGGGACTTCGGCGGCGACCGGTGCGAGCGTGGAGTTCCAGCAGTCCTCGTTCGCACAGACGTTGAAGTTGTAGACGTGCCAGGCGGCGGCGAGATTGCCCGCCGGATCGTTGGGCTTGTGCTGGAGCCACCGACCGAGGTCGTTGGAGTACGCGAGCCCGCCGGCCAGGATCAGGTTCCCGGCGCCGGTCGCCCGTACCGCGTCGACCAGGTCCTGCATGCCCGCGACCTCGTAACCGATGCCCGGGCAGGTCCCGCCGTCCCGCCAGCAGGTCCATGCCTGTCCGATGGTGGGCGTGGCCCGGTCCGGATACGGTTCGTTGAACAGGTCGAACACCACGGTCGGCTCGTCCTTGAAGGTCGAGGCGACCGAGGACCAGAAGGCCGGTGTGTACTGCGCGTCGGGCATGGGCTTCTGGCAGCTGGCGTGCACGTCGGAGCAGCCCGCCGAGTTGCCGGTGTACTGCCCCCAGGTCCAGTGCAGTTCGACCATGGGTGTCATGCCGTGGTCCTTGACCCGTTGGACCAGGTCCTTCACGGCGTTGATGTAGTTGTCGCCCGCGTAGCGCGGGTCGATGTTGTCCAGGCCCAGCCAGCACTCCTCGTTCAGGGGGATACGGACGGTGTTGGCGTTCCAGTCGGCGATCGCCTGGACAGAGGCGTCGTCGACCGGACCGTCGAAGATTCCATGTCCTTGTACGCACATGAACTCTCCGCCGGAGCGGTTGACGCCGAGCATCCGGCGGGTGGCGCCGGTCTCGTCGACGAGCTTGTTGCCCGACACCTTCAGCACGGGCGGGCCGTCGGGCGGATCGGTCGGGTCCGGTGGGTCGGTCGGACCGGGGCCGGGGTCGCCGCCGCACGGCGTCCCGTTGAGCGTGAACGTGCCGGGCGCCGATCCCGTACCGGCTCCCGATGCCAGGAAGCCGGCACTGACGCTCGCACCGGTTGCGAGCGTGCCGTTCCAGGTCTCGTTCGCGGCGGTGACGGTCCTGCCCGACTGCGACCACCGTGCGTTCCAGCCCTGCGTGACCTTGCGGTCGCCGGGCAGATCGAATCCCAGGCTCCAACTGCTCACGGAGGAGCCCAGGTTGGTGAGCGTGACGGACCCCTGGAATCCGCCGTCCCACTGACTGGTGGTCGTGTACTCCACCGTGCAGACGGGTGCGGAGCCGGAGGCGGTGACCACGGGGGCGACGGTGATGCCGACCGTGGCGAGAACAGTTGCCAGGACTAAGCGGAACACGTGCCGTAGATGTGGCGAATGCGGGGGGTGTCGCACGGAGCGACTCCTTACAGACCGGACGTGCCCCCTACGGCACGTCGACTGATGGAACCGCTCCCACTGGTGTGGCATGACGTTAGAGCGTCAACTCGTGTCGGTCAACAGACCCGTTCTGATCTCTTGCTATCGAATTTATTCGACTCTTCAAGTCTCTTGACTCCCTTTTTCCCCGTCCCCATGCTGGGAGCGCTCCCACTGGTTCAAGGCTTGTGCTCAATCCCGCACACCCCCCATGTCGCCGAGCCGCGAGAGGAACCCGCGCATGCCATCGGTAAGCGCACGAAGTACGTGGGTACCAAGGAGATCCGGTAGAACCGGAATGAAATCCCGACGGTTATGGACGGCATTCGTCGCCGCCCTGGCGCTCCCCCTGGGGATGACCGCCGCCGCCGGCACCCCGGCCCAGGCGGCCGCCGTCCAGTGCGGCGTCGACTACAAGGCCAATGACTGGGGTTCGGGTTTCACCGCCGAACTCACCGTCACCAACCGGGCCTCCGCGCCGGTCGCCGGCTGGACCCTCACCTACAGCTACGCCGGAAACCAGACGCTCACGAACGGCTGGAGCGGCACCTGGTCCCAGTCCGGAAAGAACGTCACCGTCAAGAACGCCTCCTGGAACGGGACCATCGCCCCGGGAGCAGCCGTATCGACTGGTGCGCAGTTCACCTACAGCGGTACGAACACCGCCCCCACCGGCTTCGCCGTCAACGGGACTGTCTGCGCGGGCGCCCATCAGCCGCCGATCGCCGTCCTCACCAGCCCGGCGGCGGGCTCCGTCTTCACCGTGGGCGACCCGGTCCCGCTCGCCGCGACGGCGGCGGCCGCGGGCGGCGCCACCATCAGCAAGGTCGAGTTCTACGACGACACGACCCTCCTCGGCACCGACACGACCTCTCCGTACTCCTACAACGCCACGGGTCTCCCGGCGGGCGGGCACTCCGTCTACGCACGGGCCTACGACAGCCTGGGCGGATCGGCCGAGTCACCTCCCGCGGGCATCACGGTCGTCGCGGGCCCCGCAGTCGTCGCCTCGCCCGCCCAACTGGGCGTCCGGCAGAGCACATCGGGGACTTTCGGCGTCTCGCTGTCCACCGCGCCGGCCGCGCCCGTCACCGTCAGCGTGGCCCGAACTGCGGGCAACACCGGACTGACCGTCACCGGCGGCGCGAGCCTCTCCTTCACACCGTCGAACTGGTCAACGGCGCAGAAGGTGACCGTGAGCGCCAACAGTTCGGGCACGGGCGCCGCGACGTTCACCGTGACGGCTCCCGGCCATGCCAAGGCCGAGGTCACCGTCACGCAGCTGGCCGCGACGAAGACGTACGACGCACGCTTCCTCGATCTGTACGGGAAGATCACCGACCCGGCGAACGGCTACTTCTCGCCGGAGGGCATTCCGTACCACTCCGTCGAGACGCTGATCGTGGAGGCCCCCGACCACGGGCACGAGACGACATCGGAGGCGTACAGCTACCTGATCTGGCTACAGGCGATGTACGGGAAGATCACCGGGGACTGGACGAAGTTCAACGGTGCGTGGGACACCATGGAGAAGTACATGATCCCCACCCACGCCGATCAGCCCACGAACTCCTTCTACAACGCGTCGAAGCCCGCCACGTACGCACCGGAGCACGACGCGCCGACCCAGTACCCCGCCGTCCTCGATCCGTCGGCGACCTCCGGCTCCGACCCGATCGCGGGTGAGCTGAAGAGCGCGTACGGCACCGACGACATCTACGGCATGCACTGGATCCAGGACGTCGACAACGTCTACGGCTTCGGCAACACACCCGGCACCTGCTCGGCAGGACCCGCCGAGACCGGCCCTTCGTACATCAACACCTTCCAGCGCGGACCGCAGGAGTCGGTCTGGGAGACCGTCACCCACCCGACCTGCGACAAGTTCGCCTACGGCGGCAAGAACGGCTACCTGGACCTGTTCACCGGGGACGCCTCCTACGCCAAGCAGTGGAAGTTCACCAACGCTCCCGACGCCGACGCACGCGCCGTGCAGGCCGCCTACTGGGCCGACATGTGGGCCAAGGAGCAGGGCAAGGGGAGCGAGGTCTCCGCGACGGTCGGCAAGGCCGCCAAGATGGGCGACTACCTGCGCTACGCCATGTTCGACAAGTACTTCAAGAAGGTCGGCGGCTGCGTCGGCCCGCGTACCTGCCCGGCGGGCACCGGCAAGGACAGCTCGCACTATCTGATGTCCTGGTACTACGCCTGGGGCGGCGCGACCGACACCGCGGCCGGCTGGTCCTGGCGGATCGGAAGCAGCCACGCGCACGGCGGGTACCAGAACCCGATGGCCGCGTACGCGCTGAGTTCGGTACCCGACCTCAAGCCCAAGTCGGCCACCGGACAACAGGACTGGGCCAAGAGCCTGGACCGGCAGCTGGACTTCTACCAGTGGCTGCAGTCCGACGAGGGCGCCATCGCGGGCGGCGCGACGAACAGCTGGAAGGGCAGTTACGCCCAGCCGCCGGCCGGTACCCCGACCTTCCACGGGATGTACTACGACGAGAAGCCCGTCTACCACGACCCGCCGTCCAACCAGTGGTTCGGCTTCCAGGCGTGGTCCATGGAACGCGTCGCCGAGTACTACCACGAGTCGGGCGACGCCCAGGCCAAGGCCGTACTCGACAAGTGGGTCGACTGGGCCCTGTCGGAGACGACGATCAACCCGGACGGTACGTACCGGGTGCCCTCCACCCTCAAGTGGACGGGTGCGCCCGACACCTGGAACGCGTCGAGCCCCGGCGCCAACAGCGGGCTCCACGTGACCGTCGCCGACTACACCAACGACGTCGGTGTGGCCGGCGCCTACGCCCGGACGCTCACCTACTACGCGGCCAAGTCCGGCGACGCGGCGGCGAAGACCGCGGCGAAGGCGCTTCTCGACGGCATGTGGGACCACTACCAGGACGACGCGGGGGTGGCGGTTCCCGAGACCCGCGCCGACTACAACCGGTTCGACGACCCGGTGTACGTGCCGGGCGGCTGGACGGGCGCCATGCCCAACGGCGACACCGTCAACGCCAACTCGACGTTCGCCTCCATCCGGTCGTTCTACAAGGACGACCCGAACTGGCCGAAGGTCCAGAGCTACCTCGACGGCGGAGCCGCTCCGGTCTTCACCTACCACCGGTTCTGGGCACAGGCCGACATCGCGCTGGCCCTCGGAGCGTACGGAGACCTCATGGAGTGAGTGCGTGAGGTGAGTGTGAGCGGTGACAGCACGGAGGTGCGGGCCGGGACCCCGTACCTCCGTGCTGCGCCCGTCCCGCCGGGTCCGGCACCCGTTCGGCCCGTCGCCGTTTGCGTGCCGCCCCGCACGCACCCAGCGTGGGATGACGCCGTACGTGCCGAAGCGTGCGGCTCACCTGCCCAGGAGGAGCACCATGGCGGACGGTCAGTGGAGTCCGGGCCGTGTCGCGGGGGACCCGGGCGAATTCCTGCCCGTCCTCGATGTCATCGAGCCCACGCGTCAGCGCCGGCTCACCGTCCTGCTGCGTCTGCTCCTGCTGCTCCCGCACTTCCTCGTGCTGTTCGTCCTCCACATCGCCGCGGTCTTCACCGCGATCTTCGGCTGGTTCGCGGCACTCGTCCTGGGGCGGCTGCCCGGCCCCGTATTCGCCTACCTCGCGAAGTATCTCGGCTACCGGATGCGGGTCGCCGCGAGCGAGATGCTGCTCATCGACCGCTATCCGCCGTTCGCCCTCACTCCGCCGCCGGACTATCCCGTACAGATCGAGGTGCGCCCGACGGACCTCAACCGGCTCGCCGTGCTCTTCCGTGTCTTCCTCATGATTCCGGCGGCGATCGTGCAGGCTCTCGCGACGAGCGGCTGGTTCGCGCTGTCGTTCATCTGGTGGGTCATCACGCTGATCCTGGGCCGGATGCCCCGGCCGCTCTTCGAGGCGACCGCGGCGACACTGCGCTACCGGATGCGCTTCTCCGCCTACGCCCTGATGCTCACACCGGCCTACCCCCGGGGGCTCTTCGGGGACGACGATCTCTCCGTCACCCTTCAACGCCCACGCTCCGCGACCAGGCCCCTGATCATGAGCGGGGCCGCGAAGGCGCTGGTCGTCCTCTTCCTGGTCTTCGGCCTCCTGGGCGGCCTGGGCTCCTCGGCGGCCTCCTGGTCCTCCGACGGCACCGACGAAGACATCGCCACGGGCGAACAGGGTCGCGGGACCGCGCGGTCCACGGGCATGATCGCTCGATGACATGGACAGCACCTGAAGTGACCCGGACGTCCGGACCCCTCGCCGCGGGGGAGCGCGAGACCCTGGAGGGCTTCCTCTCCTATTACCGCAGCACGCTCCTCCAGAAATGCGCGGGACTCACGGGAGAACAGCTCGCCGAACAGTCCGTCGAGCCCTCCAACCTCACACTGCTGGGTCTGCTGCGGCACATGGCGAAGGTCGAACGCACCTGGTTCCGTGACCGGTTCGCCGGTCTGCCCCTGGCGCCGATGTACGCGCAGGAGCTGGGCAAGGACGCGGACTTCGAGGATCTGGCCGCGGAGCGCGCCGAGGAGGACTACGCACGCCTGGTCGAGGAGATCCGGCTGGCGGACGAGGCGGTCGCCGACGCCTCGCTCGACGACACCTTCACCCACAACGGCGCGGTCTACTCGTTGCGCCTGGTCCACGTCCACATGGTCGCGGAGTACGCGCGGCACATAGGCCACGCGGACCTGCTGCGCGAACGCCTGGACGGCGCCACCGGGCACTGACAGCAGTCAGGCGGCGTCGAACGCCCCGTCCGTCAGGACCGGCACGACGGCGCTGCCGCCCAGCTCCGTCGCCACGGCGACGTCCTCACCGTAACCGCCGTCGACGAGCTCCCGCCCGGAGGCGCTGTGCGTGACCGCGTCCGCGACGCCCTCGGTCCCCGCGAGCGCGCGTCCCCGACTCGACGGCGACCGTGACCGACGTGGTGAACGAGGGCACGTCGACCACGACCAGGCAGTCGGCGCCCTCCGAGAGCCGGGCCGCACCGGCCGGCCCCCGGTCGAACCGCAGCCCATGACCCGCCCGTACCCACCAGTTCTCCATGGGCGACGATCATTCCAAAGCAACGCGCCGGTCAGGAAGGCGAGTTGCTCAGGCCGCTCCGTTCCCGCAGGACGTCGGCGATCCGCAGGCACCAGTCCCGGTTGTCCCGCTCGAAGGCGAGCCCGCGCAGGCAGGTCAGATACGGTCCGATCCGCTCGCCGCCACGCAGGAACTCGTCCTCGTCCACCGGGCCGCGCAGCCGGAGCAGCAGCTTGCCGAAGAGTTCGATCTTGGCGTCGGCGACCGCCGCGCGTTCCTCCAGCTGTTCGATCACGGGCCCCGCGTCGACGCGGTCGACGGCCTGGACCTTGACGAGGAGGTCGTCCCGGATGAACGCGGCTTTCGGAGCGGCGGCCGCGAACCGCTGCAACTCCGCCAGGCCCGCCTCGGTGACGCGGAACAGACGTTTGTTGGGGCGCGTCTCCTGGACCACCTGCCGTCCGGCGACCAGCCCGTCCTGCTCAAGCTTCGACAGTTCCGCGTACACCTGCTGGGGGAGCGCGTGCCAGAAGTTCGCGACGCCGATGTCGAACGCCTTCGCCAGCTGATAGCCGCTGTACTCACCGTCCAGCAGTGCCGCGAGTACGGCGTGACGCAAAGCCATGGGCCACCCCCTTCCGCTGTGCCGGTTCTGCCTGCATCATAGTCTGGAAATTGAGTAGTCAGATTCTTGAGTATACAGAGTGCGAGGAGAGACAGCCATGACGAGTGCCGACACCGCGGAACGCTTTCGTACCGCGGTCGAGAAGCGTGATCTGGCCGCCCTGGAACCGCTGTTCACCGAGGACATCCGCCTCTACAGCCCGGTGAAGTTCACCCCGTTCGAGGGCAGGCCGATGGTGCTGGGCCTCTTCGGCGTGCTGCTGAGGACGTTCGAGGACTTCCGCTACGTCGGTCAGCTGGACGGCACGGCGGAGACCGCCGTGGACGGAGCCACGGCGCCGTCGGAGATCCTCGTCTTCAGGGCCACGGTGAACGGCAAGGAGATCCACGGCATCGACCTGCTCCAGTTCGACGAGTCGGGCCGCGTCAAGGAGTTCACCGTGATGGTCCGCCCCTTGTCCGCGGTCCGGGCGCTCAGTGACGCCGTCCTCGCGGGCCTGGTCGCCGACGGTCTCGTACCGGACCCCGCCGACGGCTGACGGGCCCCCGCCGGTGGCGCCGGGGCCGGACCTCCGGCTCGGGCGCCCCTGGCTCGTTCGGGGCGAATTCCGGCATGGTGCGGACACTCGGAGCGATCTTGGCGCTACCCTGCGTCAGCTGTCCGATCGATCTTCGACTTCCGAGGTGTCACGCCAATGAACCGTATGAGCACCGTATTTGCCACCCTGGGCATCACCGCCGGGCTGCTGAGCGCGCCCGCCGCGAGCGCCGCGATCCCCCAGGAGAACAACAGGCCGGCCGCCGCGCCGCGGCACGAACCCTGCACCGGAGAGTTCGAGGGCGACGCGCGACTCGGGCCCAAGTGGCTGCCCAAGAAGAAGCAGGCCCCCGTCGGTCCGCTGCTGAACGGCTACGAGAGGACGGGAGACCTCTCGCCCGCCGACTTCCTCAAGAAGTACTGGGAAGGCCCGGCGGACTCCGGGAGCTGGAAGTACCCGCCGAACGACGGTTTCGGTGAGGTCAACGGCGAGCTCGACAAGGAGCCGGCCAAGCTCCGCACGGGCCAGCGGCTGGACCGCTTCGGCTCGGAGTACGGCAGCTACCTCGCCCCGGCAGGCGACGCCTACGCCGAGCGCGCACTGCCTCCGCAGAGCCTCAACACCCGTGACGCGGCCGTCGCCTGCGACTACCGCGTCTACAAGGTCGCCAAGCCCTTCTGGGTCTGGCAGGGCAGCATCGCGCCGTGGTTCGAGCAGCCCGGCGGCGGTCAGCAGATCAAGCTCGACGCCGTCTTCCTCGACCCGGGCGCGGGCCAGCGGCTCAACGTGAAGTGGCTGCTGGACCACGGCTACCTGAAGCCCGCCGGAGTCTAGGGCCCATGGACCGCCTGCAACTCCGGGCCGCGCTGCGGGCGGCGGGCGTACCCGACGGCTACTACCGCATCGAAGGCGTCCACGAACCGGTCCCCACACCCACCGACTTCCTGTTCCTGCGGAAGGCGCCCGACGCGGTGTGGGAGACCGGGGCGTTCGAGCGCGGCGCCTACGACGTCGTCGCCCGGCACCCGGACGAGCGGACGGCCTGCGCGCACCTGCTGGGGCTGCTCATCTGACGTGCGGGCCGCGTGTCGGGCGCCGGGCGCCGGGAAGCACCGGCCATGGTGGTCCCATGAACACAGCTGGCATCCTGGCCGACGCGTTCGAGCGCATCAGGGAAGCGGTGCACACGGCGGTCGACGGCCTTCCGCCCGACGACCTCAACGCCCGGCTCGACGAGGGGGCGAATTCGATCTCCTGGCTCGTCTGGCACCTCACACGCATCCAGGACGACCACGTCGCGGACGCGGCGGGAACCGAGCAGGTGTGGCTGTCCCAGGGCTGGGCCTCCCGGTTCGGTCTGCCCTTCGCCGAAGACGCGACCGGCTACGGACAGAGCAGTGAACAGGTCGCCGCGGTACGGGTGGACTCGGCCGACCTGCTTCTCGGCTACTACGACGCCGTCCACGAGCAGAGCGTCGGATACATCAGGGGCCTGGACGGCAGGGCACTGGAACGCGTCGTGGACGAGAGCTGGTCACCGCCGGTCACCCTCGGTGTCCGGCTGGTCAGCGTCCTCGCCGACGATCTCCAGCACGCCGGCCAGGCGGCTTTCGTCAGGGGAGCACTGGAGCGCCGGTGAGGCGCCCCGTGTGCCGGACCCGAAGACATGTCGCTTGTCCCTGGGCCGGTAGGCGCGGGGGCACGCCCGTGCACGCTCCGAACCGCGGTGTCATACTCGGAGAAGTCCGCTTGACAGGTTCGTCACTGTCCGAAAGGGCGTCGCGTCATGAGCTGGGCATCGTGGACGACCAGCGGTGTCTTCGCGGGAGCCGGCGGAGTCCGCACCAAAGAAGCAGGCGTCGTGGGCGGCGATCTCACCGTCCATACGACATGGGCCGACGGCGAGGCCGAAGTGGCCGTGCAGTTCAGCGGAGCCTCGGACTGGTTCACCCTGGTCGGCAGCCCCGTGCGCTGCCCGTCCGAAGCGGACAGCAGGGCGTTCCATCAGTCGGTCGTCGAGGCGGTACGGGGCGGTGGCGGCGCGACGGTTCCCGATCCGCATCACACCGAGCCACCCGCGCCCCCGCTGCCCGGCGCTCCGTGAACATACGCCCCTGCATACGCCCCTGACGTACGCCTGAAAGTCCGGTCAACGACCTCATCCGCTCCTTCGCCACAGTGATCACGCCTAGAGTGAGCCGGTGCTGCCCACGCGGGGACAGCGGCGAACACGGGGCGAGGAGCGGCTTGATGGTGCTGACGGGCGCACGGCGGACGAGGACGCGGACGAAGAAGCAGCGCCCCCTGTGGAAGGAACTGCCGGTTCTCATCGGCGTCGCCCTGCTGCTGGCGCTGTTCATCAAGACCTTCCTGCTCCAGGCGTTCTCGATTCCGTCGGAATCCATGCAGAACACGCTCCAGAAGGGCGACCGGGTCCTGGTCGACAAATTGACTCCGTGGTTCGGGTCCGAGCCCGAGCGCGGAGAAGTGATCGTCTTCCACGATCCGTCCGACTGGCTGAGGGGTGTGCCCACCGAGCCCGCCAACGCCTTCCAGAAGGTGCTCGGTTTCGTCGGGGTGATGCCGTCCGCCGAGGAGAAGGACCTCATCAAGCGGGTGATCGGCGTCGCCGGGGACACCGTGGAGTGCAAGGGCGAAGGGCCGGTGAAGGTAAACGGGAAGCCGCTCGACGAGCCCTACGTCTACCCGGGCAACACCGCCTGCAGCACCGATGACGCGGGCCAGTTCAAGGTCACGGTGCCCGACGGCCGGGTCTGGGTGATGGGCGATCACCGTCAGGCGTCCGGGGATTCCCGCTACCACCAGGACGATCCCTACCGCGGCATGGTGCCGGTCGACGAGGTGGTGGGACGCGCGGTGGTGGTCGCCTGGCCGGTGACCCGCTGGGACACACTGCCGGTGCCCGACACCTTCGGCCGCTGATCCATGCCTCTGCCTCCCGGCCGTGAACGGCCGGGAGGCAGAGGCATCACCACAACGGGGCCGAACCGGAAGCCCGGTTCGCCGCGGGCCGGCGTCACCGGCGCGGCGGATCAGACAGTGGCATCCAGATCCCGTGCGAGCAGCGCGGCGAGTTCGTCGACCGCGGCCGTGGCCCCGTCACCGGTGGCCGACAGCACCACGGAATCTCCGTGCTGGGCCGCCAGAGCGAGCACGGAGAGCATGCTGCGGGCGTCGACCGGCTCCTGTCCCTCCCGGCCGATGGTCACCTTGACCGGCTGGCGGGCTGCCGCCTGGACGAACAGCGAGGCCGGGCGGGCGTGCAGTCCGCTGCGGGAACCTACGGCGACGGTGCACTGGTACATGCGATCACTCCTGTGGGGTGGTTACGGAACGGTGGATGCCGGGGAGCCGGACGGGGTGCCGCTCGCCTTGCTCAGGCGGCGACGGGAACCTTCGAGGTGTCGGCCGCCGGTGCGGGGTCCTGCGCGGTGCGGCGCAAGCCCTTGAGGACGACGACCAGCGCGGTCGCCACCGCCGTACCCGCCGCGATCGCCACCAGGTAGAGGAACGGCTGACCGATCAGAGGGACGACGAAGATGCCGCCGTGCGGTGCCCGCAGGGTGCAGCCGAAGGCCATCGACAGGGCGCCGGTGACCGCGCCACCGGCCATCACCGACGGGATCACCCGCAGGGGGTCGGCCGCCGCGAACGGGATGGCGCCCTCGCTGATGAACGACGCGCCCAGTACCCAGGCCGCACGGCCGTTCTCCCGCTCGGTCTTCGTGAACAGCCTGGCGCGCACGGTGGTGGCCAGAGCCATCGCCAGCGGCGGCACCATACCGGCGGCCATGACCGCCGCCATCACCTTGAGGCTGCCGGTCGTCGGGTCGGCGAGCCCGCCGACCGCGAAGGCGTAGGCGACCTTGTTGAGGGGGCCGCCCATGTCGAAGCACATCATCAGGCCGAGCACCATGCCGAGGATGATCGCGTTGGAGCCGGAGAGCCCGTTGAGCCCGTCGGTGAGCGCCTTCTGGAGCGAGGCGATCGGCTTGCCGACGACGACGAACATGAGGAAGCCGACCACCGCCGAGGAGATCAGTGGGATCACCAGCACCGGCATGATGCCGCGCAGGGTGGGATGGACCTTCACCCGCTGGATCGCCATCACCACCGCACCGGCCAGCAGACCGGCGACGAGGCCGCCCAGGAACCCCGCGTCGATGGTCAGCGCGATGGCGCCGCCGACGAACCCGGGGACGAGTGCGGGACGGTCCGCCATGCCGTACGCGATGTAGCCCGCCAGCACGGGGACCAGGAAGCCGAAGGCGGCGCCGCCGATCTGGTTGAGGAGAGCGGCCCAGCTGTCGGCCTCGCCCCACACGAAGTGATCGGCGACGGACTTGGCGTTCGCGATCTCGTAGCCGCCGATGGCGAACGACAGGGCGATCAGGAGTCCGCCCGCCGCGACGAACGGAACCATGTAACTGACGCCGGACATCAGGTACGTACGCAGCCGGACGCCGAAGTGCGTGCTGCCGCCGGTGGACGCGGCGGCGCCCGGCCCCGTACCGCTGTCGTCCGGGACACCGCTGACCTCGCCCCGCTCGGCCTTGCGCCGGGCCTCGGCGATCAGTTCGGCGGGACGGTTGATCCCCGCCTTCACCCCGACGTCGACGATCGGCTTGCCGCCGAACCGGGACTTCTCGCGTACGTCGACGTCGTGCGCCCAGATCACCGCGTCGGCGGCGGCGATGACGGCCGGGTCGAGCCGCTCGAATCCGGCCGAACCCTGCGTCTCGACGCTGAGGGTGATGCCCTCGGCGCGCGCCGCCGCTTCCAGGGACTCGGCGGCCATGTACGTGTGGGCGATGCCCGTGGGGCACGAGGTGACGGCCACGATCCGGAACGGCTCGGGGGTGGCCTCGGCCGATGCTGTCTGCACGGCCCCGCTGGTCTCCGTCTCCTGCGCGGGCTCCTCCGGCGCGGCGGGCGGTGCGTCGCCGCGGATCAGGGCGGCCGCGGCGGCGGCGTCGGTCTCCGCGCGCAGTGCGGAGGTGAAGGCGGCATCCATCAGCCGTCGCGCCAGGCTCGACAGGATGGTGAGGTGGTCGTCGTCGGCCCCGGCGGGCGCCGCTATGAGGAAGATCAGGTCCGCCGGCCCGTCCGGCGCACCGAAGTCGATGCCCTGTCCGCTGCGCCCGAAGGCCAGCGTCGGCGCACTGACGTGCTCGCTGCGGCAGTGCGGGATGCCGATGCCGCCGTCCAGACCGGTCGGCATCTGCGCCTCACGGGCGGCCACGTCGGCGAGGAAGCCGTCGAGGTCGGTGACGCGGCCGGTGGCGACCATCCGCTCGGCGAGCGACCTCGCTGCGGCGTTCTTCGTCTCGGCGGACAGATCGAGGTCGACCAGGTCCGCGGTGATCAGCTCACTCATCGCGGGGCTCCTTGCTCGTGGACCGCCGTGGCGGCGGCCTGGGGGACGTGGGGCTTCGGGCTGGGTCTCAGGGATGCGGACGTCATGGCGCGGGCTCCGTCAGCACGCGGTCCAGGGGGATGTCCGTGGTCGTGACGACCGATGACAGGTCGATGTCGGCCGGTGTCGGCATCACGCTGCCGGGGAGCTGGACCGCCGCCGCGCCGTGCGCGACCGCGGCCGCCAGTGCGGACCTGCCTGCGCCCCCTGCGGCCAGGAAACCGGCGAGCGAGGCGTCGCCGGCCCCGACATTGCTCCGGACGGTGTCCACCCGGGCGCTGCCGAAGTACGTCCCCGAGCCGTCCACCAGCAGTTGTCCGTCGGCTCCGAGGCTGGCCAGTACGGCCTGTGCCCCGCGCCCGCGCAGTTCCTCGGCCGCCTTGACCGCGTCTCCGACCGTCGTGAGAGGCCGCCCGACCGCTTCGGAGAGCTCCTCGGCGTTCGGTTTGATCACATCCGGCCGCTCGCGCAGAGCAGCGAGCAGGGCAGCGCCCGAGCTGTCGAGCGCGATCCGCGCACCGGCCCGGTGACTGCGTGCCACCAGCTCGGCGTACCACTCGGGCGGCAGGCCCCGCGGCAGGCTGCCGCAGCAGGCGATCCAGTCCGTGTCCGACGACCGGGTCCGTACCGTCTCCAGCAGGGTCTCGGCCTCGGACTCCGTGATCTCGGGCCCGGTCGCGTTGACCTTGGTCAGCGTCCCGTCCGGTTCGACGAGGGTGATGTTGACCCGGGTGCTGTCCGCGATCTGCACACCGGCGGCCTCGATCCCGTGCTCACCGAGCAGCCGGGCGAGCAGTGCGCCCTCCGGTCCGCCGAGGGGAGCGACCGCGACCGTGCGGTGGCCGGCCGCCGCCACCGCGCGGGAGACGTTGATGCCCTTGCCGCCGGGGTCGACCCGGTCCCCGGTGGCGCGCAGGACCGCGCCCCGGGTCAGGTCCCGCAGCTCGTAGGTGCGGTCGAGGCTCGGATTGGGGGTGACGGTGAGGATCATGCGCGTACCACTTCCGTGCCCCGGCTCTCGATGGCGAGGGCGTCCTCGGGGCTGAGCCCCGTGTCGGTGATGAGCAGGTCGACGTGGGAGAGATCGCCGAAGCGGGCGAAGTGCTCCTGGCCGAACTTGCCCGAGTCGGCGAGGAGCACGACCCGGCGGGCGGCCGAGATCATGGCGCGCTTCACGGCGGCCTCGGCGAGGTCGGGGGTGGTCAGACCGCCCTCGGCCGAGAAGCCGTTGGTGGCGAGGAGGACGACGTCGGCGTTGATCTCGGCGTAGGCGCTGAGCGCCCAGGCGTCGACGGCCGCTCGCGTACGGTGCCGGACCCGGCCGCCCACGAGGTGCAGCGCGATTCCGGGGTGGTCGGCGAGGCGGGCGGCCACGGGCAGCGCGTGCGTCACCACGGTCAGGGACGACTCGATCGGGAGGGCGGCGGCGAGTCGGGCCGTCGTGGTGCCCGCGTCGATGATCACGTTGCCGTCGACGGGCAGTTCACCCAGAGCGGCGGCGGCGATGCGGTCCTTCTCGTCCGCGGCCACCGCGTCGCGCTCGGCGAGGTCGGGCTCGAAGCCGAGCCGTCCGGCAGGGATCGCGCCGCCGTGCACCCGGCGCAGGAGCCCGGCCCGGTCGAGCGCCTTGAGGTCACGCCGCACGGTCTCGGCTGTCACCTGGAATTCCTCTGCGAGGGAGAGCACGTCGACGCGCCCGCTCTCCTGGGCGAGGCGGAGGATTTCCTGCTGCCGCTCCGGTGCGTACATGTGGTTTCGTATCCGTTTCATGCCCGAGTCTGTGGTTTCGCGCTCAGGTTACGTCTGGGGTACCTGAATGTAAACAGGTTCGGGCAAAGAACGGGCATGAACGGACTTTGGCGCGTCAGGTGTGCAGCACGACAGCTGTGCAGCACGCGCTGTGCAGCACGTCAGCTCCGAGACGCACAGCAGGCCGCGCACCGGGACGCGGGTCGTGTCCCGGTGCGTGTCATGGGCTGCTCAGCGGGTGCGCGGTGCCCCTCCGCTCAGGGGCCGCACCAGCAGGGGGATCCCCGGTACCTGGTGGCCGCCGCTGGCCAGCATGCGAACCTCGCCTCGGTAGCTGATCTCCGCGCGGACGATTCCGGTCTCGTCCTCGTACACCGGGTATCCGCCCGCCCCGGACCGGTCGGTCATCCGGACGACGACCACGTCGTCAGCCGCACCGTGGGTCTGGAATATCAGCTCGTAACTCTCCGGGTAATCCATGAGGGGCCTCCCGACCGGGCGCCGGCGGGAGCCGGTGTCCGTGGCTGTGCCCATCCATTGTTCCGCACCCTCGACCGAGGCGCGCCCGGGGCGGATGGCGGCCAACGGACGGAGCCGCGAGGTCGATCGGGTGACCCGTCCCGTAGGACAACATGACCGGCCGGTGCGGGGGCTAGGGATGCGTGTATGAGCCTTGAATTCCGACGAAAAACCACCGTCTCCCCGCGCGCCCGCCGTCTCCGTACCGCCGCCGGTGCGCTGTGCGCCGTCGTCACCTCCGCGCTGGTCGCGGGCTGCGGGCATGAGGGTGGCGACCAGACAGGGGCGGCTACATCGGAGGCCGCCAAGGTCATCCCGAAGCAGACGACCACTCCCTACGCCAGTCCCTCAGGCAGCCCGACCGGCGGGGCGAAACTGACCGAGGACCAGGCCGAACGCAAGAAGCTCCTCGAAGCCACGAAGGTCACGTTCGACAAGGCGGCCACGACCGCGGTCGGAGCCGTTCCTGACACCAAGCTGGCCGAGCTCGACTTGGAGGGCCTGGACGACGACACCGACCGGCGCACCGACGCGAGCGCGAGCGCTTCGCCGAACGGAAGCGCGAGCCCCGGCGGCACGGCCAGCCCGAGCGGTAGCCCCAGTGGCAGCCCGACCGGAGCGGCCAGCCCCGGTGGAAGTCCGAGTGGCAGCCCCACCGGCAGCGCCTCCCCGAGCGGCAGCCCCACCGGTCCGGTGTGGGTGGCGGAGGTCGTCGAGAAGGACGGGACCGCCCACACCGTCCGTATCGACGCCGTCTCCGGCAAGGTGATCGAGACGGCCGCGGACACCGATCAGGACGCGGCCGACAAGCGTGAGATGGCCGACTGGATCACCAAGGCGAAGCAGACGTCCCAGCAGGCGGCCAAGGTCGCCACGGACAAGCAGAAGGGGAAGGTCACCTCGATCGGCCTGGACACCAACGACGACGACACCCTTGTCTGGGCCGTCGACGTCGTCGCCGCGGACTGGAACAAGAGCGAGTTCGAGGTGGACGCGGCCAGCGGCAAGATCCTCCGCGAGGAGACCGACCGCGACTGACGCGGTCCCCGCGCCGTGGTGGCGGGCCGGATTCCGGCTCGCCACCACCAGCCAGGTGCGGACATCCCGCGCTGTTCCCGTGACCGATGTCAGGGGAGCAGCGCGTCCGCGTCCAGGGGGCGTTCGTAGGAGAGGCCCGGGTGGCCGCCGAGCACGGTCTCGCCGGTGCGTACGAAGCCCGTCCTGGCCAGTACGGCCTGGGAGCCGGCGTTGTCCAGCGTGGTCGAGGCCCGCAGCGCGGTCAGACCGTACTGAGTGACGGCCAGTACGCATACCTGGCGGACGGCGGTCGTGGCCAGGCCCTGCCCGGCGGCCTTCTCGGCGATCCGGTATCCGAGGTCGGCGGAGCCGTCCGCCACGTCCACCAGGTTCACCCGGCCAAGCACCTCGCCGCCCTCGCCCACCAGCACATGGAAATAGCACAGCCCGTCGGCCTGCTCGGCCAGGAGGCTGCTGTGCCGTGCGTCGAACCGTGCGAAGTACTCGTCGCCGCGGTCCGGGACCGAGGCGGCGAAGTAGGCCCGGTTCTCCTGCTCGAAGGCGAGCAGGGCGGCGGCGTGGTCGGGTCTCAGGAGCTGGAGTTCGGGCATGCGTGCGAGTCTTCCATGGTCGGCGCACATGCGGAACTGCCGGGTGGTGAGGGCCTGTCGGACCCTCACCACCCGGCAGTCGTGAACCGCGGCCGGTGCCGGAGTATCAGTAGGCGCCGAAGACGTTGTCGATGGAGCCGTACTTGTCGGCGGCGTAGTTGCACGCCGCGGTGATGTTGGCGACCGGGTCGAAGCTGTCCGTCGACGTACCGGGCACGTGGTACGCCTCGAACGTCGGGTCGATGACCTGGAGAAGGCCCTTGGACGGGGTGCCCGCCGCGGCGTTCGAGTCCCAGTTGTTGACGATCTGCGGGTTGCCCGAGGACTCGCGCATGATGTTGCGGTGGATGCCCTCGTAGGTGCCGGGGATGCCGTGCTCGGCCATGACTGCCAGCGACTCCTTGATCCAGCCGTCGAGGTCGTTCGTGTACGTCGCGGGCTGGGCGGCGGGCGCGGCGGTCTTCGCGGCCAGTGTGCTGGACCGCTCCGAACGGTCCGCGCGGTCGCTGCCCGCAGCCGTGCGGTCGGTGGACGAACCGGAAGCCTTGGCCTCGGACTTGGCGCCAATGGTCAGCTTCAGACCCGGGCGAATAAGCCCAGGATTGTCGCCGATGGCCTTCTCGTTGTCCTTGTAGAGCTTCTGCCAACCGCCATTCAGGGAGTGTCCCTCGGCGATCTTGTGCAGGGAATCACCCTTGATCACGGAATAGCTGGTGATCCCGGCCTTCTGTGCGGTGATTGCCTTGGCAGGAGCGGCTGCCGGCGCACCTGCCTTTTCGGCGGAGAACGATTGCGCGGGCGCGGCGGACGCGGTGGTGGCGCCGATCACCGGAAGGGCGAGAACGGCTCCGCCCGCGGTGATGGCGACGAGACCCCGGGTCAGCGGGCTGGACTTGGTACGACGGTGCTTACCCATCGTGGGCATGGCGAATTCCTCTCCGTCGCCTACGAGGTGAGCTGTCGGGTTCAGGCTGGAGATGCCTGGCCGCAGGTGCATGCGACTTAACCCCAAGCCGTTCCGCATAACGGATCGGCGACTTACCTGGGTCCCCCGCTCCTGCCGGGCGTGGGTGGTCTGGGTTCCCGGACGGCGGCAGGATTCGGCGTTCCATCCGGATTGAGGGTGACCGTAGGCGAGAAAAGCCGAAAGCGACAAGCCCCGAATTCCGGATCACAATTCATTTACAAGATCGATGAACGGGATCGCCGCTGAATTCACCCGGACCGCGGAGTCAACTCTCTTCCCGCAGAAGGGATGCGGGGCACGGATCGGGAAGCTGCCGATCCGTGACGTGACGCTGGCCACTGAGTCCGAAAAGGGCGATTTGCGCGAAGGGGAGTCAGTGCGGTTCGGGTCAAAAGAATGCTATGAGCCATAGAGGACCATTGCCGCTAAAAGTCCGTATTCGCCTTATTTGCTTGGCTTCCGCGCGGCTTGGCCGTTCGGGGTCGGCTGGAACGACCCTCCGTCATCGGCAGGCGGACGCGGCTGCCGTACCGTGCGAGCTGGTCCCACGGCCGGTTGAGGCCGGCGGAACCGTACGGACGCGCGTGACGGTGTCGAGATCGAGGACGTCGACGAGGACCTCCTCGCCCGCGCCGGCCTGCTGGCGCACGATTCCCTCGGGACCGGCGATCGCGCCGGCGCCGATCCCCGCCGGGTCGGCCGCGTTGAGGCTGACACGTCCTGGCCCCCCAACGGTGTGAACGCGCCCGCATCCGAAACGAGAAGGGCATCCGCTGGGGTGGCAGACCACTACCCATCGCCGCCTGACATCCAACCCGGCAAAGGTCGGTTCACGGCCACAGCCCTAGAGGAGCCGGTGGCGGCGGTGGAGCTCCAGAGTGGTGACGACCATCACCCCGAGGGTGATGTGCATCAGGGCCAGGGCGGCGACGGTGCCGCCATCGGCGCCGGACGACAGCGGACCGGCGACCGACAGCAGTGCCAGGCCGCCGCCCAAGTACTGCGCGATCCGCAGGAAGACCAGTTTCCACAGGGACAGCAGCAGGGCGGCGCCCGTCCCGACGACCAGCGGGACGACCGAGGCGCCGATGACGCCCCCGACCGTGATCGGATGCTCTTCGCCGCCGTTGACGATGATGAGCGAGGCATCGGCCAGCTTGGCGACGGCGAGGACGACCAGATTGACGACGACCGCGCAGACCGCCCCGGTGGCCAGCGCCTTCCACCAGGTGAGGCCGGAGCGGTGGACCGGGGGTGCGTCAGACACTGCGGGGCCGGGGTTCTGAACCGTATTGCTCGACATGGGGCTTCTCCGATGTGTGAAGTGCTGCGCCGCCACTGGCCGCCAGTGGTGCGTACGAGTAGCCTCCAACCTGAACCGCGCTTGAGGTCAAGAGCCGTCTGTGCGACATCCCGTGGTACGACGAGAGCAGGCCCGCTGTCGACTAACCGGGTACTTCCGTGCGCTCCCACCATTCGTAGACGGGCAACTGGCCCTCGGAGGTTTCCTTCTGACGGTCGGTCGCCTTGAAGTGTTCGTACCCGCCTCGGAACGGGACCTTGACGTCCGGCCCGGGTCCGGTGACGGAGACGATCCGCTCGGGAAGGTCGTCGGGGCCGCCTTCTAGGGCTGCTTTCGTTGCGTTGGCCATGGGGAAAGTCTGCCCGGAGAGCTGCCCGGCTCCTCCATGACGCGCCGAGGTCACGGCATCGTGCGCCGGAGGGGCAGGGGGCCCGGGATGACGGGCAGCTCCGGTATCGGCTCAGGTGCGGGCGTGCGTGGTGATGTCGGCGGTGAACTCGGCGATGACGGCAGGGGTGACGGTCGGCCGGCACTGGCCGAGGGCGGCGAGATAGTCGTCGGTGTCCGCACCGGCCTCGGCGACGTCGCGTTCGAAGGCGGCCTGGGCCGCGGTCCGGGCCGCGTGCTCGATGTCGGCCGGGGTGAACAGCTCGCTCGCCGCGACCAGCGCGTCCACGTCGACGTCGTCCCGCCGGGCCGAATGGCGTGACCAGATCGCCGCCCGCGCCGCCGCGTCCGGGGTGCCGATCGGCACCAGGTAGTCGAAGCGCCCCGGACGGAGGAAGGCCGGGTCCAGTGAGCGGATGGAGTTGGTGGCGCACACCAGTAGCCGCTCGTCCCGTTCACGGAAGCCGGGGATGAGCTTGAGGAGTTCATTGGTGACGCCGTGCAGGCCGGGCTCCGGGCGCTCTCCGCGTACGGGAGCTATCTCCTCGACCTCGTCGATGAAGACCAGCACCCGTTCCAGTTCCGCGATCCGGGCGAAGGCCGTGCGCAGTGCGGCGGCGAGATTGCCCTCGTCGGCAAGGCGGGACGGCAGCAGTTCGACGAAGGGCCAGCCGAGGCGTGAGGCGATGGCCCGGGCGAAGGTGGTCTTGCCGGTCCCCGGCGGACCGAACAGGGTGATGGCGCGGGGCGGGAGGACCCCGTGCCGGGCCGCACGCTCCGGTTCGGCGAGGGGCATGACGACACGGCGCTCGATGAGGCTCTTCTCCGCCTCCATGCCCGCCACCCTGTCCCACAGATCACCGGACAGCACCCTGCCGCCCAGTTCCTCCAGGAGATCGGCCGGGGTGCCCGTGGCCGGTTCCGCCTTCTCGAAATAGGCGACGGCGGGCCGCCGTGTGTACCCGGCCTTGCGCAGCCCCTCGCCGAGCAGTTCCTCCTCCGCCAGCACGTAGGCGATCCGGCGCACCCGCGCCTCGATCAGCCGGCGTTCGAGCTCCACCAGCAGCGCGCTGGCCAGGCCCCGGCCGCGCCAGGCCGGTTCGATGGCGATCCGCATCACCCAGGCCCGGCCCCCCGACACATGCGCCAGTGCGGCGCCGATGGGCCGCCCGCGGTGGACGGCCACCACCGCGGGCTGGCGGGACGTCAGTGCGCTGATGCACTCGGCGAGGGAGAAGACGGACTCCTGGCCGAGGCCCGCCGTCGTATCGATGAGATGGACTACTGCCGCCAGATCGTCCTCGCGGTAGTCATGGATGAGCCAGTTCACGTGCCGCTCCTCGCCTCGGGGTGGTCCCGGAGACGCTAGATCCCCAGCGGCCGGCCGTCGTGCGCCGTCGAGGACAACACCACGGCCGCAGTCGTACGAAAGGGAAACGGTACGAGCGGTGGATTCCGGGTACGGGGCGGGGCTGCGGGAGCCTCACGCCAGGTCGCGCGCCTCCTTGAACCGGGCGAGCCCCTCCGCCAGTCCCACGACGGGCTCCGGGTAGGCGTACCGGGCCCGCGCCGGGCCGGGCAGCTTCCACGGCTCGTGCACCGCACCGCCCTCGATGCCCGTCAGCTCGGGCACCCAACGGCGCACGTACGTGCCGTCGGGGTCGTACCGCTTGCCCTGGAGTACGGGGTTGAGTACGCGATTGGGCCGGCTGTCCGTGCCCGTTCCCGCCACCCACTGCCAGTTGAGCTGGTTGTTCGCGACATCGCCGTCCACCAGCAGGCGGAGGAAGTGCCGGGCGCCGATCCGCCAGTCGACGTACAGGGTCTTGGCGAGGAAACTCGCGGTGAGCAGGCGTCCGCGGTTGTGCATCCATCCCTCGTGGCGCAGTTGGCGCATGGCGGCGTCCACCACCGGATAACCGGTCCGGCCCTCCTGCCAGGCGGCGATGTCGCCGGCCGCGGACCGCTCGGTGCGCCACCGGTCCCGCCGTGTCCGGTAGTCGGCGTGCGCGGCCGCCGGGCGGGCGGCCATGACCTGGTGGTGGAAGTCCCGCCAGCACAGCTGGCGTACGAAGGCGTCGGCGCCCGCTCCGCCCGTCGTACGGGCCCGGTGGATCAGCTCGACGGGGGAGAGGGTTCCGAAGTGCAGGTCGGGGGAGAGCCGTGAGGTGGCATCGCCCGCCAGATCGTCGTGGCGGTCCTCGTACTCCGCGATCCCGTCGCGGTACCACGCGGCGAACCGCTTCCGTGCCTCGGTCTCGCCACCCCGGGCCAGTCCTTCGGCGACACCCGGCACGGCCGTACGCGAGGGAACGGCCTCCGAGCCGGGACCGCGCGGCACGCGCACCGTGCGGGGGGCCGCGAACACCTCCCGCACGGGCTGCCCGGACCACCGCCGGAAGTACGGCGTGAACACCGCGAAGTGGTCGGAACCCGAACCGGCCGGGGTCAGCGCGCCCGGGGCGACGGCCGTGACCACCGCGTCATGGACGTGCAGTCGGCACCCCTGCGATTCCAGGGCGGTGCGGAGCCCCTCCTCGCGCAGGTGTGCGTACGCGGTGACTCCCGCCGCCAGGTACACGTCCCGGGCCCCCGCCTCGGCGGCCACGCGGCACACCTCCTCGGCCGGCACGCCCGAGCGGATCACCAGACGTCCGCCGCGGTCGCGGAGGCCGGCGTCGAGGTCGGCGAGGCAGTCGGCGAGGAAGGCGCGGCGGTTGGGCACACCGAAGCCCACGTCCGCGATGTGTTCGTCGAGGACGAACAGCGGCACCACCTCGTCCGCCGCCGCGAGTGCCGCGTGCAGGGGCGGATTGTCGTGCAGCCGCAGATTGGAGGTGAACAGGACGACTGCGACGGTCATGGGGGTACCTCTGACAGGAGTCGGAGCGGAACGCTGACACCTTCCGTCCCGCCGCACTCCTTGGTTGCGGCGTTCAGTCAAGTGCCGTGGATTTCACCCGTGTGGGTGCGGCGACCTTGGTGGCCGCGCGCGCGATGTTGCGGGCCATGCCACCGAAGACGACGGCGTGGAAGGGGGACACGCTCCACCAGTAGGCGTGGCCCAGCAGGCCGCGCGGGTGGAACAGGGCACGCTGGCGGTAGTGCGACCGGCCGTCGGCGCCCTTCTCGCAGTACATCTCCAGCCAGGCCAGACCGGGCAGGCGCATCTCCGCGCGCAGCCGCAGCAGGCGCCCCGGCCGGATCTCCTCGACCCGCCAGAAATCCAGCGAGTCCCCCATCCTGAGCCGTTCGGCGTCCCGCCTGCCGCGGCGCAGCCCGACCCCGCCGATCAGCCGGTCGAGCCAGCCCCGTACGGCCCAGGCCAGCGGGAACGAGTACCAGCCGTGGTCGCCGCCGATGCCCTCGATCACGCGCCAGAGCGCCTCGGGCGGTGCGTCCACCTCGCGTTCCCGCACATCGCTGTACAGGCTTCCGCCCGCCCAGTCGGGGTCCGTGGGCAGCGGATCACTGGGAATGCCGGGGGTCGAGGCCGAGGACCAGCGGGTCGTCACCTTGGCCTCGCGGACCCGCTGCAGGGCGAGAGCGAGCGCGGTGGAGAACGGAAAGGGCTGCCCCGGCCCGTCGGGGACGTACTGGGCGATGTCGTGTTCGTCGCACACCACCTCGTGGCGCAGGGACTCCGCGAGCGGGCGGGCGATCGACCGGGGCACCGGCGTGACCAGCCCGATCCAGTGGCTGGAGAGTCTTGGCGTCAGCATGGGCACCGGCAGGATCAGCCGGTGCGGCAAACCCGCCACCCGCGCGTACTGCTGCATCATGTCGCGGTACGTGATGACGTCGGGGCCGCCGATGTCGAAGGAGCGGTTCACCTCGTCCGGCATCCGCGCACTGCCCACGAGATAGCGCAGTACGTCGCGGACGGCGATCGGCTGAATCCTCGTCGACACCCAACTGGGCGTGACCATGACCGGCAGCCGCTCGGTGAGATAGCGCACCATCTCGAAGGACGCGGACCCCGAGCCGATGATGACGGCGGCACGCAGCGCCGTGGTCGGCACGCCCGAGCCGAGGAGCATTCTGCCCACCTCCGCCCTGGAGCGGAGATGCGGTGACAGTTCTTCCTCGGGGACGTCCGACGGAGTGAGACCGCCGAGGTAGACGATGCGCCGGACACCCGCGGCCCGTGCCTCCCGGCCGAAGGTGCGGGCCGCCTCTCGATCCGTCTCCTCGAAGCCGGAGCCCGTGCCCAGCGCGTGCACGAGGTAGTAGGCGACATCGATGTCCCGCAGGGCCGGGCGGAGCGACTCCGCGTCGGTCACGTCGCCCTTGACGGTCTCCGCCCGGTCGGCCCACGGGTGGTCACGCAGTTTCTCCGGAGTGCGCGCCAGACAGCGCACGCCGTGACCCGCGTCCAGCAGCTCGGGGACGAGGCGGCCGCCGATGTACCCGGTCGCCCCCGTCACCAGGCAGCGCAGCCCGGTCCCGGTGTCCATGCTCTCCATAGCGCCTCCGCTTCGGCTCGTGTCCTTCGTCCACTGTGTCCGCACGGCGGCGGTCCGGCTTCCCGGGGCGTACCCGGGCGCGTCCCGTACTGCGATTTCAGTACATGCGGTGTCCGCAGATGCACGACGACGGCACGGCGTCGGAACCTAGGGACGGTCAGGCCGGGGAGACGGGCCTTTCGAAGAAGGTCTCCAGCGCGACCGTCGCGTGCGTGCCGCTCACGCCCTCGATGGCGTACAGCTGCCGCAGGACCTGTTGCAACTCCTCGGTGGTTGCCGTGCGCACCTTCACCAGGACCGAGGCGGCGCCCGCGATGACGTGCGCTTCCTGGATCCCGGGGATGGCGGCGAAGGCGTCCGCCGAGTCGCCCATCCAGGCCGAGGAGTCGACCATGACGAAGGCGAGCACGCCGCGGCCGAGGGCGGCCGGCTCGACCTCCACCGTCGTACGGCGGATGACGCCGCGCTCGCGCAGCTTGCGTACGCGCTCGTGCGCCGCGCCCGCCGAGAGCCCGACCGCCTTGCCGAGCGCCGCATATGCCTGTGTGGCGTCGCGCTGGAGCTCCGCGATCAGCGCGCGGTCGATAGCGTCCACGGTCCCGTTCGGAGTTCCCATGGTCACACCATATCTGGTTCTGACATATTGAGATCATCCTGAATGTGGTTCGGGAATGTCTGTGAGGGGTGGACTGTGTCCGGCACGATGGTCAACAACCTGTACGAGGTACTGGACGAGCGTTTCCGCACCGGCAGGTGCACCAACGGCGACGTGCGGCTCGAACGGCTCCACGCCGACTGCCGCTGGGCCGAGGGGCCGCTCTACCTGCCTGCCTGGCGGCAGTTGATCTGGAGCGACATCCCCGATGACCGCCTGCTGCGCTGGGACGAGACGACGGGCGCGATCGGCGTCTTCCGTTCCCCCGCGGGGCACGTCAACGGCAACACACTGGACCGCGAGGGCCGGCTGGTGAGCTGCGAGCAGGGAAACCGCCGCGTCACCCGCACCGAGCACGACGGCCGCGTCACCGTGCTCGCCGACCGTTTCGAGGGGAAGCGCCTCAACAGTCCGAACGACGCGGTCGTACGCTCCGACGGCTCGGTCTGGTTCACGGACCCGGACTTCGGGATCACCAGCGACTACGAGGGGTACCGCGCGGAGAGCGAGATCGGCACCTGCGACGTCTACCGGATCGATCCGGTGAGCGGTGAGGTCCGCAGGGTCGCGGACGGTTTCGACGGGCCGAACGGCCTGGTCTTCTCCTCGGACGAAAGGCAGTTGTACGTCGCCGACACGCGAGCCCGGCTGATCCGCGTCTTCGATGTGCGCGCGGATAGCACTCTCTCCGAAGGCAGGGTCTTCGCCGAGCGCACCGACGGCGGCTTCGACAACATCCGTCTGGACGACGGCGGACGGCTGTGGGCCGCCGCGTTCGACGACGGGGTGCACTGCTACGACCCGGACGGCACCCTCATCGGCCGACTGCATGTGCCCGAGCCGGTCTCCAACATCGCTTTCGGTGGACCGAAGAACAACCGGCTCTTCATCACGGCGACGACCTCGCTGTACTCGCTCGTGATGGCGGTTACGGGACTGCCGCGGGTCCGCTGATCCCAGGTCGCGGCAGGCCGGAGGCCCGACCGGTCACAACGGGCGCGGCACGACGACGACTTGGACGTCGTCCTCGTGGACCACGCGCCCCGGTGCGGTCGACCTCAGCGTCTCGCATGCGATGCCGTGGGCCCGGAGCATGGCCGGATACCCGTCGACACGTTCGGGGAGATGCGTCGCCGTCGCCTTGAACCAGGCGGCGGCGGGGTTGACGGCCAGGTCGTGGACCGCCGGGTCCACCGTCGAGGGGTCGGGATGGGCGGCGTCGTACCAGGCGTTGTTGAGGAGACGGAAGCGATCTTCGGCGGTGCTGAGCCGGCCACTGCGACCGAGGTTGTTGACCAGGCCGAACACCCCGGTGAAGTGGCCCCGCTCATTCGGGACGACGGCCTGGAAGCGTACGTACTCCGTCCGGTGGTGGCTCCGCCCGTCAGTCATCGGGCGAGCCTGCCACACCGTCGTCACCGAGGGCCTGTCGAGGGGAGAGGGCCGGCGGAGGCGCCATCGGCCTTCGCCGCGTCGGCGAGGGCCTCGGCCGCGGCCTCGGCGGCCTGTGCCGTGTCGTCGGCGGCGTCGTACGCGGCCTTGTCGTCGGGCGTCCTCTCCCGTGTGGCCGGTGACTGGGGCAGCGCCTCACCGAAGGCCCGGGAGATGCCCTGCAGCGCGGAGGTGACCTCGCTCGGAATCACCCAGAAGGTGCTGCCCTGGCCCTGTGCCAGCTGGGGAAGTGTCTGGAGGTACTGGTAGGCGAGGAGCTTGGGATCGGGATCGTTGCGATGCACGGCCTGGAACACCTCGTCGATGGCCCTGGACTGGCCCTCGGCCTTGAGGATCTCGGCGGTGCGGTTGCCCTCCGCGCGCAGCACGGCGGACTGCTTGTCGCCCTCGGCGGTGAGGATCTGCGCCTGGCGCTGTCCCTCCGCGCCGAGAATCGCGGCCCTCTTGTCCCGCTCGGCCCGCATCTGCTTCTCCATCGCGTCCTTGATCGACTGCGGGGGGTCGATGGCCTTGATCTCCACCCGGTTGACCCGCAGTCCCCATTTGCCGGTGGCTTCGTCCAGCACGCCGCGGAGCTGGCTGTTGATGGTGTCGCGGGAGGTGAGGGTCTGTTCCAGGTCCATCGATCCGACCACGTTGCGCAACGTGGTGACGGTGAGCTGCTCGACCGCCTGGAGGAAGTTCGCGATCTCGTAGGCGGCGGCCCGCGGGTCGGTGACCTGGAAGTAGATGACGGTGTCGATCTCGACGACGAGGTTGTCCTCCGTGATGACCGGTTGCGGCCGGAAGGAAACGACCTGTTCACGCAGGTCGATCGGTGGATGGACGCGGTCGATGTAGGGGACGACGACGTTGAGGCCGGGTTGCAGGGTGCGGTGGTAGCGGCCGAGTCGCTCGACGTTGCGCGCGCGTGCCTGGGGCACGATGCGTACCGCTCGCAGCACGGTGAAGACCGCGATGGCCGCGACGATCAGGCCGGCGATGAGGAAAGCGGAGACTTCCACGGTTCACTCCCGGGGGTAGACGAGCGCGGTCGCGCCGCTGATCTCTATGACGTCGACGGTCGTTCCCGGAGGAATCACCAGCGTCTCGTCATAGGCGCGGGCAGTCCATTCCTCGCCACCGATGCGGACCCTGCCGCCCAGGCCCGTCACCTCGGAGAGGACGTGGGCGGAGCTGCCGACCAGCGCGTCGACGCCGAACCGCTCGGCCTGGGGCTTGCGGACGTGGCGCAACGCGACGGGGCGCAGGAACAGCAGGCCGGCCGCGGCGGCGATGGTGAACACCACGAACTGCAGGGGCAGCGGGAGTCCGGCGGCGGCGAATCCCGCCGTGACCAGGGCGGCCCCGCCCAGCATGCCGAGCGCTGCGGTGAGGGTGGCGATCTCCGCCACGGCCAGCACCGCTGCGGCGATCAACCAGATCAGCCACGGATCCATGAGCAGCCCTCCTCGCCGTTCGGCTGCTGCGTAAAGGGAGGGGTCGGTGAGCCCTTTAGGGTGATTTTACCCATTCCGTGGGCGTGGAGGTGGGGTCAGAGCTGCTTGTCGTCGCCGTGGCGCCCGAGAGCGCGGCCGAAGCGTTCGGAGATGGCCGGCATCAGGCTCTCGCCGTCGGCGGGGCGGTCCAGCCCGAACACATAGCCAGGGAAGTCCAGCTCCTTCTGCACCGCCCAGATGCCGGCGTGGTCGTCCGGCGGGAGGATGCGCACCGGATCGCCGACGGCGACCCAGCCGATCGGGACCGTCGAATCGGCGGGCAGTACGGTACGGAGGTGCACGATCCCGTTGATCCGCACCTCGGACCGGGTCCCGATCCGTGCTCCGTTGAACACACGGCTGCCGGTGGCCAGGAAGACCTCGTTCTCGACCCGGCAGCCGGTCAGACAGGACGTGGGGCCGACCAGGACCTGCCGTCCCAGGGTCAGCGGATCGCGCCGGGTGCCGCGCAGGACCGCGTTCTCCATCACGATGCTGCCCTCGCCCACCTCCACCGGCCCGCCCTCGGCGGTGAGGACCGCCCCGAACAGAACACGGCACCCTGCCCCGACGCGCACATCCCCGCACAAGGTGGCGGTCGGAGCGACGTACGCCGTGGGGTGGACAGTCGGAGAGCGGCCTTCATGAGCGATCAGCATGCCCCGATCCTGCCGCACCGCAGGGTGCTGGCACGGCGTGCTTCCAATGGGCGAGATCCGTGCCTGGAGCGCGGTCGGCCCGGAGCGTTCGGACGGAGCGGCCGGCCAGGCTCGGCCGGCCCGGTTCCGCTCAGCGCTCAGAGAGATCCGACGGGGCTTCCTGGACGACCCAGCCGTTGCCGTCGGGGTCCTCGAAGGACATGAACGAGTTCCAGGTCTCTCCCTTGCCGTCCTCCCATCCCGTGGCACCGACGTGGCGAACGGGGGACACGTCGACGCCGCGCCCCACCAGCTCGGCACGGGCCGCCTCGATGTCGGTGACACAGAGCTGGAGGCCCTGCAGCGTGCCGGGTGCCATCTCCTTCATGCCGGGAGCGGCGGGCATCCCCTTCAGCATCGCGATGGAACAGCGGGAGCCGGGCGGGGTCAGCTGGATGATGCGCATGCCCGGGGCCACCTCGTCGTCGAGGTCCACCTTGAAACCGGCCTTGTCCGCGTAGAACTCCTTCGCGCGGTCCATGTCGGTGACGGGGACCGGGATGACCTCGAGAGTCCAGTTCATGGAAAGTCTCCTCAGTAGTGCCAGAGCGCCTGACAGGACGGATCGCCCCGGACGAGCCGAAGGCCGCACGGAGCGCGACCGCCGGCACGGGGGCCGGGTCCACCGTCTCCCACGGCGGAGTGGTCCCGCACGCCGAACCACCGGATCGCCGCACATTTCCCGGCGTACGCATCCCGCCGCCCCGGCCCGTGACAGCTTGCCCCGGGAGCCGCAGCCGCAGCGCCGTGCGTGGTTCAACCGTTGCCGGACCTCGGCGTCAGGCGGGCTCGCAGTTCGGCTGCGGCGCTGCCGCCCGGGTCGGGCAGTCCGGGGAGCAGAGCCAGGGCCGCGACGAGGAGCTCCCGGGTCGCCCTCGGGTCGTCGCGGACGGCCTGCAAGGCGGCTGCCGCGCGCATCGGGGCCAGCCGGTACCGCCACGCCGGATGAGCGTGTGTCGCGGCGTAGTGCGCCGTCAGGGTCTCAAGCGGAGTCAATGGTCCTCCCGCGCGCCGCAGGAGTGCTGCAAGACCCACCTGACCGACCATCGCGCAGATGTCGTCCGGGTCGGCCCCGTTGCGGTGGTGAGCGTCGCGTACCTGGTACACCACCGTGTAGACCAGTCGGCGTTCGCGGTCCGTGCACGGGCTCGGGAGCGGTACGTCCCGCCAGAACTCCTCGACCGCGCGCGGCGTGATCTCGGGGCGCCGCCGGGCGTCGGCAGGTGTGGTGGCGACGGCCAGCCGGACGGCACCGAGGGCGACTGCGTCCTCGGAGAACCTGCGTACGTACCGCAGCGCCTCGGCGGTGCCCGGTTCCGCCTCGCGGGCGGCGCTGCGGACCTGCCCGATCGTCGGCCCGTCGGTCCATGCGAACGTCCACGCACCCGTGGAGGGGGAGTGTTCCGCCCGGATCGTCCCGGCGCTCCCGGTGATCCCGTCGATCCTGGCGGCCAGTCGGCGAAGCCGCGTCGCGTGGCCGGGTTCCGTGGCTTCGGGTTCCGTGGGTTCGGACCCGGCGGGTTCGGAGGTCAACTGCCGTGTCCTTCGCCCCGTGGACAGCCGCAACGGTTTCGAAGCGTAGGAATGTGGGGCAACTGTCGAGCCACATCGCGAACGGTCATGCCGACATCTCACCAGACACCACTGTCAGCGGGCCGGGGCGCCGCCGACCCCGGGGGTGTACCGGTCACCCCCGAGCGGCGGGGGAAACCCCCAGGGAGCATGGGCCCGTCTCCCGGATGGTTCGGCTCGATCGGGACCACGTCGGGCCCGGGCGCCCCCGACGTGCCGTGCGCGGACGGGCCGGGGCTCTACAGCATCGTGCCCGCGTACACGGGGTGGATCCGGAAGACGATCGGCCGAACGGCTGACGGTCCCTCCATCGCGGCATCTGCCTCCGGGCAGGTGCCGTTCGGGCGGGTCGGGGGAGCCGGTGAGCCGGGTCAGGCGGCGTAGGCGGACACGGTCAGCGTCTCGGCGAGGACTCGCCAGAGTCCCCAGGCACCCACCCGGCTCGCGATATTGCACAGCCTCTTCTCCGTGCACCGGGCGGGTTCGTTCTGCCAGGCGCTGACGACCAGATAGTGGAAGCCCAGGTTCCGGGTGAACGCGAAGCGGATGTGCAGACCGGCGCCGAGATCGTGCCCCGGCAGGGTGGCGATCTGCAGATGGGCGTCGGCGATGTGCTCCACCCGCACAGGATTCGTGCCCAGCAGGTCGCACTCGTCGTGCGTACGGATCCGATCCGGGCAGCCACCACTCACCGGGAACAGCCAGAAGTTGCCGGTGAGCTGTTCGCGTACGTCGTGCGGGCTGGTGAAGGGGTGGAGGCCCAGGGAGTAGCTGTACCGGTAGAGGCCGTTCGGCCCGCCTCCGCGCTCCGGTGCGGCGGTGCGCGCCGCGGCGTACGAGCTCGGTGGCGACACCGCGAGGACGAGCGCCGTACCGAGTACGCAGATCAGCACGGCACGGGCCGCCGGGCGGGTGAGCGCCTGCACGAGCCGGTTGAGCAGCACACCTGGAAGCTATGCGCCCCGGAGCGATACGGCATCCCGGCCCGGGCCGACCCGGCGACGCGGCAGTAGCCAGGCGACGTCAGCGCGGCTGGGGGCCTGTGGAAGGACTACGTCCACTGGCCCGAGTGTGATCTTTGGGCCAGGTAGCCGATCGGCCGCAGTCAGTGGGAAGGGGCTGCGACGGCACAGCACTGGAACCGCTTCTCCGCGTCCATCGCGTGTGCCCGGCAAACCAGGGACGACTTTCCACCCGCGTCCGCTGCACAGCGTGTACTTCGCTCCCCACCTCGTGAAGCTCGGCGGCGGTCGGTCCCCGCTGCTTGTCGGTCAACGGCGGTCGCGGGCGTTCGTGGCGCGGGTCAGATGCTGGGAGTGGGCCAGGGGACGTCGGTTTCGACGGCGGCGGTGTAGTCGACGCCGGGTACGGAGAAGCCGTAGGGGCGGCGGACTTCGTCGCTGAACCAGTCGAGGTCGGCGAGTTCGGTGATGGTGTCGCTGGTGGCGGTGCTCCAGCGTTCGGCGACGGCGTTCTGTACGGCGGGGTCGAGTTCCCAGGTGTCGAGGCGGACCCGGCCCGCGTCGTCGAGGTCGAGGGGGCGGGCGCCGGTCAGCTGGTCCCACAGGTCCACCAGCTGGCCGATCGGGGCCACCATGGCGTCGCCGAGGACGCCGCGTAGCAGCCCGACGTACAGGGCGATGCCGGGGATGGCGGTGGAGGACTGCGTGACGGCAGCGGCGTTGACCGAGGACACGGCCCGGCCGCCATGGGCAGCGACCAGTTCGGTGACGATGAAGTGCGCCACGGGCGGCCGGGCCTCACCACATGCCTGCGGCTGTCCCGGTGACAGAACTCCGCCGACTGCGCGCCTGACCGGCTCGGCGTACCCAGGGGCCGAACCTGACCAAATGGATGAGAGCTCGTCGGCCGTGGTCCTTCGCCCACCGGTCGATGTCATGCGCCCCCGGCCCGCGGACGAGATCCCCGGTCAGCACGGTGTGGCCGGGGGGTTGCAGTACTCCCTCAAGCTCGACGGGTTCCGGGCCCTCGCCTTCGTCCTGGACGGGGGGAGAGCCGTTCTGCAGTCGCGTTCGCGGCGGGACCTCTCCAGGGAGTTCCCGGAGATCAGTGCGTACCTGTCCGAGCATCTGCCGCCCGGGCTCGTGCTCGACGGTGAACTCTGCGCCTACCGTGAAGGGCGCCTGAGTTTCACCGATCTGCTCAGGTCCCACAGTGACCGGGTGCGGCTGGGCGTTCCGGTGTCGTACATCGCCTTCGATGTCCTGGCCGTGCCCGGTCAGGACATCAGGGCTCTGCCGCTGCGGGAGCGCTGGGAGTTGCTCGGGGCCGCGCTGCAGGATGCCGGGCCGCCCCTGCAGCGCGTACTGGCCACGCAGGACGAGGAGACGGCCCGCGAGTGGTTCCGGGACCTGAGAGCGGTGGGAGTCGAGGGCATCGTGGCGAAGGCGCTGAACTCGCCCTATCGAGCCGGCGGGACGTGGAGCTGGCGCAAGATCCGGCACTCCGACACGGCGGACGGCCTGCTGATCGGTGTCTTCGGCCCGGCGGAGCGGCCCCAGTCACTCCTCGTCCTGCTTCCCGACGAACGAACCGTGAAGACGTCGCCCCGCCTGCCCGCAACGCAGTCGCGCCAGGTCGGCGAGCTGGTGCGTGGCCGCCTGGGAGAGCTGACGGACGACGTCGACCACGGGCCCGTGCGCATGCTGGACCAGCCGCTTCCCGTGGAGCTGCGCCAGGCTGCCGGGCGTCATGAGACCGCGAGGTTCGTACGGGTTCGGTCGGAGGGCTGAACGCACGGGGACCGGCGGCGGCCCGAGCCCACGGCAGGGCATGCCGAAGGCCCGAGCCCACGGCAGCACATGCCGGGGGCCCGGGGGCCGGGTCACTCCTGCGGATCGGCGTACGTGCGCTGAATCACCGTTCTGCCGTGACCCACCGCCCAGTCCGGCAGTGCGGCCAGGACCTGCTCGACCGCGCGTCCGGTCCTCAGGAACACCTGGTCGACGGTGATCTTCACCGGACCGGTGCGCTCGATCGTCGCGGTGTGGCCCTTGGACCGCCCCACGACATCGAGAACCGCCTCGGTGCCCTCGAACGGCCGGCCGTCGACCGACAGCCCGGGGCCCGTCACGGTGATCCGTACCAGGCTCGCCTCATTGGCGCCGATCCTGACGGTCACCGGCTCCGTCGGGCCGGCCGCCTCGAAGTCGACGGCCGCAGCCGGGACGTCCGCCTTCGGCGCCGCGAGTGCGTCCTCCCGCACCGACATGCCCGTCTTCTCCGCGACCCGGTCCAGGAGGCCCATGTCCTGCGGTGTGTGGTAGTCCCGTCCCTCCAGCATGATCCGGGCGTCCTCCCCGTCGCGCTGCTCATGGAACGCGGAGACGAGCTTGGGGTGCTCGGCGTCGTACGGCGAGGACAGGCCGGCGATCAGGAGTCCGCACGCGGTGATCGCCGCGGTCGCGTACACGTACCGGCGCGGATGACCGGCGTAGAACACGAACGGGGCGAAGACCAGCGCCAGGGGAACGGCGACCACCGCGGCCACGACCCCCAGGACGGGGTCCATCGCTATCGCGGTGGGGAGCCGTCCCATCATCGGGACCGCCAGGCCCAGCAGATTGTGGGCGAACTGTGCGATCAGTACGCACAGGACGAAGGCGCCCACCACCAGCGGCAGCGCCCGCCACGCGCCACGCAGCACCATGGCGCAGCCGATCGCCGCGAGCATGACCGTGGCGGCGGCCCACAGGATGTACGCGGGCCCGACCTCCAGCCAGGCGGTCACCACGCCGAGTACGGCGAGTGCCGAGGCGTTGGCCAGCAGTGCGGTGCGCGGCCCGTCCACCACTGCCGCTCCCTCCTGCCCGGCAGCGCGCCGCGCGCGACGGCGGTGCAGGAGAAGTTGCGGCAGCAGCGCGCCCAGGAGCGCGAGGGGCAGCAGCACGACGTACACGAGCCACGGCTGCGCGTACCAGGCGTGCGAACCGCCCAACAGCCACTCGGCGCCACCGGCCAGGCCGCCCGCGAGCACCGCGAGCAAAACACCGAGCAGGGCCGCGCCGGCCCAGGCGACGACGTGACCGGTCCCGGTGCCCCAGGTCCGGCGGGCTCGCCACGTCAGCGCGGCGGACGCGAGCAGCAGGACGAGGGTCCAGATCTTCATGACCAGCGGGTCGAGCGTCACCCACGCCCGCGACAGGACGTCCACGTAATACGGTGACGCCTCCTTGGCGCCGACGTCCGGTGCGCTCGTGATGTCCCTGGCGACCTGGGTGGTCAGGTCCGTGAGGGCCTGTGCCACGCCGGGGCCGATGCGTTCGACCCGGTCGAGGGGGGTGTGGTAGGCGTAACCGTCCTCGAATACCGCGTAGTCGAGCCCCGACCACCCCTCGCCCCGCCAGACCCGGCTGTCGGTGTCCGAGTTGATCAGCCCCGCGCCGAAGAGCCACTGGCCGAGGATCGAGCCGGAGGGACGCGGCGTGTTCCCCGCGATGCCGATGAGCTTGCCGTCGTCCTCGCCCGCCTGGAACAGGATGGGCAGTCCGGCGGAGCCGACGGCTTCGAGGTTCAGGAACCAGCGGACGTTCTTCGCCCAGAGATGGCGGGTGAACGCGTCCGCGCCGGTCAGCCCCACCTCCTCGCCGCCGTTGAACAGATAGATGACCGTGCGGTGCCGGTCGTCGCCCGCCAGCTGCCGGGCGGCCTGGATCACCGCTCCCGCGGCGACGGCGTCGTCCGCGGCCCCGACACCCTCGAAGGCCGAGTCGATATGGACGTTGACCAGCAGGGCGTCGTCAATGTCGCCCTGCTGACGGGCGATCACGTTCTCGACGGTGTAGGCCACGTCGCGGTCGTGAAAGCGATAGGTGCCGGAGGCGTCCTGGCGGGCGACCTCGATGCCCGGTATCGCCTTGAGATCACGCGCGACGAGGTCGAGACCGTCCGACAGTGCTTTGTTGCCGACCGTACGGACGCCGAGGTCCTGCAGGCTCCCGGCCGTGGCGAGGGCCGCGCGCCCGGCCTCGCGGTCGGGCGCCGGCCTGGTCGCCTGCCGGGCCAGGACGAAGGACGTCACGACGAGCAGGCACACCACCGCCCAGGTCGTCGCGAAGCGGTGGGCGCGGAGTAGGGATGTGAGTGACGTCACGGGGTGACCTTCCAACTGTTCATCGTCAGAAGTTCCGCCACCAGGAGCGCAGTTCGCGCTCGATCAGCTCGGGGTGCTCCAGCGCGAGTACGTGCGCGGCGTCCGGCACCCGCAGCAGCGTCGCCCTGGAGCAGCTGCTCTCGATCTCGGCGGCCATCGCCCGCATGCCGGTCGTGTCCTCGTCACCGACGAGTACCCTGACCGGGCAGCTGAGTTCCGCCAGCCGGCCGGCCGCGGGCTCCGGCGAATCGAAGTCGGGTGTGTCCTTCTGCTGCGTGTAGTTGAGACGCAGCATCTCGGCCACTGTCCTGCGCAACGCCGCGCGGCTGTCCGACTGTTCACGGGCCGGGCCATCGACGAACAGCCGCAGCTCGTGCGCGATGATCTCCTCGACCTCCCAGGCGTCCTCGGCGGCCCCGACGGCCTCGATCAGAGCCCGCTCGTGGTCGGCGACCGGCGCGTCGTAACCGGAGATGTCGGGTGCCAGCAGGAAGAGACCGCGCACCCTCTCCGGGTGTGCCAGGGCGAAGTCGATCGCGATCCGACCGCCCCGTGATTCGGCCACCAGGACCGCCGATTCGATTCCATAGGCGTCGAGCACGGCGGCCAGATCGGCGATGTCCGAGAACGTGCCGTCGAGCGTCGTCACCGACCGCCCGCAACAGCGGCAGTCGTAGGCGACGCCGGGCAGTTCGTCGCCCAGCGCACTCATCAGCGGGAGCCACATGTCCGAATGCGCGAGGCCGGAGTGGACCATCACGGCAGCGGGCTTCGTTCCGCCACTGCTGGTCGTGAACAGCGATCCACCGGGGACTTCGACAGTGCGTGCTTTGATGGTCATTCTCCTAGCGAACGTGTATGGCAGGTGGTGACGAAGGCGGCCAGGTCCTCGGCATGATCGAGGAGATACATATGACCGCCCTCCCACATTCGGGTCTCGCAGGCCCTGACGGTCTCCTCCGACCACGCCGCGAGCCCGGTGAGGGGCACATGGGCGTCATCGGTACCGCCCACGGCGAAGATCCCGCAGGAGAGCTTCGGCCCCTCCCGGTACGTGTACCCGAGCGCCATCGTGTAGTCGGCGCGCAGACCCGGCAGGAGCAGCTCCACCAGGTCGGGCTGCGAGAAGAGCTCGTCGGGAGCCACCCCCATCCGCCGCAGATCGGCGAGGATCTGAGCGTCCGTCGGCGCGGGCCGCGGGGTCAGCGTCCGGGGTGCGGACATCCCCGACGCGACCAGGCAGCGGACGGGGAGCGAGCGGGCCTCCAGCTCACGGGCGAGTTCGAACGCGACGAGCGAGCCCAGGCTGTGCCCGAACAGGCTCGTCGGTACCGGGTCCTCGCCGAGTGCGTCGGCCAGGGCCGCGACCAGCTCGTACAGATCCTCCACCGGCTCGTCGAGCATCCGGTGTTCCCGGCCGGGGAGGTCGGGGACCCACACGTCCACGTGCGCCGGAATCGTCTTCGTCCAGCTCTCGTACACCGATCCGCCGCCGCCCGCGTAGGGCAGACAGAGGATTCGACTGGTTCCTTCACCGGCACTGAGCCGCCTGAGCAATGACACAGGAATTCACTCAGCTCCGGACACTGAGGGGGCGCATGTCGGTCCACACCTCTTCTATGCGGTCGAGGCATTCTTCCTTGCTGCCGACCTTCCCCTCACGGGTCCATCCGGCGGGCAGCTCGCGGTCGTTGCGCCATATCGAGTACTGCTCCTCGTCGTTCAGGACGACGGCGTACTGCGTCTCGGGAGTGGTCTCTGTCATGTGTCTACCTCGTCACGGAAGCGGTGGCGGAGAATATGGAAGTGCGCAGGGCGAAAGCGATGCTGATGAGCAGGCATGCGATGCCCATCGCGGCAAGGGTGAGGGACCCGGAGGTGGTTTCCAGGGCGATACCCGCCACGAACAGGGAAAGCGGTCGCAGGCCGAACGTGGCGACTTGCGCGGTCGTCGTCACACGGCCGAGCAGTTCGTCGGGAATGAGCTGTGCGCGCAGCGTCGTGTAGAGGATGCCGGAGAGCGCCTCTCCCATGCCCACGACCAGCGCGACGCACAGGGTCAACGGAAGCCAGGCCGTGGTGCTCAGGACGAGCAGGCCGACACTTCCGACGACCGTGCCGCCGAGCATGACCATTCCGGACATCTGCTTGAGCCGCGTGGCCACCACGGCGCCGAGGATCGCCCCGAAGGCGTACGTCGTGATGATCAGCCCGATGACCTTCGGCGACCAGCCGAGATCCTCACGGATGAAGTACGTGGCGCAGATGATGACCGGTGAGGTGAAGAAGGTGATCGCCGCCCAGTAGAGCAGTGTCGAACGCAGCAGACGATGGGAGACGATGAACCGCATCCCCTCCCGGACCTCCTGCGTCATCGTGCCCGGTGCGCGCTCGACGGCCATCTGCAGGGGGCGTCGGATGAGCATGAGCGTGACCGCCGAGACGGCGAACGTCACCGCGTCCACGCCCAGCGTCACCGCGCCCCCGACCCCCGCCACGAGCACGCCGGCGAGGGCCGGTCCCGTCATGTAGCCGAGCGCGTTCCCGATCGACAGCAGCGAGTTGGCTTCGCCGAGCCGGTCCCGTCCCACGAGGGAAGGAACGCAGGAGAGGCACGCGGCTTCGAAGACGGCGTACAGGACGCCGACCGGTACGGCGATCGCGTACAGCACCGGCACCACGGAGATGTCGAGCGCCGCCGCCAGTGGCACCAGCGCCACCAGCAGCGCGCGACCGATGTCCGACCACAGCATCATGCGGCGCCGGTCGAACCGGTCGGCCCACGCGCCGGCCGGGATGCCCAGCACCAGCATCGGCAGCGCCGACAGCATGGAGATGATCCCCATGTGCAGGCCCGAACCGGTGAGCGCGAGCACGAGCAGCGGCAGGGCGGTCTTGCTCAGGGAGTCCCCGAGCGCTGAGGCGCCCTGCCCGCCCGCGAACAGCAGGAAGTCACGGTCACGCAGCAGGCTCGTGCCGGTGTCCTCGCCGGTCTCGGCGGCGCCGGTGCTCGGGCCCGTGCTCGGAAGGGTGCTCACTACGCCCAGTCGTCCCAGTCCTTCGCCCCGGTGACGTTGCGCAAACCGCCCTGGGACTTGAAGTACACCTGCGCGAGGTAGCGCTCGGGGATGCACGTCAGCCAGCCGAGCGCGTTGTCCTCGTTGACGATCTGGTGGCTGTACGAGATCGAGGCGTCCATGGCCTCGATCGCGTGCCAGTAGCCGCTGGGCACGTACAGCGTCTCGCCCGGGTTCAGGATCGTCTCCTCCACCACGACGTCCCGGAAGAGCGGCCTGCGCTCCAGGTCGGGATGCCGGTAGTCGACCTGCGCCATGCCGAACTGACGGCGGAACGCCCGCGGGTACAGACGTGCGTGCTGGTCGGGCGAGACGAAGTAGCAGCGCTTCCTGCCCACGACCTGGTTGAGGTAGGCCGCCGTCTGCATGCCGTCGCTGTGGAAGGGGGTGACCGTCCCCTTGCTTCCGACGAACATCACGGCCGCGACGCGCGAGGACACGGTGCTGCGCGGAGCCGGCTTGTTGCTCCCGCGGTTGAGGAAGGTCTTGGCGAGGAACAGCCCGAGCAGCCGTGCCGGGTTCTTCGTGCCCGTCTTCCACTGTGCGGGGTAGCGGATGTCCGCCCAGTTCGGCACCAGGTCCAGAAGGTCGTAGTCGTCCGCGAGGCCCGGGTAGTGGTCGATCATCCGGTGGACGGGATAGGCCCGCAGATAGTGTGCCCGGTCCGGGTCCGTGTTGTTCTCGATGTCGTCCAGCAGGGCACCGAGCTTCATCGGCTGGAACTTGCCGACCTGACCGAGGATCAGCTTGGAGTCCAGCTTCTGGATGTTGGCATGGATGTCCAGGTCGCCGAAGTGGGTCCTGAAGTAGTCGAATCCCCACTTCTCCATCGCCGGCCAGGAGTCCATCAGTCCGGTGATGACGGCGGGCTTGCGCTTGTACACGTAGTCGCGCTTGAAGTCTTCGGGCGAAGGCGCGTGGACCCGGTCGATGGCATCGCTTCTCACGTCGATGTCACCGAATATCGTCCCGGTCGTCGCCACGTCCTTCTGGGGCGGATTGACGGCAGTCATGGTTCCTCCTGGTCTAGATGTTCTCGGCGAGGGAAATGCTTGAGGCTTCAGGGAGGGGCGCGTGGGAAAGGAGGGACCGAAGCGTTGCGTGGACAAGCTCGCAGCCGCGCGTCAACGCGTCAAGGTCCATGTTCAGAGCGGGCAGCAGCTTGAGGACCGCCTTGCCGCGACCGGTCGACTCCACGATCAGACCGCGCTCGAAGCACTCGGTGACCACGGCGCTCGCCAGGGCCCTTCCGCCGACGGCGGTCAGGTCGATGCCCACGGCGTGGCCCTCGCAGCGGACCTCGACGCCGGGCAGGGTGTTCTTCTCCCAGAACGTGCGCAGCAGCTCGGCGCCCGCCGCGGCGTGGGTCACGAACTCCGGTGTCCGCCACAGGTCGAGGGCCGCGCAGGCGGCGACGAAGGCGAGCTGGTTGCCGCGGAACGTGCCCGGGTGGTCGCCGACGTCCCACGCGTCCAGACCTTCGCCGATGAGCAGGAGCGACATCGGCAGCCCCAGGCCGCTGATCGACTTGGAGACGGTGATCAGATCCGGAACGATCCCCGCCTGCTCGAAGGAGAAGAACCCGCCGGTCCGGCCGCAGCCGGCCTGGATCTCGTCGGCGATCAGCACGATGCCGTACGCGTCGCAGAGTTCGCGCAGCCGTCGCAGATCCGCGTCGGGGATGCGGTAGACACCGCCCTCCATCTGGACGACTTCGAGGATCACGGCCGCGGGCAGTTCGACGCCCGACAGATCGTCGGTCAGGAACCGCTCCAGCAGGGCGACGCTCGGGAACGGGCCGCCCGGTCCCACAGGGAAGGGCAGGAAGGTCACTTCGTCGAGCGGTATGCCCGCGGCCTTGCGCAGGGTGAGGTCCGAGGTCGCCGCGAGGCTGCCCCGGCTGACCCCGTGGTACGAACCGGAGAAGGCGATGACCTTCGACCGCCCGGTGTGCTTGCGCGCCAGTTTGAGGGCCGCCTCGACGGCGTCCGTGCCCGTACTGCCGCAGAACTGCACGCGGTGCCGCAGACCGCGCGGTTCCAGCACCTCCCGGCAGAAGCGCTCCAGGAAGTCACGCTTGGCCGGGGTGTAGAAGTCGAGCGCGTGCACCAGCCCGTCCTGCGACAGGTAGTCGACCACCTGCCGCTTGATGTGCTCGTGGTTGTGGCCGTAGTTGAGGGCGCCGGCTCCGGCGAAGAAGTCCAGGTACGCCCTGCCGTTCTGGTCGACGACCGTGCTGCCCCGCGCCGAGGACAGGACGGCGGGAAACACGCGGCAGTACGAGCGGGTGTTGGATTCGCGCTCATCGAACACCTGCGTGGGGTCGGCTACGGCCGCGAGTTCGGTCATCGGGAGGCTCCAGTCAGATGGTGGGGAGGGCGGACCTGCCCCGGGGTGGACGCAGGTGTGCGGGCCATGGCGCCCAGCAGTGCGAGGTAGTCGTCGAGCAGCCGCCCGGCTTCGGAGTCACTCAGGCGATCGCCGTAGTACGAGAGCACGATGCGGGACTCGGCATCGTCGGTGACGTCGAGGCGCAGGGAGAACTCGGTCTGGTTGCGGGTGCCGTCGCTCTCGGCACCCGGCTCCCCGGCCGACTCCTGCTGGGCGCGCAGGGCCGACGAGACCGGATAGTTGGCGACGACGACCACCGAGTCGAACAGCGGGCCGTCGTCCGTGCCCATCCGCTGAAGAACCCCGGTGTCCACCGACGTCCGCTCGGCGCCCTCGACCCGGGCGAGCTGGAAGCGGTCGAGCAGGTCCGCAAGCGGCTCGTCCCAGTCGACGGCGACCCGTACGGGTAGAGCGGCGATGAAGAGTCCGACCGCACGCTCCACACCTTCGTACGCGCGGTCGCGGCCTGCCGACACGACGCCGACGGTGACATCGGCCCGCTCCAGGCGCGCCGCGGCGAGCAGGGCCCAGCCCGCGCACACCCACGTCGAGAACGTGTGCCCGTGCTCCGCGGCGCGTGCCCGCAACGCCTCGCCCACAGACGGCTCCAGGCGCGCCGCCACCCGCGCGAACCGCGAGGGGCCGAGCAGGCCGGGCGCGGCGGCCAGCCGGGCCGAGGGCGCCCCCGCCAGCTGTTGCCGCCAGAACGCGGTGTCCTTCTCCAGGTCCGACTCGTCACCGAGAACGCCGAGTTCCACGACCGGCGGGAGCTGGGCCTGCTGACCCTGGACGGTGGCGAGGTAGATCTCCAGCAGTTCGTCGAGGAGCACCAGGTTGGACCAGCCGTCGGCCAGCAGATAGCTCTGGACCTGCCCCATCCACCACGAGGACGGACCACGGACCAGCCACACCCGCCACAGCGGGGCAGCGGCCACGTCGACGGGGTGGGAACGCTCGCTCTCCAGATGGCCGATCAGCTCGTCGGCGAGCGTGCGCTCCTCGCGGTCGCTCCAGTCGAGCACCTCGACGGCAGGCTCCACGTCTTCCGCCACCACACGCAGCCAGGTGCCGTCCTCCGCGCGCCGGAAGCCGGTGCGCAGACAGGCGTGACGTCGCGAGAGCCGGCGCCAGGCGTCCGTGAAGGCATCCGGATCGACGGCGAAGGGCAGCTGGGTCGTCGACTGCATCCGGTACAGGCCCGGAACCGGTTCGGTCTCCAGCACCGTCAACATGTGGCGCTGGCTGGGCGTCGCCACGGGGCGGGTGTCCCGCGGCCGCGCGCGGGGCGGTTCGGCGGCGGCGGGGGCGCCGGCCTCGTCGAGTGCCTTCGCCAGGGTCTCGATCGTCTGATGGGAGAAGACCATGCGCGGGGTGATGGTCAGCCCCGCCCGGCGGGCGGCGCTCACCATCCGGATGACCGCGATGGAGTTGCCGCCGAGCGAGAAGAAGCCCGCGTCTACCGGGACCTCGTCGATGCCCAGCACCTCGCGCCACAGGGTCACGAGCGTCCGCTCGGTGCCGCTCTCCGCTCCGCGTCCGCGGCGGGCCGCGGCCACCGGGGCGGGCAGCGCACTCCGGTTGATCTTCCCGTTGCTCGTCAGCGGGAAGGCGTCCAGCCGGACGAAGGCCGCGGGGACCATGTGCCGCGGCAGGCGCGTCGCCAGGGCCCGTTCGAGCTCGTCGTCGCTCGGCACCTCGGCGCCGGGCGTGGAGACGACGTACGCCACGAGGGTCTTGGCCCCGTCGCGTGCCCCGTGGGCCGCCACCAGGCAGGAACCCCCGTCGAGCAGGTCGCGGAGCGCCGCCTCGATCTCTCCGGTCTCGACCCGATATCCGTTGATCTTGATCTGGAAGTCGATGCGACCGAGGAGTTCGAGATCGCCGTCCGGCATCCACCGGGCGCGGTCGCCCGTGCGGTACATCCGCGCTCCGGGAGCGGCGGCGAACGGATCGGGAAGGAAGCGCTCGGCGCTCAGCCGGGCCCGGTTGTGGTAGCCCCAGCCCACGCCCGTACCACCGAGGTACAGCTCGCCGGCGACGCCGACGGGCAGCGGGGACAGCGTCGAATCGAGGACGTACGCGGTCTGGTTGGCCATCGGGGCGCCGTAGGGGATGCTCCGGCGGAGCGGGTCGACGCGCTCGATCACATGGATCGTCGAGTCCATCGAGACCTCGGTGGCCCCGCCCATGCTGACCACCTGCGCGCCCTCGCTCAGATGCCCGCGTGCCCGGGCCGGGAGCGCCAGCGGAATCCAGTCGCCGCCGAGCAGCACCAGCCGGATCGGCAGGCGGCCGCCGGACAGGGCCTCCGCCTCCTCGATCAGCAGTCCGAACAGTGCGGGGACGGAGTGCCAGACCGTGACGCCCTCGCGCTCGATCGCCTGGATCCAGCGATCCGGCGAGCGTTCGTCGTCGGGCGTCGGGAAGACGAGCGTCGCACCCGCCATGAGCGTGCCGAACACGTCGTACGCACTCATGTCGAAGGCCAGCGCCGACACACCGAAGACCCGGTCGCCGGGTCCGACGCCGAAGCGCCGGTTGAAGTCGGTGAAGTTGTTGACACGGCCCCGGTGATCGAGCAGAACGCCCTTGGGCAGGCCCGTCGAACCCGAGGTGTAGATCAGATACAGCAGGTCCTCGGGCCGCACCTCGACGGAGGGACGCGACACGGGGGAGGAAGCGGCGGACGCGATCTCGACGGCCGTCACCTCGGCGCCCGGGCCCCCGACGACCGCCGCGCCGCCGATGACGAAGCGCGCGCCCGAGTCGGCCAGCATCCACTGCAGGCGCTCCTGCGGATAGGCCGGGTCGAGCGGGACGTATCCCGCGCCGATCTTGGCGATGGCGAGCTGGGCGACGACGAGGTCGATCCCGCGCTCCAGACACACACCGATGCGTTCGTGGCGGCCGCAGCCCCGAGCGAGCAGGGTGTGGCCGAGCTGGTTGGCGCGGGCGTCGAGCTCGCCGTACGTGACGGTGTCCTCGCCGCACACGACGGCCACGGCGCCGGGCGCGCGGTCCGCCCACTCCTCGAACAGGCCGTGCGCGGTCGCTGCGGAGGGGAACTCCTGCTCCGTACGGTTCCACGTGCCGATCACCAGCTCACGTTCGGCCGGCGTCAACATGTCCACCTCGTCCACCAGCAGCCCGGGGCGCGCGCACAGGCTCTCCAACAGGTTCCGGTAGTGCCCGAGCAGGCGCTGGGCCCCCTCGTCGTCGAGCACCGACGCGTCGAATTCGAGCGACACCATCACGTCGTCGTCCGCGACCGCACAGGACAGGTCCAGGGGGAACTTCGCCGTGCTGGAGTGCAGATGGGCGGGGGACAGGGTCAGCCCCGGCAGACGCAGTTCGTGACCGGGCGCGTTGTTGAACACGAACATGGCCTCGAAGAGGGGACTGCCGGCCAGCGAACGCCGCGGAGCGAGCCCGTCGACGAGCACGTCGAAGGGCACCTGGTGCTCGCGTGCCCACAGCGACTGCCGCGTCACCCCTGCGAGCACGTCCGAGAGGGCCGCCCCTGGCGCCACGTCCGCGACCACCGGCACGGTGTTGGCGAAGTAGCCGATCAGCGGGTCGGTCTGGCGGCCGCGGTTCGCCATGACCGTACCGATGGCGAACCTGGACGTGTCGGTGTAGCGGTGCAGCAGCACGGCGTACGCAGTCAGCATCACGTTGAACACCGTCGTACGCCGCGCGTCGGCCACCCGCTGGAGCGCGTGGCCGAGCCCGCCGTCCCAATGACGGCGGACACGGTTGCCCGTCCGCGCCGTGTCCGGGTCCGCGCTCGGCGACAGCGCGAGGGGGCTGGCCCCGGCCATCCGCTCACGCCACTGGCCGACGAGAGCGTCGTAGTCCTCGGGCTCCCGCCCCCGCTCGTGCGCCGCCGCGTCCGCGTAGTCGATGCCGAGCGCGGGCAGCCGAGGCTCGCGCGCCGAGCGCGCGGCGTCGTACAGCTCGGCGAGATCCTCCAGCAGCACGCCCACCGACCAGGCGTCGGTCGCGATGTGGTGGACGACCAGGACCAGCAGGTGGTCATCGGCCGCGATACGGAACAGGCGCCCGCGCACGACCGGCCCGGAGTGCAGATCGAGCGGCGCCGCCGCCTCGCGCTGTGCCGCGGCGAACGCGGCCTCCTCGTCCGCCGCTTCCTCCACCGGCAGCGCGACGGGCGCGGCAGGCTCGACGAGCTGCTCCAGGCCGCTGTCCTCACGCCTGCGGTAGACGGTGCGCAGGATGGCGTGCCGGGCCACGATGCCGTCGAGCGCCGCCCGCAGGGCGGGCACCTCCAGATCGCCCCGGAGCCGCAGACCGTAGGGGACGTTGTACAGCGGCTGCCCGTCCGCCAGCGATTCGGCGACCCACAGCTGCTCCTGCCCCCGCGAGAGCGGTGCCGGCAGCGCCGGGTCGCGTCGCTGGATCATCCGGCCGGCGGCCCGCTTCCTGCCCCGGGCCAGCAGCAGCGAAGCCAGCAGCTCGCGCTTGGCGTCGGACAGGTTCTCCAACGAATCCTGTCCCGTGTCGGTGTGCGCCATCACGCGTTCCCCTCGTCATCGGAAGCGAGCAGCGCACGCGCCTCGTCGTCGCTCACTCCGGCGAGGAGTGCTTCGAGTTCGAGCCGGTCCGCCTCGCTGAGGCTCTGCAGTTGCATCTGGTCGAGTGCGGTGGCGATGCTCCGTACTGTCGCCTCCTCGAAGACGGTGCGCAGCGGCAGTTCGGTATCCGTCCGCGCGGCCAGCTCTGACACCAGACGGGTGGCGAGCAGCGAGTGACCGCCGAGCGCGAAGAAGTCGTCCAGGGCGCCGACGGCCGGTGTGCCGAGCAGTTCCCCGAAGAGCGAGGCGACGAGCCGTTCGGTCGGTGTGACGAGCTCCTCGAAGTGCCTGCGCACCCGCTCGACCACCATGTCCTCCCCTTGCAGGGCGGCCCGGTCGACCTTGCCGTTGGGGGTACGCGGAAGGCGGTCGACGAACACATAGCCACTGGGGACCATGTACTTCGGCAGACGCGCGCCGAGAGCGGCGGCGACCACGGCCGGATCGCGTTCACTGCCCGCGAGACACCCGATCAGCGTGGCCTCCCCGTCCAGGTCGCGCAGGACGACGGCCGCCTCGCTCACCCCGGCCAGGTCGCACAGGGCCGTCTCCACCTCACCGGCCTCGATCCGGAAACCGCGGACCTTGAGCTGGTCGTCGAAACGGCCGAGGAACTCCAGCCGTCCGTCGCGCAGCAGTCGGGCCCGGTCACCCGTGCGGTAGCGCCGTGCGCCGGGGCGTGCGGAGTACGGGTCGGGGACGAAACGCTCCGCGGTCGCCCGCGGGTCCCCGAGATAGCCGCGCCCCACGGCGGGGCCGCCGATGGCGAGCTCGCCGGACACCCCGAACGGTACGGACCGGCCCGCCTCGTCGACGACATGACTGGTGACACCCGCGACGGGGCGGCCGATCGTGACCGCCCGGTCGGCGGGCTGCGGCGCGAGGACGGCGAGGTGGGTGTCGTCCGAACACTCCGCCGGACCGTACGCGTTGACCAGCGGGATGCCGGGGAAGCGGCGCAGCCACCGGGCGCACAGGTCCGGCGGCAGCGCCTCACCGGTCGCGATCAGGAAGCGCAGCGACCGCAGGTCCTCCTCATCGGCCTGATCGAGCAGGGCCCTGATCATGCCGGGGACGAGTTGCAGCACGGTGACGTCCCGCTCCCGCACCAGGGTGGTCAGCGCCCCGGCGTCACGGCTGGTCTCGTCGCGGCTGACGACCGCGGTGGCTCCGCGCATCACGGCGACGAGCATCTGCCACACCGAGATGTCGAACGACTGCGAGGCCGTCTGCGCGATGACGTCGTCCTGGGACAGCTCCAGCTCGTGGGCCATCAGCTCCAGGTGGTTGAGCAGACCGGCCTGTTCGATCTCGACGCCCTTGGGCTCCCCGGTCGTCCCCGAGGTGAAGATGACGTAGGCGCGCTGACGGGCAGGGGACGGGTGCAGCCCCAGCGCCGGCGCCCCGTCCGCGGGTGCGGCCTCGTCGAGGACCAGATGGGCGCTGTCGTGGGCGCAGGTACCGAGCAGAGCGGCCACACGCGCCGTCTGCTCGTCGTCGGTCACCGCGACGACCCCGCCCAGCCGCTCCAGCATCGCGGCGATCCGCCGGTCGGGAACGGCCGGGGCGACCGGGACGTACGTCGCCCCGATCTCGCCGCAGGCCAGGGCCGCGACGATGTACTGCGCGGAACGCTCCGCGCACACCATCACCGCTGGCTCGGGCGTGGTGGCCGCGCCGGACAACCGCCCGGCAAGCGCCGCCACACGGTCGCGCAGCTCGCGGTAGCTCCAGACGCGGTCGCCGTCGATCACGGCCGGAGCGTTGGGCGTCAGCCGCGACCAGCGCTCCAGCGCCTCGGACGTGGCCGGCGGTGCGAAGGCGTCCGGACCGGTGGCCAGCGCGTCCTGCGCCGTGGCCTCGGCCTCCGGCCGGATCTCCAGTCCGGCCACCGTGGTCCGCGGATCGTCGACGATGCCGGCCAGCAGCGCCTCGAAGTGGTCGAGGAGCTGCTCGCCCGCCTCCGCGTCGAACAGGTCCGCGTTCAACTCCAGCATCGCGTGCAGGCCGTCCGCGTCCTCGGCCAGGTCGAGACTGACGTCGAACTTGGCGGTACTGGTGGGGGCGTGCAGCCGCTCCAGCTTGAGCTCGCCGAGGTCGATCTCCGAGTACGGCGCGTTGTGGAGCGTGAACATCACCTGGAACAGCGGGCTCATGCTGAGATCACGGTGGGGCTGCAACGCGTCCACGACACGGTCGAAGGGCACGTCCTGGTTGGCGTAGGCCGCCAGGGTCGTCGTGCGCACGCTGTCCAGCAGATCCGCGAAGGTGTCCTCGCCCGACAGCCGGTTGCGGAACACGATCGTGTTCACGAAGAACCCGACCACGTCCTCGATCTCGACCGAACGCGTCGACACCGGAGTGGCGACGGCGATGTCCCCGGCCCCGCTGTACCGGTGCAACTGGCAGTTGAACGCGGCGAGCAGCGTCATGAACAGCGTCGCGTTGTGCTCGCGGCCGATCCGGCGGACCCCGTCCACCAGCTCGGCGGAGATGACACGGCGCACGGTCCTGCCCCGGTTGGTCATCGTCGCCGGCCGGGACAGCTGCGCCGGGAACTCCAGCAGCGACGGCGGCTCGGCGAGGGTCTCACGCCAGAAGTCGAGCTGGGCGTCGTAGTCACCCTGCTCGACCCGGGCCCGCTGCCAGCTCGACCAGTCGGCGTACTGGACGTCCAGCGCCGGCAGCGGGGAGGCCATGCCCTGGCACCGGGCCCGGTAGAGCGCGGCGAAGTCGCGTACGACTATCTGGAGGCCCCAGCCGTCGGCCACCACGTGGTGGACGGTGAGGACGACGACATGGTCCTCGGCGGAGACGCGGATCAGGGTCGCACGCTCCAGTGGGGCCCGGCCGAGGTCGAAGCGGGTCTTCGCCGCCTCCTCGACGCAGTCCTGCCAGCGCCGCTCGACCGTCTCCTGGGGCTCGTCGCTCAGGTCGACGAAGTCGAGGGGCATGGTCATGCCCGCGCCGTCCTCGACGATCTGGTGGACCATCCCCTCGTCCATGACGAACCGCGTACGCAGCACCTCGTGCCGCTGGACGAGTTCGTCCAGCGTCCCGGACAGCGCCACCCTGTCGAGCGGGCCGCGCATCCGCACGACCGTGGCGCTGTTGTAGGCACCCGTGTCACCTTCGAGCTGGTCGAGGATCCACAGCCGCTCCTGCCCGTACGACGAGGGGAGCGGGCCGCTGCGCGGCAGCACGGGGATCGGCTCGGACGGCTTCGCGCCACCCGCCAACGAGTCGATGTGCGCGGCCAGTTGCCGGACCGTCTGCTTCTCGAAAAGCGTGCGCAGCGCGATCTCGCAGCCGAACACCCGGCGGACGCGCGAGACGACCTGCGTCGCCATCAGGGAGTGACCGCCCAGGTTGAAGAAGTTGTCGTCGGGCAGCACGCGGGGACCACCCAGCACGTCCTGCCACACACCGGCTACCAGCTCCTCGGTGGGGGACGCCACCGCCTGCTGACCCTCCTCGTGCGTTCCCGGCAGGCTGGACGGCTCGGGGAGCGCCGCCCGGTCGATCTTGCGGTTGGGCGTCAGCGGGAACGCGTCCAGCGGTACGACGGAGGAGGGCACCATGTACGCCGGGAGGCGCGTACCCACGGCGGCCCTGACGTCGTGGCCGGCGACCTTGGCCCCGGGCTTCGTCACCATGTAGGCGATCAGTGTGGTCTCACCGCTCGCGTCCTCCCGTGCGACCACGAGGGCGTCCTGCACGCCGGGCACCGTACGCATCGCCCGCTGGACTTCGTCCATTTCGACGCGATAGCCGCGGATCTTGACCTGGTTGTCGGCCCGTCCGAGCGAGGTCACGGACCCGTCGGGCAGGTACCTGCCGAGGTCGCCCGTGCGGTACACACGGTCGTCCGCGCTGTCGGTGAACGGCCCCTTGAGGAACTTGGCGGCGCTGAGCTCCGGGTCGTGGGCGTAGCCGAGCGCCAGGTGCGGGGAGCGGATGACGATCTCGCCCGCCTCGCCGATGCCCACCGGGTTGCCCGCCTCGTTGAGCACGAGGAGCTGGACGTCCTTCATGCCGCGTCCGAGCGGATAGGTCACCCCCGGGTCCTCGTCGGCGGTTCCGTCGGCCGCGGGCACCACGAAGTAGCCGACCGCCCGCTGCGACTCGGTGGAGCCGTACAGGTTGACGCAGGTCGCCGAGCCCGCCATACGGGTGATGGCCCGCACGTCACGGCTGGTCAGCGCGTCACCGAGGAAGAACACCCGCTCCAGCCACGGCATGGTGCCCGGCGCGATCGTCAGCTGGTCGAACAGCCTGGCCATCGGCGGGGTCAGGTGGCTCACCGAGATCTGCTGCGTGCGGAACCACTGCGCGAGCCGTCCCGGCGTCTCCACGTCCACCTGGGCGGGGACACAGATCGTCGCCCCCGTCACCAGCGGGGTGAACACCTCGCGGTGCAGCGGGTCGTGGCTGATCCCGGAGAGCATGCTGTAGCGGTCGGTGTCACGGAGCCCGAAGGTCTCGGTCATCCACGGAACGAAGTGCGTCAGGGAGCCGTGCGAGCCCCGGATGCCCTTCGGTTTGCCGGTGGACCCGGAGGTGAAGGCGATGTACGCACAGTCCCTCGGTCCCACCGCGACGGCCTCCGGCGGCTCCAGGCCCTGCGGCAGCAGATGCCGCGCGTCGTCGAGATTCGCCGGGAGCTCGAAGCGGCACCGCAGCCCGTGCTCCTGAAGGGCGCTCTCCACGGCGAGCGGCACGGCCCCGGCGCTCTCCAGTTGCAGGAAGGCGGTGGGCCGGGCCACGGCCAGGCAGTCGGCGATGCGGTGAGCGGGGTAGCTGGGGTCGAGGATGGCGAACGAGGCGCCGGTCCGCATGACGGAGAGGATCGCCCACACGAGCGATGCGCAACGCTCGCCGTAGATGGCGACCACGTCACCCTTCGCCACACCGTTCCGCGTGAGGATGCCGGCCAGCGCCGAGGTGCCCCGTGCGAGGTCCCCGTAGGTGAGGTCCTGTCCGGGCTCACTGATCGCGGTGCGCCGCGGCTCGCGCGCCGCCCAGTCCTCGAACTGCTCGACGACGGAACCGAACCAGGTCGCGTCCAGCGGTTCCGTCGGGTCGGGCAGCCGGCGCCGTGCCTCCGGCGTGTCCAGCCGCAGGGAGTCGATCGGCTGCCCGCTGTCGGCGACGGCCTGTTCCAGGACGCGGACCCACTGGGCGAGCAGCTCGTTCATCGCCGGCTCGTCGAACCGGTCGGCGGCGTACACGAGGTCGAGCGAGAAGGCCGTCCCCGCGGCCTCCACGTAGAAGGTCAGATCGAACTTCGCGCCCAGGTCGGGCACGGAGAACGAGCTGACCTCCAGACCCGGCAACTCGGCCTTCCGCCGCGGGATGTTGAGCATGTTGAGGTAGACCTGGAACAGCGGCGTCGTGGTCAGATCACGCTCGGGGGCGAGCTTCCCGACCAGCGTCTCGAACGGCACGTCCTGGTGCTCGTACGCGTCGAGCGTCGTCGCGCGGACGCGGCCCAGCAGCTCGGCGAAGGAGGGGTTCTCGGAGAGATCGGCGCGCAGCACCATCGAGTTGATGAAGAAGCCGATGAGGTCTTCCACCTCGCGGTGGCGGCGCCCGGCGATCGGTACGCCGATCCCGAAGTCGCGCTGACCGGCGAGGCGGCCGAGCGTGACCTGAAGCGCCGCGGCCAGCACCATGAAGCTCGTCGCACCGGAACCGGTGGCGAGCCGCTCGATGCCCGAGCGCAGCGCGGCGGGGATCTCCGCCCGCACACGGTGACCGCGCGCGGTCACCGGCTCCGCACTCCTGCGGGCCATCGGCAGTGTGAGCCTGGGCAGGCCGTCGAGCTGCTCGCACCAGTACGCGACGGAACCGTCGAGACCGCCCGAGTCCAACTGGTGGCGCTGCCACCGGGCGAACTGTTCGTAGGTCACGTCCAGCGGCGGCAGCGGAGCGATCGGCTCCCGGCTCACCTCGTCCGCGTAGAAGTGCGTCAGATCCCGCTTGAGGATCTCCATCGACCAGCCGTCACCGACGATGTGATGCAGCGTCAGAACCAGTACCGCGTCGTCCTGCCCGATCTCCAGCAGCCGTACACGCAACAGCGGGCCGGTCGCCAGATCCATCGGGGTCGTCGCTTCGCGCGCCACGACGTCCATGGCCTCGGCGGCGCGCTGCTCGACGGTGGCGCCGGTGAGAATCGACCGGGACAGGTGGACGTCGACGTGGTCGAGGGTGCGCTGCGTCAGTGCGTCGCCGGTGTCGGCCAGGGTGGTGCGCAGCGTCGTGTGCCGCTCCACGAGACGTGTGACGGCGCGTTGCAGCGCGCCCTCGTCCAGGGCCCCGGAGAGCCGGATCGCGCCCGCCAGGTGGTAGAGGCCACTGGAGGCGTCCGGCTGCCCCGAGCCCCGTTCGAGCTCTTCGAGGATCCACAGCCGTTCCTGCATGAGGGACAGCGGTGCGTCGTCGCCACGGGCGTGGGCCGCGATGGCACCCGTCGCGGTGCCCGGCACGGCGCGCTCGCACAGAGCGGCGTAGTCGCGCAGCACCGGCGCCTCGAACAGGGCCCGGAGCGGTATGTCGCGGCCCAGCTCCTCACCCACCCGTGAGGTGATCACCGTGGCGAGCAGGGAGTGCCCGCCGACCGCGAAGAAGTCGTCGCTGCTTCCGATCGTCGCGAGGTCCAGCACCTCGGACCAGATACGGCCGACGGCGCGCTCGGTGTCCGTTTCGAGCCGGGTGAACCCGCCGCTGACGTAGTCGTCCCGCTGCGGACGGCCGAACCGGCCGATGTCGGCCTTGCCACCGGGCAGGCGCGGCAGCTCCGGGCGTACGACGAAGGCGGCCGGCACCATGTGGGCGGGCAGCGCCGCCGTGCAGCGCTGCGCGAACACCGCCGGGGTCAGCGCCGGATCGGCGGCCTCGACGTAGGCCACCAGCACCCCGTCCATCCGCCTCACCACCGCTTCGGACACCCCGGCGTCCGCCAGCAGGACGGACTCGATCTCCGCGGGCTCGATCCGGTAGCCACGCAGTTTGACCTGGCTGTCGGAACGGCCGCAGTAGTCCAGCGTTCCGTCGGCGCGCAGGCGTACGAGGTCGCCCGTCCGGTACATCCGTGCACCGGGAACACCCGAGAACGGGTCCGGCAGGAAGTGCGCGGCCGTCAGCGCGGGCCGGTTGTGGTAGCCGAGGGCCAGACCGGCGCCGCCGACGTGGAGTTCACCGATCGCGCCCGTCACCACCGGACGCAGACCGGAGTCGAGGATGTGGGCGGTGGCGCCCGGCAGGACCGACCCCAGCGATACGGGACGGTCCGGCAGGCAGTCGGACGCCGTGACCGCGACCGTCCCCTCGGTCGGCCCGTACGCGTTGACGAAGCGGCGGCCCGGCTGCCAGCGTGCGATCAGGTCGCTGCGGGCCGCCTCACCGCCCGAGACGAGGGTTTCGAGCCGGGGCAGCGCCCGCTCGGGGAGCGAGGCGATCACCGAAGGCGGCAGCAGACAGACCGTGACCGCGCGATCCTCCAGGACCCGCGCCAGGGTCTCGCCCACCAGGGCGTGGTCCCGCGCGACGACGCACAGCGTGCCGCCCGACGCCAGGGTCGGGAAGATCTCCCACACGGAGGCGTCGAAGCTCATGCTGGCGAACTGGAGCATCCGCGATGCGGCGGTGATGCCGAAGCAACCGGCCTGCGTGACAGCCAGGTTGGCGAGGCTGCGGTGCGAGATCAGGACCCCCTTGGGGCGGCCCGTGGAGCCGGAGGTGTACATCAGATACGCGGCCGAACCGGGCAGGGCGTCGGGCAGCGCATGCGCCACCGGGGGACCGCTGAGCGCGTCCTCGACGAGCTCACGGGTCACCGTTCCGAGCGCGCCGGAGTCGGCGAGCATGAACTCCCTGCGCTCCGCCGGGTACGCGGGGTCGATCGGCAGGTACGCCGCACCGCACCGCTGTACGGCGAGTACGGCGAGCACGGCCTCGACGGACGGCTCCACCGCCACGGCGACCACATCACCCGGGGCGACCGCGAACTGCCGGGCGATGACTCGGGCGAGCCGCTCGACCTGCGCGCGTACCTCCCCGTACGTCATCGTGCGCGCGTCGCTCTCCAGGGCGGCCGCTCCGGCGTGTGCCTCGGCCACCCGCTCGAACCGGTCCCAGAAGGTGTCGTCCCGCTCGGCCGCCGTCTGTGCGCCGAGGACGCCGAGGACGTCGGCGGCGGCGTCCGCGGCGTCCGTTCCCGACGGCCAGTGCGTGAGAACGGCTGCCGCCCCGGGCGTCGAGATAGCGTGATCCGGCTCGTGCGCCATCGCCCGCGCCGTCTCGGCGAAGAGCCGAGCGATGTGCTGGGCCGACTCCGGCAGGAACAGGTCCGTGTTGTACTCCAGCCACCCCGTCAGCGCGCCCCCGGCGTCCGTGATCTCGAACGTCAGGTCCGTCTTGGCGGTGCCGGTGTACAGCGGAGCCGTCTCCACCCGCAGGCCGGGAATGGCCGGCGAGGGCAGCGCTCCGCTGCGGACGTCGAGGATCGCCTGGAAGACCGGACTACGGCTCGGATCACGGTCGTGGCCGACGGCCTCCACGATCGCGGAGAACGGCACCCAGTTCCACGCCTTGGCCTCCAGCGTCCTGGAACGCGCCCGGTCGATGAGCTTCCGGGCGCTGTCACCGCCCGCTGCCTCGATGCACAGCGGGACGGTGTTCACGAAGAAACCGACGACGTCGTCGAACGCCCCGTCGTCCGGGCGGTTGGCGTCGGGCACACCGATGACGACCCGCTCCTGGCCTGACAGTCGCGACAGCGTCGAGGCCATGCACGCCGAGAGCGCCATGAACACGGTGGCCTGCTGCTCCCGCGCGAGACCCCGCAGCAGCGCGGAGTCCTCGGGGCTCAGCACCAGGGGAACCCGGGCACCGGTGAAGGTCTGGAGGGCGGGCCGGGGCCGGTCGACCGGCAGGTCCAGCGCGCGCGGGGCGTCGCTCAGATGCCGCGTCCAGAACTCCAGCCCACGCCGCCCCTCCTCGGAGTCCAGCCGGGCGCTCTCGTCGGCGGCCCACTGCGCGCAGTCGTACGTGAGCGCGGGCGCCACCTCGTCCTCGCCCCGTGTGCGGCGGGCGTACAGCTCCGCCAGCTCACCCGCGATGATCTCCATGGACCGGCCGTCGGAGACGATGTGGTGGAAGGCGAGCAGCAGGGCGGACTCGTCGTCCGCGAACTCCACGAGGGCCGCGCGGACGAGCGGCGGCTCGTCGAGGGCGAACGCCTGGCCGGCGTACGCGGCGGCGAGCGAGGTCAGCTCCGACTCGCGCAGCGCCGGGGCGACCGCGGTCCGGTCGACGAGGTCGAAGGGGCATGTCAGGCCGTCCCCGACGAAGGAAACCGGTGTGCCGCCCTCGTCCCGGAAGCCGGTCCGCAGCGCGGAGTGCCGGGCCACGATCGTGTCCAGGGCGCTCTTCAGGACGCCGCGGTCGAGCACGCCGTACAGCCGCAGCACGCCGGGCACCACATAGGCGCTGGAGCCGGGGGCGAACTTCTCCAGGAACCACAGGCGGCGCTGTCCGAGGGACATGCGCGGCTCGGTCGTGCCGCCCGGTTCCGGCGCCCGTCGGGCGGGGGCCACGTCCGCCGGAGCCAGTTCGGATAGCCGCGCCGCCTGGGCGCGGACGGTCACCGACTCGAAGAACATGCGCAGCGGCGGCTTGACGCCGAACTCCTTGCGGACCCGCGTATTGAGGTCGGCCGCGCGCAAGGAGTGCCCGCCGAGCGCGAAGAAGTCGTCGTCGAGACCGACTCCCGCGACATCGAGCACCTCGCGCCAGACGGCCGCGAGCCTGCTCTCCACCGGGGTCATCGCCGCGGACTCGCCCGACTGGGCCGCCGCGTGCGCGCGCTCCCGGACCGCCTCGGCGTCGACCTTGCCGTTCGAGGTGAGCGGGATGTGGTCCAGCACGAGCAGGCGGGTCGGAACCATGTAGCTCGGGAGCTCCTGGTGCAGCCAGTCGCGCAGCCGCCCGATGTCGACGCCGTCGCCCGTGACGGCGGCGATCAGCTCCGTCTCGCCCGACGCACGCGAGGCCACGACCGCGGCCTCCGCGACCTCGGGATGGCGGCGCAGCGCCACGTCGACCTCGCCGAGCTCGATGCGGTAGCCGCGGACCTTGACCTGCTGGTCGGCCCGCCCGATGTAGCGGAGTTCGCCGTCGCCGGACCGGCGTACGAGGTCGCCCGTCGCGTACAGCCTGCGGCCGGGCTCCGAGGTGAAGGGGTCGGGGACGAACCGCTCCGCCGTCCTGCGCGGCGCCGAGGCGTACCCCCGTCCGACACCCACGCCACCGATGTACGCCTCGCCCACCACCCCGTCGGCCACGGGTTCGAGCGCGGCGTCCAGTACATGGATGACCGCGTCCGTCATATCGGCACCGACGGAGATGTCGCGGGCGCCGGTGACCCTGCCGGACTCGGGACCCAGCAGGGCCACCGTCGAGCAGACCGTGGTCTCGGTCGTTCCCCAGCGGTTGTACAGGGAGACGTGCGCACGGTCCGCGGCGAACCACTGGGCGAGCTTGTCGGGGTGTGCCGCCTCGCCGCCGATGAGGATGGAGCGCAGGGCCGGCGGAACCGCGATCCCGCTGTCGAGGGCGGTGACCAGGACGTGGAAGAAGGCCGTGGGAATGTCGACCAGGGTGAGCCGCTGCTCCTCGCACCAGGTCCAGAAGTGCTCCGGCGAGTCCAGCACCGCCTCGTCGCGCAGCACGAGCGTCGCTCCCGTGATCCAGGTGGAGAAGATCTCTTCCAGGCACGGGTCGAAGGTCAGGGGCGCGAACTGCAGCACCCGGTCTCCGGCGGCGACGTCGAACGCGTCCAGGAAGGACCGCAGATAGCTCAGCAGCGAACGGTGCTCGATCTGGACGCCCTTGGGCCGCCCGGTCGAGCCGGAGGTGAAGATGACGTACGCGAGGCTGTTCCCGCCGACAGCCGGCTCGGGCCGGTCGACGGGCGTGAGCACCCCGGTGCCGCCCTGCCCGTCGACGCGCAGCGTGGTGCCCAGCACGCCGGCGAGCTCGGCGGTCGCCCCGTGGCAGAGGATGCGCGCGCACCGCGCGTCGCCGACCATGTCGGCGAGGCGGGGCTGCGGCAGACCAGGGTCCAGGGGGACGAACGCGGCCCCCGACTTCATGACGGCCAGCATCGCGATGACGAGTTCGGGGGAGCGCCGCAGACAAAGGCCCACGGTGTCCTCGGGCCCCAGACCCTGCTGCCGCAACGCGTGCGCGAGACGGTTCGCCTCGGCTTCCACCTGGGCGTAGGAGAGTTCGAGGTCACCGGACACGAGCGCGAGCGCGTCGGGCGTACGGTCGGCCGTCGCCTCGAAGAGCTCGTGGACCGAGGTGATCCCCGGCACGGTCCGCGCCGGGACGTCTGCCCGGGCGAGCGACTGCGCCGCCCCGGCGAGGCGCAGCGCGCCGACCGGAGCCTCGCGACGGGACGCGATCTGGCCGAGCAGGTCGACGTACTGCCGCGCCAGCTGCTCGGCGAACGCCGGGTCGAAGCGGTCCGCGCGCACCAGCAGATGGGCGAGCAGCGCGTCGTCGACGGGAACGGCGTGCAGCGTGATGTCGAACTGCGAGGCGAGCACACCGACCGGGAAGGGCTCCACGGTCAGGTCACCGAGCGCCGCGGACGACGCGCCGGCACCGAACAGCACGGAGGTGACATCGTGCCCGACGGCATTGTGCGGACGCTCGAAGACCACGGCCGCGTTGACGACGGCCGAGGCGTTGCCGCGCGCCCGCAGGAGCTCGACCAGCCGGCTGTACGGGAAGTGCTGGTGACTCAGCGACTCCCGCAGCTGCTGTCCGGTGCCGCGGATCAGTTCGGCGACGCTCGCGTGGGCCGAGGGCTCGGCGCGTACCGCGATCGTGTTGGCGAAATAGCCCAGCGTGTGACGGAAGCGGGCTTCCGGGCGGCCGGTCGTCGTGGCGCCGACGATGAACTCGCCGTCACCGCTGTGCGCGTCGACCAGGACCTCGAACGCCGCGAGCAGGACGGAGAAGAGTGTCGTCTCGCACTCCTTGGCGATCCGCTCCAGCTCGGCGAGGAGCTCCGGCGCGACCGTGACGCGGTGCTGCGCGACCCCCTTGTCGTGCTGCGGGCGCTCCTGGTACGGAAGGGTCGGGGCGTGAACTTCACCGGCCAGCAGATCGAGCCAGTAGCGCTCGTCGTCCTGCCACTGCGGCGAACGCTCGTAGTCCTGCTGCCAGCGCACGAACTCCTCGTAGCCGACCACCGGCGGCAACTGCGGGGTCTGCCCGGCGAGCAGGCTGCCGTAGACGCCCGCGAGCTCGTCGAGGAGAGTCACCACGGACCAGAAGTCGGTGATCGCGTGATGCTGCGCCAGCATCAGAACGGGGGAGCCGACTCCGGTGAACAGGCACGCACGGGCGACGTCACCCCCTTCGATGTCGAAGGGTTCGAGGGCACACGCGTCCGCCCGCGCATACAGCGCCGACTCCGCCAGACCGGCCAGATCACGGACGTCGAGCTCGAACGCGCCTTCCGGGTTGCTCCGTTGCTGCCTCCGACTGCCGTCGGTGCCGAAGTGCGAGGTCAGGATCGGGTGCCGCTCACCGAGGTGGCGTACCGCGGCCGCGAGGACGTCCAGGTCGACGGGATCGGCCAGCCGGACGGCGACGGACACGTTCTGCTGGCAGTCCGGGCCTTCGAGCTCGCGGATGAACAGCAGCGACTCCTGCCCTGCCGACAGCGGACCGGTGTGTGTCACACCTTCGGCCGCCGCACTGCGCGCGGACGGACGGGGCGCCAGCAGGAGCTGGGCGTCGATGGCGACCGCCACCTCGTGCAAGGTCGTCGGCCGCAGCAGGAGCGTCGGGTCGACGACGGTGCCCAGGTGCTCCTCGACGCGGAAGGCGAGCTCCACCGCGGCGAGGGAGTCCAGGTTCAGATCGGCGACGGTGGTGGCGCGCGGCAGGTCGCCACGCCGTCCGGCGGCGCGGCTCAGGGCGCGCTCGATCTCCTCGACCCGCTGGTCCTGCGGGAGCCGCACCAGCTCGGCGCGCGACGGGAACGCGAGGGTGAGGTCCCCGGCCGCCGGGCTGCCGGTCGCGGCCCGGCGGTACAACTCGCCCTCGACCAGACCGTCGACATACGCGGTGCGCCCGGCGAGGCGCTGGATCTTGCCGCTCGATGTCTTCGCCAGACTCCGCGGGCTCAGCAGAACGACGTCGGACACCGCCACGCCGTACTCGTCGAGCACCGCGGCGGCGATCGCGTCGGCGGCCCCGGCCAACTGCTCGGCGGGCGTGTCCGCCTTGACCTCATGGAGCACGACGCACTGTTCGCCGTCCTCCACCTCGACCGAGAACACGGCGCCGCAGCCGGGGCGCGCCCACGGCGTGGCGAGCAGCGCCGTCTCCTCGATGTCGTGGGCGTAGAGGTTACGGCCGCGGATCACCATCATTTCCTTGAGGCGGCCCGTGACGAAGAGCTGCTCGTCGCGCGTGAACCCGAGGTCGCCCGTGCGCAGGAAGGGGCGCTGTTCACCGGCGAGACGCGCCGTGAACGTGGCAGCCGTCGCCTCGTCGTCGCCCCAGTAGCCGGTGGCGACGGACGGACCGCTGACCCAGAGCTCTCCCACGCCGCCCGGCGCGACGCGCTTGCGTGTCTCGGGATCCACCACGACGAGCTCGTGTCCGGCGGCGACACGGCCGGAGGACACCACGTGGTCGCCGTCGGGGCTAGTCTCGGCAGTGCCCTTCTCCAGGGCCTGCCGGTCGATCCGGGCACGCTCCGCACCGTTGCCGCGACCGCTGCCCGATACGAAGAGGGTCGCCTCGGCGAGGCCGTAGCACGGCAGCAGCGAGGACGGGTCGAAGCCGCTGCCGGCGAAGGCGTCGGAGAACCGCTGCAGCGTGTGATGCCGGACGGGCTCCGCTCCGCAGAACGCCACCCGCCAGCCCGACAGGTCCAGGCCCGCCCGCTCGGCCTCGGTGCTCTTGTTTACGCAGAGGTCGAAGGCGAAGTTGGGCCCGCCGCTGACCGTCGCCCCGCGCGCCGCGATCGTCTCCAGCCAGCGCATGGGCCGGCGCATGAAGTCGAGCGGCGACATCAGGATGTTCGATATGCCGGAGAGCATGGGCTGCAGGACGCCGCCGAGGAGCCCCATGTCGTGGTAGAAGGGCAGCCACGAGACGGTGACGTCGTCGGTGGTCAGGCCGAAACTCTCCGCGATCGCACCGCCGTTGGACAGCAGGTTCGCGTGCGTCACGACGACGCCGCGCGGCGAGCCCGTGGACCCGGACGTGTACTGGAGGAGGGCGACCGACTCGGGAGCCAGCACCGGGGGACGCCACTCCTCGGCTCCGCCCAGCATCACCTGCTCCGTGACCAGCCACGGAAGCCGGGCCAACTCCGGTGCCTGACCGAACAGTTCGGCCGTGAATGCCTGCACAAGCTCCGTGGAGAGCACGATCTGCGCGTCGGAATTGTGGACGACCGCACGGAGCCGTGGCAGTGTGCGGGCGATACGCATCGGATCCGGCGGGTATACGGGAACGGCGACCATTCCGGCGTAGAGAGTCGCCAGGAACCCGACGACGAACAGTTCGCCGGGCGGATAGAGCAGCATGACCCGGGAGCCCGGTGCGGCTTCCTTGAGCAGGGCCGCCGCCACGGCGCGCGCACGCGCGTCGATTTCCAGAATGCTGAGCTTCGACTCGGTCCCCCCGCTCTCCGCGAGGAACTCGTAGGTTACGTCGGCGCCCCGCTCCCGTACATTGCGGCGGATTACGTCAACTACAGAGTGTTGTGTGTCCATGAACCGTTCTCGCATCGGCGTGGGCTCGGGAGCCGGGCTGGGGTGGGGGAGAGCGGGGAGCGCGACCAGGAGGATTCCGTGGCCGGGGATCGGTGCGGGGCCGGAATGATCACCGGCCCCGGGCCACCGGGCTCCCTCTGCTGACATTTCGGCCGGAGAAATCCGGCAGGAAGAACGGCGGCGTATCGACAGCCGCCGGCGGCCTCAGTACCCGGCGATGGGGCGGCGGCGGCACATTTCCTGGACTTCCTCCTGCGCGCGCGTCCGGACCGAAGGGTCGAGCGCGTACGTCGTGGGAGATGTGCTTTTCGTGGCGGAGAGAATCTCGACCACGAGGCCGGCGATCTCTGCGACATCCGCGCTGTCGAAAGCGCGTGCGGCCATGCTGTTGCTGCCGAAACGCACGCCCGATGTCACCCTGGCCGAGTGGGTGTCACCGACGATCCGGTTCTTGTTGACGAGAATGCCGCATTCTTCCAGGGCCTTCTCGGCATTGACACCCGTGATCCCGAAGGACGTGAGGACGTCGGCGACCACGATGTGGTTGTCCGTGCCTCCCGAAATAACGCGGATACCTCGCCGTATCAATGCGTCCGAGAGTTCTGCCGCGAGCGTGCGCACCCGGTGCATGGTCTCGGTGAACGCCGGAGTGCGGGCCGCGCCCAGGGCGTACGCCTTGGCGGCGATGCTGTTCACCACGGGCGCGCCCTGAATGAGCGGGAACACCCCGGCCTGCATGGTCTGTTCCAGCGTCCGGCCGCCCGGGAGCGTCATGTCCGCGGACTCCCCGAGGAGGATGAGTCCACCGCGGGGGCCGTACAGCTGCTTGTGCGTACACGTCGTCACCACATGCGCGTGCTCCATCGGGGACGGGTGCAGACCCGCGACGACCAGACCGGCGATGTGGGTGATGTCGGCGAGCAGGAACGCCCCGACCTCGTCGGCGATCGCCCGGAACGCCGCCCAGTCGATCGTACGGGGATAGGCGGTGGTGCCCGCGATGAGCAGCCGGGGGCGATGCTCCAGGGCCGCCGCCCGCACCTCGTCGTAGTCGATGAGCCCGTCGGGGCCGAGCCCGTAGCTGTGCGCAGTGAAGACGCGCCCGGAGGCGTTGACGGAGGCTCCGTGGCTGAGGTGGCCGCCGGCGTCGAGGTCGAGCCCCAGTATCGGGTCGCCCGGGCGCAGCAGTGCGGTCATGACGACCTGGTTGGCGGTGCTGGCCGAGTGCGGCTGGACATTGGCGTACCGGGCGCCGAAAGCGTCCTTCGCCCGGTCGATGGCGAGCTGTTCGACCTTGTCGACGTTCACGCACCCCGCGTGGAACCTCCGGCCCGGATACCCCTCCGCCGTGACGTTGGCGAAGAAGCTGCCTTCGGCGACCAGCGCCGCGGGCGTGACCGGGCTGCACGAGGCGACGAGCGCCAGTGTCTCCCGCTGCCGGTCGAGTTCGTCCCCGAGCAGTCCGTGCAGAACCGGGTCCGAGAGCTCCAGGGAATCGAGGGCCTGTCCGTAGAAGGAGGACAGGGAGGTGGGAGGAGCTGACGTTGCGGCCAGACCTGCGACGGGTTGGGGCACAGAAGGGTCCAAACTATGAGGGTGACGGAGGACTGCTCAGAAGTTCGGCCGCGACAACATCGCCGCGACCTTCCGGTTCGGGTCCTCGAAGCCGCGCCGCCCGTGCATGACGCGCCGGTTGTCGATCATCACGATGTCCCCGGCCTGCCACTCGATATCGACCGCCACCTGCTCGGTGGCGTCGAGCGCGTCCCAGCGGCAGTGCTGCGGTATGGGGGAGCCGTCTTCGAAGGTGACGATCGCGCCGGAACCCAAGTAGCTGTTGCACAGGGTGCGGGCGTCGGCATAGGGGGCCTGCGGCACGGCCGACACCGTGTAATTCCAGTTCAGATTCCCGGCGTCGTCGAAGTCGTACGCGAAGTCGTCGTATTCGGCGAACATCGCGTCGAGCTCCTCGCGGTCCGACGTCCCGAACACCCGCTCCTGGTGCTCGGGGCCTGTCGGGAACGGCAGCCGCCACGTCAGACGCCGTTCGTCGAAGAGATCACGCGTCTCTTTCGCGAGCCGGTTGTACGCTTCCACGCCGTCGTAGACCGTTGTGGCCCCGCCCGAACTGGCCGGCTGCACACAAAAGAACCACTGAAGGCCGGGGTGCAGCGGACAATAGCTCATTTCGGCGTGCGCGGGAATGGGGTTCCGATGCGCATCGACAAGGAGAACCGCACCGTCGTCTGTCAGTGTCTCGCGATTGGGATTCTGGTGGAAGTACAGCGTCGTGGAGAAGCGTTGAACCAGCTCACGGAAATCTTCGGCGTTCGCTTCGAATCCACGGAACAGCAGAGTTCCGTGATCTTTGAACAAGTCCGTGATGTCGGAGTGCGGGAGTTCAGTGAGGGGGAGGTCTCCCCTCTCGATGACCAGACCGTGATGCAGGGAAAGAGCGGAAGTCGAGAATGGTGCAGTAGTCATGTAGGTCCCACGTGTCCGATGGCTCTGACGTTCGATCACCACCGCCGGAGAGTATCGGCAGTCCGAGCCGCAGGGCAAGGTTTTCAGAAAGGTGTTTCCAGCCGCGCGGGGGAGTGGTTGCGCGTTGGATCACCTCATTCCCCGAAGCGCCGGTATGGTCCGATTTCGCCGCAACAGGCAGCGTTTTATTGACGACTTGACTGGACGCTCTTGTGCGTGATGTCGGGTTAATTCCCGTCTGGGTGCGTCCCCGCGATGGGCTGCGTGTGTCGCTGCCGGTGCCGTCGACTATCGATGCGAAAGTCAGCTGACGAGCCGTCACGATGGTTACGCACAGGGGTCTTTCGTGGACCGGTGAGTGATTCGTCCGCGAAGCCCCGCAGAGAGCATGGCCGCTTGGCCCGGCGGGGCACATTTCGGCGCCCGTCGGGCCGGAGGCTGGGCCGACGTGGACCACTACGACGGCCTCGACGGCTGCGGACCGCTGCCGGCGCCGGACATCGACTCGGCACTCCGAGGGTCGCAGCGATCCGCTCCGCTTGTTCCGTAACGCAGGCAGCTCAGCCGGGTGAGGCTTCGTCGGCCGGCTTGCGCACGACCGTCTCATCCGGATCGAGCAGCCGGCCGTCGTGCGCGCGGACCTCCAGCGGACGCAGTGGGCGTCCGTGGCGCCGGTCGGTGAGTTCGGAGCGCGGTTCGCCCGGCTCGAAGAACCGCTCCTCGCCCCATTGGCGCAGCGCGACGATGACGGGGAAGAGGCCCCGGCCCTTCTCGGTCAGGACGTACTCGTGGTGGGCGCCGCCGTCTGCTGCCGGGACCGAATCCAGGATGCCGCCCGCCACGAGCGTGCGGAGCCGGGCGCTCAGGATGTTCTTGGCCACTCCGAGACTGCGCTGGAACTCGCCGAAGCGCCGGCTCCCGTCGAACGCGTCCCGCACGATCAGCAGCGACCACCAGTCCCCGATCGCGTCGACCGACCGGGCGACCGGGCACTCGTTGTCGTCGAACCGGGTCCGTTTCACCACTGCGGCCTCCTTCGCTCCTCGACCATCCCTCAAGGCGGTTGCATCATGCTACCACTCACGGTTACGGTCTCCGGTAGCAAGATGCAACCGTTCTACGGAAGGTCCCACCATGCGCCAGGCGTCCACTGCCACCCGCTTGCCTCGCGGGGCCACCGCGCTCTTCGCGGTCGTCTGCGGGATCGCGGTCGCCAACGTCTACTTCGCGCAGCCGCTCCTGGTGACACTCGGCAAGGAGTTCGCCCTCTCTCCCGCGGCCCTGGGCGTTGTCGTCACGCTCACCCAGGTCGGGTACGGACTCGGCCTCTTCTTCGTCGTCCCACTCGGCGACCTGCTCGACCGCCGACGCCTTATCACAGCCCAACTCCTTCTGCTGGCAGCAGCGTTGTTCCTCGTCGCGACCGCAACCACCGCCACGGTCCTCCTTGCCGCAATGGCCTCGGTGGGACTCTTCGCGGTCGTGACCCAGTCCCTCGTCGCCTGCGCCGCGTCGCTCGCCGAGCCGGCGCGTCGTGGGCGCGTCGTCGGAGCCGTCACCAGCGGCGTCGTCACCGGCATCCTGCTCGCCCGTACCGTCTCGGGACTGCTCGCCGACCTCGCGGGCTGGCGCTCGGTCTACTTCGTGTCGGCGGTACTCGCCTGCTCGGCGGCCCTCGTACTCCACCGCGTCATCCCGCCACGCGACACACCGGTACCCGCGCTGGGCTACGGGCGCCTGCTCGCCTCCACCGTCCGTCTGTTCACCGGCGAACGGCTGATGCGTCGGCGCGCACTGTTCGCGCTCCTCGTCTTCGCGGCGTTCAGCACCCTGTGGAGCTGCGTCGCCCTGGTCCTCAGCGAGCCCCCCATGTCCTTGTCCCCGACCGCGATCGGCGCGTTCGGACTGCTCGGAGCCGCCGGGGCCCTCGCCGCCAACGCGGCGGGCCGCCTCAACGACCGCGGGCACGCCCGCCGGACGACCGGGGCCGCCCTCGCCGTGCTCACCCTGTCCTGGCTGCCCCTCGCGTTCACCACGCACTCGCTCTGGGCCCTCGCGGCCGGGGTGATCCTTCTCGACCTCGCCGTGCAGGCCGTACACGTGACCAACCAGAGCGTGATCCACGCCCTGCGCCCCGACGCGGGCAGCCGTCTGATCGGCGGCTACATGGTCTTCTACTCGATCGGCAGCGCCGCCGGAGCCATCGCTTCGACCGCGCTGTACGCCGTGGCCGGGTGGGGCGCCGTGTGTGTACTGGGCGCCGCGTTCAGTGCACTCGCGCTGGCTGTCTGGGCGTTCGCCAAGGACGGCACCGACGAACGGACGAGGGAACCGTCCATCCGGTTGGCCCCCGAAGTTCTGGGGGGTCGCCCGCATCGTGCGGACGCTCCCGCTGTTCCTAACCTCGGGCCATGAGAACGCGTTGTTCATGGGTGTCAGCCGCTGTCCTGACGCTGGCCGTGTCGGTGCCATCAGCCTTCGCGGCCCCTGCGGTCACTTCACGCCCGCCGGCCGGGGACGGGTCCGTGCAGCATGACGCCGACCTGCTGCGGGATACCGGCGTCACAGGGGTGTCGGTCCGGCTGACGACGCCCCGCGGGACCGTCACGGCGCGTTCCGGTGCCGGTGAACTCGAAAGTGGCCGTCAGGTCCCTCTGAACGGGTACCTGCGTCTTGGGAGCATCACCAAGACGTACGTCGCCACCGTCATGCTGCAACTCGTGGACGAGAAGCGGCTGTCGCTCGATCAGACGGTGGAGCAGGTGTTGCCCGGGGTCGTCTCCGGCGCGGGGAACGACGGCCGGGCCATCACCGTCCGCGACCTGCTCCAGCACACCAGTGGCCTGTACGACTACACGGCTGACGTGTTCCCGGACCCCGGCGCCCGCACCTACTACACGTACCGATGGCACGCCTACCGGCCCGCGCAGCTCGTTGCCATGGCCATGCGCCATGAACCCGGCTTTCCGCCGGGGACGGACTGGGCGTACTCCAACACCAACTACGTGATCGCCGGAATGATCATAGAGAAGGTCACGGGCCGCACCTGGGAACAGCAGGTCCACGAACGCATCCTGCGCCCGCTCGGGCTGCGGCGCACAGAGACTCCCGGCACCTCGCCCCACCTTCCGCAGCCGCACGCCTCCAACTACCAGCAGTTCACCGAGAACGGACCCCTCATCGACACCACGGTCCCGTACCGCCCCTTCGACAGTGGGGCCGACGGCTCGATGACCGGCACGGCTGACGAGGTCAACGACTTCTTCGCCGCCCTGGCCGGCGGACGGCTCCTGACGCCCGCCGCGCTCGCCGCCATGCGAACCGCCGTCCCCGTGCCGCAGGACCGTGGCCACCCCGCGGGCACACAGGACGGCCCGGGGCTGTTCTTCACGCCGCTGTCCTGCGGCGGCGGTTACCTCGGCCACGGCGGAAGCGGCTTCGGTTACGTCGTCCGGGCCGCCACCACGACGGACGGCCGCCGTACCGTCACCGTCTCCGCGCACAGCCGCCCCGGCGATCCGCGGACAGCGGCCCGCCAGGAGGACGCCCTGCGTGACCTGGTCGACAACGCCCTCTGCCGCGGCGCGTGAACCCGCCGGGCCAGGTGTCCCGGTCCAGGTGTTCGGTCCGGCCTGCCCCTCTAAAACTTCATCATGCTTCCTCCCCGGCCGGCCGGTCTCGCCGCTCCGGCCTATCCGTGCGCGGACAACCCGCCGCGGGGCCGTGTCCTCGCCGTTCCACCTCCTCGGTGGTCATGGGCGTCACGATGCTGTAGACGTCTCCGACCTGGAGATGGTCCGGTGTGCTGTATTCGCCGTGCATGCCGATGACGGAGACGGCCACGCGGGAGTCGGGCTGCCAGAACGTCCGGTAGTACGGCGCGTTCGCGGGTATCTCCGGAATCTCCTGGAGGGCAATGCCGCGGCGCCGCAGGAGGCGCTGCACCTTCTCGAACCGGAGCCGGGGCGCGAACCGCCCGTACCGGGCGCGGATGGCCTCGTTGGGGAGCGTACGGTCACGGCGCGCGAGCCGGTGCACCTGCAGGGCGATGTGGTGGCCCGACCAGGCCCGGCCGGGCGCATCACGGTGCCAGGAGAACTCGGCCAGACCGTAGTCGCGGTGCAGGCTGTGGGCGCCGAAGCGGTTCTCGGCGAACTTCTCCCCGAGGACGGCGGTGACACGATCGGGGGAGTCGGTGGGGTCCAGGCCGAGCACGGTCCCGGTGGTGATTACGTCCATGTAGAACGCCAGGGAGTACGGGGTCAACTGCCATTCCTCGATGCGGTGGGTGGACGGGGCGCGCTCAACTGCCGGGCGCGTCTCCGTCAGCGGCCGTGCTCGGGGCCGGGACGCACACCGGCCTCTCCCGATGCCTTGCGCGCGGTGGCGGCTCCGATGGCGTGGCGAACGATGGCGTCGGCCTCGTCCGGGTGGTGATCAAGCCAGGTCGTCATGTGGCCGCGCACGACGTTCTCCACGTAGGGGCGCACCTCGGGGTTGGCGAGCCGGCCCCTGGTGCAGCCCTCGTACTCGGGGTGGCGGTGTTTGACGGAGATGATCGCGGTCAGCCCCTCGCGTATGTCGTCGGCGGAGAGTTCGTCGCACTCCGGCAGCAGCTGTCGCGTGCGCGCGTGCGTGGTGATCAGCGTGGCGAGTGCGCTCAGGAACCCCTGCTCGTGGGTGCCTCCCTCGGGGGTGCTGTGGGTGTTGCCGAAGGAATGGACACGGTCCTGGGAAGAGGCGGACCACTGCAGGGCGATGTCGACGGAGAGGGTCTTCTCCTCGTTCTCGTCCCCGAAGCCGATGACACCGGGGTGCAGCAGGTCGTCCTCGCCGGAGCGGAGGTGGGCCATGAAATCCCGGACGCCGCCGTCGTAGAGAGTCCGTGCCGCTTCCGCCTCACCCGGTCCGCCGGTCCGCTCCGGACGCTCATCGGTAAGGGACATGGTCAGGCCCTCGACGAGGAAGGCCAGCTCCTGGAAGCGCCGCGACAGCAGGGTGAACGTGTACTGCGTGGTGGAGAAGACGTCGGGATCGGCCCAGAACGTGATCGTCGTGCCGTGCTCCGTTGTTTCCTCGTGCTGCGTCAGCGGGGCGACCGGGACGCCGCGTTCGTACTCCTGGCTCCAGCGGAACCCGTCACGCCGGATCTCGACGGTGAGGCGGCTCGACAGCGCGGTGACAATGGGGAGTTCCACGCCGCTCCTGCTGCCGGTGACCGGGTAGCCGGCGGCGCTGGGTCGTGTACCGGTGCGCACCTCGGTCAGCACGGTCTCGACGGCCGGCTTGCCCGTGGACGCCTCCACAGCGACCGGGATGCCCCGCCCGTTGTCCGCGACGCGCACACCGCCGCCATCGGAAGTGATCGTGACATCGACGGTGTCGGCGTGGCCGGCCAGGACCTCGTCGACCGCGAAGTCGACAGCTGTGTACACCAGCTCCTGCAGACCGCGTTCGCCTGTCGAGCCGACGTACATGCCGGGCCGCTTCCGGACGGCTTCGACGCCGTGCAGGACGTGGATGTGACTGGCCTCGTACGAGGTCACGTTCGCATCGGCGGACTGGTCGGGATTGCCGGATTCGGTCAAGGAAGTGCCCTCTCGCTTGGTCGTCCTGCGTATCTGGTCGGCTGATGTCGCCGAAGGGGCTGCCCGAGGTCGGTGAATTCGCGGCGGCGCCCCGGGAGCACCTGCGACAGAGACCTCCGCGGCGCTCCGATCCCGCCCCTCCTGGTGCTCCAACTCTACTCAAAATGCAGAGGAGTTGCAGGTCAGCCCGGGTGCCTGGGGGCGGTGGCCGCGCTCGTCCGGGGCTAGATCGAGGCAAGCGATACGGGGAGTGGCGACGGGCCCCGGAACGCGGCCCGGGCCCCGCCCAAGGCCCTCACGGCACTGTTCTCGGCGACGCGCGAGTCACTCTTCGCATCGCGTGGCCCCGGCGCCGCCGGTCGGTGGCGCCGGGGCGGACTCGGCCCCGTTCAGTCCTTCGGTGCGCGAGGTTCGAGCACCCTGGCAGTGAACGCGGCCAGCTGGGCACGCATCTGCTCGCGCGTCATGCGCCGGCGGCCCACGAGGTGCTCGACGAGGTCGGCACGGGTGGCGGCGAGCAGGGCATGTGCGGCGAAGTCGCTGTCGGTGAGTCCGGGGATCTGCTCCAGCGCCGCCTGAAGCGTGCCGTGCCACCGTTCGTAGTGTTCTGCCGCATAAGGGCTGTCGCCGCCGGTTCCCTCCAGAGCGAGGGCGAGATGGCGGTTGTCGATCTTGAAGCAGAGGACGGCGTCCAGCAGGGCGGGTACGCGCTCCAGAGGCGGGGTCGCGGGTCCCAGCGGCGGTGCCCCCTCCTCGGCGGCGAGCCTGAGCGGTGCGAGCCGCGCCTCGTACAGCGCGTGGATCAGGCCGGTGCGGTCACCGAACCCGCGAAAGAGGGTCGCCTTGCCGACGCCGGCTGCCACCGCGATGTCGGCCATGGTGACCGCCTCGGGGCTCTCGCAACGGGCGAAGAGCGTGTCGGCGGCCGCGAGGACGGCTTCCCGGTTGCGGGTGGCGTCCGCGCGCGGCTTGCGTTCGGCCATGGAGTTCCTCCGGTTGCAAAGCGGACCCGGGGTCCGTATCGTCATCACGTGAAACGGACTCGGAGTCCGTATCGTACGGGACGGAGTAACCATGCGTGCCGACACCGCACCGGCGGACCTGCTCCGCCACGGTCTGCGACTGCTGCAGGCCAAGGACGTCGACGGCTGGGTGAACCTGTGGGACGAGGACGCAATCCTTGAGTTCCCCTTCGCGCCGGGCGGCCGGCCGAAGCGGCTGGAGGGCAGGGTGGCCGTCGCCGCGTACATGAGCGACTATCCCGATCACATCGACCTCCACGACTTCCCCCACGCCGAGATCATGCAGACCCTCGTGCCGGACGCCGTCGTGGTCGAGATGCACGGCGTGGGCCGCCTGGCGGACACCGACAGGCACTTCGGCATGTCCAGCATCGCCGTAGTCGCCGACACGAACGGCCTCATCACCCGCTACCGCGACTACTGGAACCCGCTCGCGGTCCAGGACCCCGCCACCCACTTCGCCGGGAGTACCGCATGAACGCGCACGAGAAGTTCACCCTGGTGATCGGCGCCACGGGCACCACCGGAAGCCGCGTCGTCGCCCGCCTCGCCGCCACGGGCGGACGCGTGAAGGCGGCCGGCCGGCGCGCCACCCCCGTCGACGGTGCCGTTCCCGTGCGGTTCGACTGGGACGACCCCGCTTCCTTCGAAGGCGCCCTCGACGGCGCGGACCGGGTCTACCTCATCCCGCCGCTCGGCGTTTCGGACCCGGAGGCCGTCATGCTGCCCTTCCTCCGACAGGCCCGCACCGCCGGCGTCGACCGCGCGGTCCTGCTCAGCTCCTCGGCGATCCCCGCCGGAGGCCCTGCCGTGGGACAGGTCCACCAGGCGCTCCCGGGCCTGTTCCCGCAGTGGGCGGTGCTGCGCCCCTCGTGGTTCATGCAGAACTTCACCGGCAACCACGCGCACGCCCGGACCGTCAGAGCCGACGGGACCATCCGCACGGCGGCCGGTGAGGGGCGAGTCGGGTTCGTCGACGCCGACGACATCGCCGCCGTCGCCGTGCACGCACTCACCGAGGCGCACGCCCCGAACGCCGGCCTGATCCTCACCGGACCGCAAGCGCTGAGTTACGACGACATCGCGGCCGTTCTCACCGATGTCACCGGCCGGACCGTCACCCACCGGCACCTGACCTACGAACGGATGCGCGACCGCCTGGCCGCCGAGATGCCCGCCGAGTTCGCCGCCATGCTCGCGGGCATGGACCGCACCATCGCCGAGGGCGCCGAGGACCGCACCACCGACACCGTTCAGCGCCTCCTGGGGCGCGCGCCACGGAGCTTCCGCACCGTCGCGGAACGCGAGTTGGGGTGACTCCGGCGAGTGATCCCGTCCGCCACCGCTCGGGCGACGGTTGACTTCCCGGCATGCGACGTCCCGCCGATCAGCACAACCCGCACATCGCGCACGCGAACGACCCTACCCATCGAGGCGAGCAGCCGCCCGGGCCCGCTGGGGCCCGGGACCCGAGTCCCCTACGAGACGGGGGTCAGATACATGCCGGAAGCACCCGCCCCCGCCGTGTTGCGGCAGTTGTAGTCGCCGCTCGGCCGGGCATGGATCAGTGCGAGGCAGCGGCCGAGCGCCAACTGCCCGTAGTGGTTGGGGTGTACGGCCTCCTGTACCGGACCCTGGGTCTCGTTGCTGTCGATCCAGCGAGCCCACTCACTCGTCGTGGCCGCCGCGGGCACGGTCGAGCTGACCAGCTTGCTGGTCCTCGCGCACACCTCGCGCCCCTGGAGCATGTCACGCAGGTCCATGAACTGCGCGCCCCTGGTGGCGGCGACGCCCTTGAGGCGGCTCGCGATCTGGGGCACGAGCGAGTCGCGCGCCCAGTCGGAGTCCTTGTTCCAGAAGGGGCAGCCGCCCGTGCTGGTCCGGCTCCACCCGCTCTCCGCGTAGCGGTTATCGGCACCGCGCGGGATGGGGGAAGGGTACGACTGGAGCACGATCCGGTAGTCCGTCGAGGCGTATCCGGCCCCGGACATGACCGCGCGGATCTCGTCGACGGACTTGCCGACGTTCGCCATGACCGTGTTGATCTTCCCGTCCACGGCGGTCTGCTGGTCGTCGTGGCAGTACGAGTACCAGACGATGTAGTCGGTCGCGCAGGCCCTGATGATGTCCGCGAAGCCCAGGTCGTTGCCGCCGAGGGACAGGACGATCAGCTTCACGTCGTGGGATGCCGCGATGCCGGCGAGCTGGTCGGCCTGCGGGGCCTCGCCCTTGTAGGAGCGGCCGCCGTGCGCCGCCCGGAAGACGTTCTGGGTCGTGGCGCCCGAGCAGGCGATGTTGATCAGCGCTTGCGCCGCGCCGGCCGCGCCGTTGACCTCGGCGGAGTCCGAGCGGTGGCAGCCGTTCGCCGCGGTGGGGCCGTAGACGCGGCTCGGGTCGTACCCACTCCCCGTCCATGCCCGGTCGGTTCCGCTGCGGCTCCCGCTGGTGGTGAGGCTGTTGCCCTGCCAGCGGCCGGCCTCGCCGGAGATGTAACTGTCGCCCATCGTCACGACGGCTGTGGGTCCGGAGCCGGGACTCGCGGCGGCGGGGGAGACGCCGGCGGCCGTCAGTGCCGCGGCGGCGGCGAGGGAGAGGGCGAGAAGCCCGCGAACGGCGCGGTAGGGGGAAGAGCGCATGGCTGTGTTCTCCTGCGTCGGTGCAGAGGAGCGGGGGACAGCCGCCGGCCGGTGGCCTACGGAATCTGGCACGCCGTGGCTTGTTACCGCTAGGTAGCGTCAGGTTTCTCTTTCGTCACGGGGGCGAACACACGGTCGGACACGCCACACGGGCCACGCGGCACGGTCGTGTTCAGGTACGCCACCACGGCTCGCGTACGAAGAGGCTCTCTTCGCCCGTACACCCCACGCCGTCGGAGACCTCCTCCGCGTCCAGGTTCCAGCCCACGACACCGTTGCCCCTGCGGCCCAGCTCGATCAGACGGTTGCTCTCGGTCTGTGTACCTCTGCTGACCTGGCAGTTGACGGTCGCCGTCCAAGCCTGTCCGTCGAGAGCGGAGACGAAGGCCGGCGCGGGCAGGACGACCACGGCCAGGCCCAGGGCCACCCACTGTTCGACGGCGGCGGCCCGGCGCAGCCAGAACGGCGCCCGTCGGCCTGCGCGCCCTGCTCGGCGCTCATGCGGGCTGTGGCGTGAGGCGGTGCAGCCCCCTGCGGTCGTAGTAGTGGGTCATGGCGAATCCGAACGCGAAGGTCACGGCGACCCCGACCGCGATCATGATCCAGGCGCGGGTCAGTCCGGCGTCGGCGCGGGCGTCGAAGTAGAGGATGGCCCGTACGCCGGCGCTGAGCTGGTGCATCGGCTCGAAAATGCCCAGGAAGCGGTAGAAGCCCGGTGTGGCCTCCAGCGGCACGGTCGCCCCGGAGGAGGGGAGGGCCAGCGCGATGAAGACGAACATGGACACGAGCTGCCCGATCCCGCCGAAGGCGGCGTTGATGGCCTGGACTCCCAGGCCGATGGTGACCGTCGCGCAGTAGGAGAAGACCCAGAGCAGGGGCAGGTGCGTGGCGTCCATGCCGAGGATCGCGACCGTGGCCACCATGACGAGGGTCGTGGTCAGTACCGAGATTCCAGCCGTCATGAGCATCTTCAGCACCAGAGCCTGGGTGCGGCTGATGGGCACGGTCGGCCGGCGGGCGTGCCAGGGCCCGATCTCGCTGTCCGCGTAGCCGAGCGCGGTGTCGACACCGCTGTGGATGAGGTTGCCTCCGATGAAGCCGCTGAGCACCAGCAGCAGGGTGTAGTAGAAGGCGGTGAGGCCGAGACCGCTGTGCCGGCCGATCGGATGGCCGACTCGGGTGGTGACCGTGACGGGGTCGGTGAGGAGCAGGCGGGTCGTCGGGACGGCGGTGGAGGCCGTGAGCTGCTTGCCGATGGCCAGGGACGCCTGGCCGGCCGCCCTCTGGTTGATCTGGGCCGCCATGGACGAACCCAGGCTGCCGAGACCCGGATTGGTGAGCACGGTGAGCGTCGGCCGGGCAGTCGCCCGGTCGGTGGTCAGGGCAGCGACGGACGTGGTGAAGTCCTTCGGGACGACCAGCGCACCGTAGACCTTGCCGGAGGCCAGCGCGTCCTGGGCCTCGGCGCGCCCGAGCCGACGCCACTCGACGGCGTCCGAGGAGCCGGCCGAGGCGATCGAGTCGGTGACCTGCTTCCCGAGGTTCTCCCGCTGCCCGGGCAGCGGCCGGCTCCGGTCCTCGTCGACGAGGGCGACCGGCAGCTGGTGCACGTTGTCGTTCGGGCTGAGGATGCCGCCCATGTAGAGGAGGGACAGCAGCAGCGCGACCAGTGCGCTGAGGGCTGTCGGTACGAGCCACAGCCCGGCGTGCCGCACGAGGGTGCCGGCACGGGCCTGCGGGACACGGGGGCTCGGGGAAGGCGCGGAGGGCATGGTGCTCCGAGGGTGCTGGAACGGACACGGCGGGCGGACGCACGGACCCCCGGGCCGGTCGGGGATCCCGTACGACCCGCGATCCGTGCTCGGCCATCGTCGACGGGCGGACCCTCAAGTGGGGCATAGGGGGAGAAATTATCCCTACGGCGTGTCGGTCCTCCCGCCCAGTGGGACCGACACGCCCGCAGGCCGCGGGCCCCTGCGTTTGCGGAGCAGGGGGCATCGCGTTTCAGTGGTGGGGACCCCCTCGTGCACCAGGAGCCGGCATGTCGATGGCGCTCGCTTCACCCTCCGGTCCTTTTGATCGCTTCAGTGATCTGCAGGCGACGAAGCTGCTGGTCGCTCACGGTTACCAGCCGGAGTTCGGCGCCCGCCCGCTGCGCCGCACGATTCGGACGGAACTCGGCAAGCGCGTCGGCTCCCCGCTGCTCGGCGGCGAGACCGGCCCCCCGGCGGCACGGTCGTCGCCGATGTGGAGGACGACTCGCTCCACCGCACGGTGCGCCGCGAAGCCGTCCCGTCCGCGCAGGCTTCCCGACCGGCGCCGAGGCGTACGCGCCGACCGCGCCGGCAACTCAGCCGCCCGCACCGCATACCGAAGGAGAGAACGATGGCGCCCCACCACAAGTCCAACAAGGAAGTCGAAGGCGACCCGGGCAGCGGACATGGGGGTGGCATGCCCAGGCGCCCGGACGCGAAGGAGCTCGACGAACGCCTTGAGGAGGACCGTGAAGAGGCGGGTCTGCCCCCGGAAGGGGACGCCCCGGAGTAGGGCAACCGCAGGACCGCGACGGGCCGTACCGCTTCCGGTGCGGCCCGTTCACTGCTTTGTCCTTCACCGAGCCGCGGAGGCAATCCTCTTGGGTCGCCCATGAGCCACTCGTCGGTACTGTCCGCCCCGACTCGCCGGCGCGGCGGCGATCGGAGCCGCTGTCGGTGCGGTCGTCGGCTCACTGACCCACGCGCGCTGGGCATCCTCGCCGGGATCGCCGTGGCGGAGACGGTGTTCGTCGTGGTGGGGTGGATCGCCCTGTGGCACCGACGTCTCCACCGCCACGATCCGCGCGGTCGCCCTCCACTGCCTGCTGTCATACGTCTTCGGTGCCAGCATCCTGGCCACGACCATCAACCTCGTGGCCGGGATCGTCACGGGCTGACGCGTCACGCGCCGATGACCGACCTCGCGGGCGGCGGCGCTGATGGGGTCGGGTCCACCGGTCATTTCAGCGGAACTGCCCTGCTGCGGTGACAGGCCGGGGACCCTCAGACGAGAGTGGTGAGTGCGGCGGCCACCATGGCCTGGACGCCCGGAGTGATCACGGCAGGATCGGGGGCGAACAGCGGACTGTGGTTGCCGGGAACGTTGCCGAACTTCTCCTCCAGGTCCGCGCCCGGCGCCGCCGACCACGTGCTGTCCGGGGTCGCCGGTACGTGCCAGAAGTCGTACGGGACCCCGTCGGGTGCGAGCCGGGAGAAGTCCTCGCTGCCCATCGCCGGACCGAAGTCGAAGACGGAACCCGCGCCGAACACCTCGGTGTGGACGGCGGCCACCTTCTGGTCGAGCGCCGCGTCGTTGACGGTCACCGGGAACTCGTTCCCGACGGTGATCTCCGGCGGCCTCGCGCAGCCGGCCGCGGAGCACTCGCCCGCCACCATGCGCCGGATGCCCGCCACCAGCTGCTGCTGCACCCGCGGCGACTGGGAACGCAGGGTGAGGCCGAGGCGGGCCTCGGCCGGGATGATGTTGTTCTTGCTGCCCGCGTGGAACCGGCCGACCGTCAGCACGGCCGAGTCCTTGGCGGCGATCTCCCGGGCCACGACGGCCTGGAGCCGCGTGACGACGTACGCGGCCGTCACGATCGGGTCGACCGTGGACTCCGGACGTGAGCCGTGGCCACCAATTCCGTGGATGACGATGTCGACCTCCGTGGAAGCGGACATGGTCAGGCCCGGGGTGTGCGAGTAGAGGCCCTTGGGCCCGGGGGCCACATGCTGCCCGAACACCGCGTCGGGGCGCGGGAAACGCGTGTGCAGGCCGTCCGCCACCATGGCCCGCGCTCCCTCGCCGGTCTCCTCGCCGGGCTGCCCCACGATCACGAGCGTCCCCGACCAGGTGTCGCGCCCGGCGGCAAGCGTCTCCGCGGCGCCCACGAGCCAGGTGACGTGCAGGTCGTGCCCGCAGGCATGCATCACCCCGTCGTGCTCGGAGGCGTACGCGAGGCCGGTGGCCTCCTGTACCGGCAGGGCGTCCATGTCGCCCCGCAGCATCACGGTGGGGCCCTCGCCGTTGCGCAGGACGCCCACGACGCCCGTCACGCCGACCGCCTCGGTGGTCTCGTACCCGGCGGCGCGCAGGCGCGCGGCGAGCGTCGCGGAGGTGCGGTGTTCGCGCATGGACAGTTCGGGGTGGCGGTGCAGATCCCGGTAGAAGTCCTCCAGTCCGGCCCCCTTGAGGTCGGCGGTGAGCTCGTGGGTGAGGCGGGCTGCGGTCATGCGGCACTCTCCTGGTCGGCGGCGTGGGCGGTCGGGCTCGGCACACTCGCGAGCAGCCGGCGGGTGTACGGGTGCGCCGGGGCGCGGTAGACCTCCCGGCACGGCCCGTACTCGACGAGCTCGCCGTGCCGCAGCACGGCCACCTCGTCGCTGACGTGGCGCACGACGGCCAGGTCGTGCGAGATGAAGACCATGGTGAGGTCGAGTGTCTGCCTCAACTCCGCGAGCAGATTGAGTACTTCGGCCTGCACCGAGCAGTCGAGCGCGGAGGTGATCTCATCGGCGATGACGACCTCCGGCTCGACGGCGAGTGCGCGGGCGATGGCGATGCGCTGGCGCTGCCCGCCCGAGAACTCGTGCGGGTAGCGGTCGGCGGCTGAGGCGTCCATAGCCACGGTCTCCAGCCAGCGTGTCACCGTCTCCCCGTGCTTCTTCGCATCGGCACGCACCGGGTCGACGGCCTCCGCGATCGCCTGCGCGACGGTCATACGGGGGTTGAGGGAGGCGTAGGGGTCCTGCGAGACGAGCTGAACACGGCGCCGAACGGCCGTCAGCTCCCTGCCCCGCAGACCCGTGACGTCCCGGCCGTCGAGCGTGACCCGGCCGGAACGGGCCCGGTGGATGCCGACGACCGCCTTGGCCAGGGTGGACTTCCCGGACCCCGACTCACCGACCAGACCGAGCGTCTGCCCGGCCCGCACGCCCACCGACACCCCGTCGAGGACGGTCTTGGCGCGCGAGCCGTGTCCGAACACCACGGTCAGATCCTCGACCGCGAGTTTGCGGGCCATCACGGGGCTACCTCCAGGGTTGGCGAGCGCGGCGGTCATGCCTCACCTCGCACAGTCGTCGTGGCCGGGGCACCGGCCGCCGCGGCGTGGCAGGCGACACCGCCGCGGAGCAGCGGGAGTTCGTCCGTGCACCTCTGATGGACGAGGGGACAGCGCGCGGCGAACGCACAGCCCGCCGGGCGGTCGGCCGGGGCCGGCGGGCGTCCCGGAATGGTGGTGAGGGGCCCGGGGCGGCCCGTCTCGTCCCATCCGTCGTCGTTGTCGGCGAGCCGGGGAGCGGCTGCCAGCAGGGCCCGGGTATAGGGGTGGCGGGCGCGGCCGGCGCGCAGGTCGGCAGGCGACAGCTCCTCCACCACACGCCCGGCGTACATCACGACGATCCGGTGGCACAGGGTGCCCACGACCCCGATGTCATGGGAGATGAACAGCATCCCGGTGCCGCGTCGGCCGTTGATCTCACGCAGCAGATCGAGGACTTCGGCCTGGACGGTCACGTCGAGCGCCGTCGTCGGCTCGTCGGCCACGATCAGCTTGGGGTCGGGCAGAACGGCCGAGGCGATCATCGCGCGCTGCCGCATGCCGCCGGACAGTTCGTGCGGGTACTGCCGGACGACGGCCTCCGGGTCCCGGATGCGTACCTTCTCCAGTGCCTCGACCGCCTTGGCACGCGCCTGTGCCCTGCTCACCCCCTGGTGGGTGCGGAGCACCTCGGTGAGCTGACCGCCCATCCGCAGGGCCGGGTTGAAGGACGCCGACGGATCCTGGTAGACGATGCCGATCTCGGTCGCCAGCCGCGCCGCGTCGACCCGCCGGGCGTCCAGGTCCAGATCGTCCAGGGCGAGCCGGGCTGCGTGCGAGGTGAGTACGTCCGGCAGCAGCCGGGCCACCGCCATCGCGGTGAGCGACTTGCCGGAGCCGGACTCGCCGACCAGGCCGACGATCTCGCCGGGCACGACGTGGAAGGAGACGCCGTCCACGAGCCGGGTGCCGTCGGGGAGCTCGACAGTGAGGCCGTCGACGGTGAGCAGCGCGTCGTCGGGTGCCAGGCCGGACGGCTCGGCCCGCTCGGGGTGCCGTGCGGCCGCCCTGGTCACCGGACCACTCCGGGGGTCGGCGGCAGCCGCGAGTCCGTCGCCCACGAAGGAGGCGAGGATGCCGGTCACGGTGATGGCGACGGCGGGGCCGACCGCCTCGGCAGGGTTGGTGTACAGCGCCTCCAGGCCGGTGCTCAGCAGCGCACCCCAGTCGTACGAGGGTGACTGCACTCCGAGTCCGAGGAACGAGAGCCCGGACAGGGCGGTCAGCACCTGGGCGAACGCCACGGAGAGCAGGACGAGCAGCGGACCGGAGATGTTCGGCAACAGGTGCCGTGCGAGGACCCGGTGGGGCGGTACGCCCATCAGCCGGGCCATCGGGACGAAGTCCCGCTGGGCGACGGATGCGGCCATGTTGGCGGTGAGCCTCGCGAAGGCGGGGCAGCCGCCGAGGCCGATGGAGACGACGGCCGCCGTCGGTCCCGCACCGAGCACGGCCGCGACGACCAGCGCGAGAATCAGCGCGGGGTAGGACACCATCACGTCGATCAGCCGGAGCCCGAACTCGCGGACGCGCGGCCCCGACACCCACACCACCGTGCCGAGCAGGATGCCGGAGACGCCCGCGATCGCGGTGGCCGCAAGTGTCATCAGCAGGGTGAGCCGGGTGGCGACGAGCGTACGGGCGAAGACGTCGCGGCCGAGGGCGTCGGTGCCGAGCCAGTGTCCGGCGCCGGCCCCCTCGCGGGCGGCGCCGGACAGTGCGGTCGCCGGATCGTTCCAGAACAGGGGGCCGATCACGCCGAGCACACCGATCAGGGCCAGACCGGTCACCCCGGCCCACAGGGCCGGGTTCCGGCGCGGACGGTGCGGGGAGCGTGCGGATGTGGGGCGCGCGGATGCCGTACGCATCAGTGACCGCCCTTTCCGGCCAGCGTGCGCGGGTCGAGCAGACCGAGCACCACGTCGACCACGAGGTTGAGGAGAGCGGCCAGCAGTCCGAGGACGAGGACGCAGCCCTGGATGACCGGGTAGTCGCGGGCCAGGATCGCCTCGACGACGCGCTGGCCCATACCCGGCCAGGCGAAGACCGACTCGACGATCACCGTGCCGCCGAGGAGGGAGGTGAGGATGAGGCCGCCCAGGGTCAGCGTCGCGGTGAGCAGGTTGGGCAGGGCGTGCCTGGTGTACAGCGTGAGCGGCGGCAGCCTGCGGCCGCGCGCGGTGCGCATGTAGTCCTGGGCGAGTACGGAGGCGGCCTCCCGGCGCACGATGCGCGCCATCACGGACGTGCCGGGCAGAGCGATCGCCGCCACGGGCAGGACCAGGGACATCAGCGTCTCCGCGCCCGCCGCCGGGAACACCCCCAGGGTGATCGCGAAGACCAGCACCAGCAGGGTGGCGATGACGTACTCGGGGGTCGCGCCCACCAGCGAAGTGGTGAACGTGAAGGCGCTGTCCGTACGGCGGTTTCCGCGTACGGCGATCGCCAGGCCCAGTGGAACGGCTACGAGCAGCACCACCAGCACGGCCAGGAGGGCGAGTTCGGCGGTGAAGGGCAGCCGGGCGGCGATGATGTCGGCGACCGGCTCGCGCGTCTGGAACGACAGGCCGAGGTCGCCGTGGAAGAGCCCGCCCGCATAGTCCACGAACCTGGTGAGCAGGGGCTGGTCGAGCCCCAGTTGCCCGCGCAGCCGCTCGATGTCCCCGGGCGAGGCGTCGGCGCCCGCGAGGACGCGGGCCGGGTCGCCGGGGATGAGCTGGACGATCAGGAACGTGACGACGACCAGGGTGGCGGCGACGGCGACCAGACCGCCGAGCCGCCGCATCAGGAAGACGCCCCACGGCCCGGGGGCGAAGCCCGGTCGGTACGCGGGCCGGTACGGGCCCGCGCCCTTCCGCGCGTCCGGGGCCTCTTGGCGGGGGACCTGTGCGGGGGCGGCCATCAGTCGGCGATCCGCAGCGTGGCCGGGTCGAAGGAGCCCGCGGGGACAGCCGCCGAGATGCCCTCGCGGAAGACGTAGTGCACGTTGACGGTGGCCAGCGGCACCACGTCGTTCGCCCGCAGCAGGGCGTCCTGGGCCTGCTGCCAGGCGGCGCACTTGGCGTTCCGGTCGACGGTGGCGGTCGCCGCCCCGTACCCGGCGAGGAACGCCTTGTTGTCCACGGCGCCGAAGTTGCGGCCCGCGGCCGGCTCGTCACCGATGAAGTAGACGCCCCCGCGGGCCAGTTGGCCGGAGATGAACGGGAAGACCGTGAGGTCCCAGTCGCCCTGGTTGCCGGTGACCTGCGTGGCCCAGGTGCCGTTGTCGGCGTTGGTGAGTTTCACGTCGGCGCCGGCGGCGCGCAGAGCCTCCTGGACATACGTGTTGCCCGCGCCCTGGCCGACGGCGTTGGAGCCGACCAGCTTGATCTTCACACCCTTGAGGATCTTCCTCGCGGCGGTCGGGTCGGCCTTCGTGAGGAGCGAGGCGTCCGTGGAGACACACGGAGCCTCGTCGTCGACGTACGACGTCATGACATCGCCCGCCCCGCCGAAGACCTTGTTGAACGCCTCGGCGTCGAGTGCCTGCGCCACCGCCCTGCGGACCCGGGGATCGGCGCCCGGGTGGCCCTCGCGCTGGTTGAAGGCGACGAAGTTACGGATGAGAGGGGCCGCCTCCACGGTGAAACCGCCCTTGGTGAAGCGGGCCGCGTCCGGGCCGGTGAACCCGCCGTAGTCGACGGCGCCCGTCCGGAGCTGGTTGGCGAGCGTCGACTCGTTCTTGACGACCGACACCTTCAGGGTGCCCGCGGCCTTCCCCGCGGGCATCGCCGCGTACTCCGGCCAGGCGTCGAACCCCTCGCGCAGCTTCAGCTCGTACGCCGAGCCCCGCTCGGTCCGCACCATCTCGTACGCGCCGGTGCCCGCGCCCGCCACCGGACCGGTGCCCAGCCCGTCCCCGGCCCGCAGGCCCGAGGAGCAGACGATGCCGGTCGTGGTGTTCGCGAGACCGGGCAGCAGCTCGCCCCAGGGGCTGGCCAGCTCGATGCCGACGGTGCCCGCCCCGTCGTCGCCGGTGATCCTCGTCCCCTTCCCGGTGTTGCCGGGTCCGAAGGTCATCGCCGTGCCGGCCGAGTCCGTCTGATAGCGCTTGAGCGAGGCCGCGACCTGTGAAGCCGTCAGCGGCGTGCCGTCCGAACACGTCACGCCCTTCTTCAGGGTGAAGGTCGCACCGGTCGGGGACTCCTCCCACTTCTCGGCGAGGCGGGGCACGATCCGGCCGCCGTCGTCCTGCCCGACCAGCGTCTCGTACATCAGACGCCCCACGACGTAGTCGCTGGCGGCCTGCTGCTTGATGGGATCGAAGGTCGTCACGTCCGACGTGAGGGCGAGCCTGACGGTCCCGCCGCCCGAGGGGCCCCCCGCCCCTCCGCCTTCCGCGGAGGGGCTCGATCCGGTGGTACATGAGGTGGTCAGGAGCGAGGCGGCGACAACCGCGGTGGCGCCGCTGAGAAACCGGGGACGGTGCATGGCGATACTCCCGGAAGAATGGGGGCTGGTGTGAGATGGGCTAAAGGATCAGCCCCCTTCCATCGGCACCCGGGAATTGCAAGAATCCGACTCCGGAGGTGGATCGGATGCAGGAATACGCAACGACCGCGACAATGGACGAACTCGACCTGGAGCTCATCACCGCTCTCCAGGCCGCCCCCCGGGCCCCGTGGGCCCAGCTCGCCGGACCCCTCGGCGTGGACGCGGCGACCCTCTCGCGGCGCTGGGCCAGACTCCGGGACTCCGGCGCGGCCTGGGTCACCTGCTACAGCGGCGCCTCCCAGGTGGCGTACGGCGCCCTGGCCCTGATCGAGGTCACCTGCCTGCCCCAGGCGCGGGAAGCCCTCGCCGCCCGGTGCGCCCTGCACCCCCAGGCGCTCAGCGTGGAACTCGTCGCCGGCTCAGGTGACCTGCTCCTCACCGTAGCCACGACCAGCAGGGACATGATGACCGAGTACGTCCTCGCCCTCGGCCGTATCCCCGAGGTGACCGGCACCCGCACCCACCTCGTGCAGCACCTCCACCGCGAGGGCAGCCAGTGGCGGTTCGACTCGCTCTCCCGCGACCAGCGGCGCGGCCTCCCCGACCACAGTCCCGGACCGGGCCCCGACCCCGGTCCGGTCACGCGGGAGGAGCGACGCCTGATGCTCGCCCTCGCCCCGGACGGCCGCCGCTCCCTCGTCTCGCTCGCCACCGAGCTCGACCGCCCGGAGTCGACGGTGCGCCGCCTCCTGGCCGGGGTGCTCGGCAGCGGCAAGGCGGTGCTGCGCTGCGAGGCGGCCCAGCCGTACACCGGCTGGCACACCAGCGTCACGCTGTGGATCAGCGTGCCTCCCACTGAACTCGGCCGTGTGGCGTCGGAGTTGGCCGCACTCCGGGACACCCGCCTGTCGGCCTCCACGGCCACCGAGGCCAATCTCCTGGCTGTGGTGTGGGCCCACGGGACGAATGACATCGCCCGCTACGAGGCCCGAATCGCCGCGAACTTCCGGGACCTGCGCATTCTCAACAGGGCGGTCACCCTGCGCTGGATCAAACGCATGGGTCGCGTCATAGGGCCCGACGGCAGCAGCCAGGGATGTGTGCCGATGGACGTCTGGGCCGACGTGCGGGCGTAGGCCGTGCTTGAGCGGGGATGCCGGAGCTGCGCATTCCGGCAGTCTGCCGCCCCCGCTGGCGGATTCATGCAATCGCGGGGGAGCGGGCGGCGGGCCCCGGACCCTGACGGGGCACCACAACGGCGGCGGCCCGCCGCACCACGTGGAGCACACGGCATCGGACACCACCCGGAAGGGAACTCCCATGACTTCGTACGGCTCCGGCAGCGACCTCGTCTATCTCAGTGCGACCGAGGCGCGACGGCTCTTCGAGGCCCGCGAGCTGTCCCCGGTGGAGCTGATGCGTGCGGTCATCGACCGCGCGGAGAAGGTCGAGCCCGTCGTCAACGCCTTCACGGAGCGGCTCTTCGACGAGGCACTGCAAGGAGCCCGGCAGGCCGAGGACCGTTTCCTCGGCAAGGGCGGACTCGCGCCGCGTCCCCTGGAGGGCATCCCGGTCGCCACCAAGGAGAAGCACGCCATCGCCGGACGCACGCTCACCGAGGGTTCGCTGGTCAACGTCGGCACCGTGGCGACCGAGAACGCCCCCGTGATCGACCGCGTCCTGGATGCCGGCGGCATCATCCACGCCCGCACCGCCACCCCCGAGTTCTCCATCGCGACCTTCACGCACAGCCGCCTCTGGGGCGTGACCCGCAACCCCTGGAACCCCCGGTTCACCCCCGGTGGCTCCTCCGGCGGGGCGGGCGCCGCACTCGCGGCGGGCACCGCGCTGCTCGCCTCCGCCTCCGACATCGGCGGATCGACCCGCATTCCCGCCGCCTTCACCGGCACCGTCGGCTTCAAGGCCCCCTACGGACGTGTTCCGGGGGTCGCGCCGTTGTCCGCCGACCACTACCGCGGTGACGGGCCGATGGCCCGGACCGTGGACGACTGCCTCGCCTTCGCCAACGTACTGACGGGCCCGGACCCGCGCGACCATGTGTCGCTGCGCCCCAAGCTCGTCCTGCCGACCGCGTACGACCCGGTCGCGGGGATGCGTATCGCCCTGTGCGTGCGCCTCGGCGCGTACGACGTCCACCCGGAGGTCGAGGCCAACACCCGCGACCTCGCCCAGGCACTGAGGGACGCCGGCGCGGTGGTCGAGGAGATCGAGCTTCCCTGGACCAGGGAGGACATCCTGAAGTGCCTCGCGGCCCACTTCTCCACCATCTTCGGCGCCCTCGTCTCCGAGATCGCGGCGGAACACCGCGAGCAGATGTCGGCGTACGCGGTGGCCTTCGCCGACACCATGGCTGTGGCCCGTGAGCGGATCAGCTACCTGGACGGCCTGCGGGCCGAGACCGCACTGCAGCGCGAGCTCGGCGAGGCCATGGCACCCTTCGACGCCCTGATCTGCCCCACGTCGGCCGTCCCCGGCCTGCCCGCGGGGGACGACCTGCTGGGACGACTGGTGGTGAACGGCGAGGACCACGGCGAGCCGCTGTGGGCGCCGATGACCATTCCCTTCAACATCAACAATCGCTGCCCCGTCCTCAACGTTCCCAGCGGCCATTGCAGTTGGGGCCTGCCGACGGGAGTCCAGATCGTCGGTCACACCTACGACGACGCGACCGTCTTCCGCATCGGCAAGGCGCTGGAACAGCTCCGCCCGTGGGCCTACACCCCGGACCACCAGCCTGCTCTGTGAACCTCGGAGGGGATGGGGCCGGCCACCCGCACATCACGCCGTCACGCCCGAGTCGTCACGCCCGAGACGTCTCCTTCCGGACCGGGCAGGCGGACGCCGCGGTCCCGGCGGGGGCAGGGGGCATCGGGTCCCTTCCCGCGAGTTGTCTCAGGATCTCGCCGGAGACCAAGTCCTCCTTGCCCTTGAACGCGTCCGCGACCACCGGATCGGTGGGGAAGACCATCTCGGCCGCGACCTTGTCCTGCACGATCCGGGCGAGATTGTCCAGGGCGACGAACACGGGGTCCCGGGGAACTTCGACGGTCGGCAGGTCGATCAGATGGGTGGCGACCTTCGCGGGATTCATGCATTGCTTGATGATGACCGACGCCTGATTCAGCTCGGAAGTCGTCCAGATCGACATCACGACCGCATACAGGTCCTGCCAGGCCACATGTCCGATCCGGTCCCGCCACCGCCGCATGAGACCTTCCACCCCGAGAATCTGCGCTTCGGCCGCGTACGTCATATTCGTGCGAATGCTGGGGTACACCCGGCCGGAGAATTCCTGGAACGACACCATGTCGAATCTTCCGCGCCCGACGGAATCACTGATGAACGTGAGCGCTTCGTCGAGAATCCGTCGGCAGGAAGTCTCCAGCTCCTGCGGCAGGTTCGCTTCCCCCAGCCCTTGGCGGGCAGTCGTGAGCGTAACGGCGTAGTCCTGAAGCGGGCTGATCCAGCCGTCCGCCCGAGGCCCCTCGAACGCGACCACGGACAGGTCGTGCGGATCGACACGGTCGGCGTTGGGGAGGTGCGGGGCCGTGTCGCTCATGTACGCGGCGATGGTCGAGAAGATCCCCTGGGGCACATGGCTGATCGACTTGGCCAGCTCGAACACCTCGGGCACAGGGCTGACGGTTTCCAGGCGTCCGTCGTGAACGAGGGTGAACCTGCCGCCCCTGGCGTCGTTCTGGACGACGACGACGGGGCTCAGCCGACCGATCAGTTCGGACTTGAGTGCGGCGTAGGCGCCGCGCATCCCGGCGTTGGCGGCGCGGATCGCGTCGCGCGCCGCCAACTCGGTGTCCGGCGCGGCTGCGCGCGCCTGCGCGGTGGCAGCGGGGGAGTTGCCGAGGAGCGTCGCCGCACCCGCCGCGGAAACGCCGCCGAGAAACCCTCTGCGTGTGGCCAATTCCTGTCCTTCTGCCTGCGCGTGAAAGCTGTGCGTTCCGTCCCGGCACGGCTCTGCGGGCCATTTTCTCCAGTGGAAGGCGGCCTGGGCGGGTCGCCACGCACGGTGCTGAGGAAATAGATGGCCAAGGGGGGTCTTACGCCGGTTGCGGGGGCGAGGCATGATACGTGCGCCGATGGATGACCGTCGGCTTGGACGGGGAGTGGGAAATGATCATCTCGTTCGGTCTGCCGGTGGTGCTCGTCTGGCTCTTGTTAGCCGTCATACCTGTTCGGAACGCGTCCGCGCGGCGACTGTGGATCGGGATATACGCCGGTGCGTCCCTGCTCATCCTCCTGGGCGCGTTCATCTACTGCGCGGACGGGCGGCGCGCCTTGTCGGCCGACAACGTTCAGGAGCAGTACCTGCCGCTCATCATGGCGGCGGCAGGCGTGGGGCCGGGATTGCTGCTCGTCCTGATCCGGCTCGTGGTGTCGAGACCGGAACCGGCTCCGCCTGTCGTCCAGTACCTCCCACCGCAGCACTACGCCCCGTACCCACCGCCGTATGGCCAACACCCCTACCCGCCTGCGCAGCAGCAGCCCGCCCCCCAGGGCCCCTCATCGGTCCACCCTGTGCCACCCGCGGCGCCCCCGCCGCCGGCCACGCCTCCCACCGTGTGACCGCGAAGACCCGCACCGGTCAGGCGGGCCCCGTGCTGCGGAACGAGCGTCGGTAGCTGTCGGGCGGGACCCCGACGATCCGTTTGAACTGGCGCCGGAGTGTCGTGGCGGTGCCCATCCCCGTGGCCACGGCAACCGCCTCGATGCTCTTGTCCGTGGCCTCCAGCAGCTCCTGCGCGCGGCGTACGCGCTGGATCAGGAGCCACTGAATCGGCGACTGCCCGATCACCGACCGGAACTGCCGACCGAGATTGCGCGGGCTCGTGTTCGCCTTCCGCGCCATGTCGGTCACCGTCAGCGGCTGGTCCAGCCGTTGCTGGACCCAGGCGAGCAGCTGGGTGAGCGTGTGTTCGCCGGACACCTGGACCGGCGTGGCCACGAACTGGGCCTGGCCGCCGGGCCGATGGGGCGGCATGACGAGGCGGCGGGCGACGGAGTTGGCGATGGCGGCGCCGTGGTCGAGGTGGATCAGGTGGAGACAGAGGTCCACGGCGGCGGCCTTGCCCGCAGCCGTGAGCACGCTGCCGTTGTCCGTGTACAGCACGTCCGGGTCGACGAGGGCCCGTGGATGGCGTGCACTCAACTCCGCGGCGTGGGCCCAGTGGGTGGTTGCCCGCCGCCCGTCCAGCAGGCCGGCGGCGCCGAGCACGAACGCTCCCGTGCAGAGAGAGGCCACCCGAGCGCCCGCGGCGTGAGCCGCACGCACGGCATCGATCAGCTCCACCGGGGGCGGATCATCGACGTCGGCGCAGGCGGGCACGATCACGGTGTCGGCACCGACCGCGTGCTCGAGCCCGTGGTCGGGTTCGACCATGAACGGGCCGACCCGCACAGGTCCCGGCCCGCAGAGCAGTACGTCGTACCAGCCCTGCGCGGCTTCGCGCGGCGGGTTGCCGAAGATCTCGTAGGCCACCGCCAGCTCGAAGTGCAGCAGGTGACCGGCGGTCAGCAGCGCGACAGTTGCCATGTCCGAAAGTGTACGTGTGATGTCCTTCCGGACCATCACGCCCTGATGCCAACTGAGTTGAGACTGGACTCATCGGAACAACGCGAACTGGGAGCAACAATGAGTACGACGGCCGCAGTGGTGGTGTACGGGGCGACAGGTCACACGGGTCGCTTCGTCGTCGCCGAACTCCACAGGCGTGGCATCGCCACCGTCATCTCCGGCCGCAACGCGGCCCAGTTGGAGGCGCTGGCGGCCGAGTGGCCGGACGTGGTCGTACGCCCGGCGGCCGTGGACGACGCGAGCTCACTGGACCGGGCCCTCGACGGCGCGGCGGCCGTCATCAACTGCGCCGGACCCTTCGCGGTGACCGGGGGCCCGGTCGTCGAGGCGGCTCTGCGCGCGGGTATCCCGTACGTCGACGTCGCGGCAGAGATCGAGGCGAATGCCGCGATGTTCGCCGACTACGCGGAAGCGGCACGGAAGGCCGAAGTCCCCGTGGTGCCGGCGATGGCCTTCTTCGGTGGGCTGGGCGACCTGCTGGTGACCGCGGCGATGGGGGAGTGGACGGCGGCGGAGGTGGCCCACGTCGCGTACGGGCTGACGAGCTGGCGTCCCACGGCGGGCACCCGGGCGGCCGGTCAGGTGTCCCACGAGCGCCGCGGGGGCCGTCGGGTGCGGTTCGTGGACGGCGCGCTGCGGTACCACGACGACAAGGCATCGGAGCAGGACTGGCTGTTCCCTGAGCCGCTGGGCCGTCGCACGGTGATCTCCGAGTTCACCATGGCCGATGTCGTCACCATTCCGAGCCACTTGGATGTGTCCGAAGTCCGCAACCACATGGCCGTCGAGGCGGCGAGGGACCTGGCCGAGCAGGACACACCGGCGCCGGAGGCGGTCGACGCCCTCGGACGGTCGGACCAGATGTTCGTCGTCGACGTCCTGGTCCGTGCCGGGGGTGTCGAGCGACGCGCCACGGCTCACGGGCAGGACATCTACGCGGTCACCGCACCCCTGGCGGTGGAGGCCGTCCAGCGCATCCTGGCCGGGCACACGCGGACGGCGGGCGTCGCGTCGGCCGGCGCGATGTTCGACGCGGCGGACTTCCTCCGGTCCCTGGCGCCGTACGTGTCGGTGGAGCTCCCGCACTGAGCCGGGCGGCCGCCTCCCCGGCACCGGGATCGTCGCCGGGGAGCTGGCGGCAGGCGGCCGTACTGGGCCCGAGGTGCGACCGGGCACGAGGTGGAACGGGCCATCGCCCGACGTGGCCGCGAAGGACGCCGCACGTCAAACACCAGGTGCTTCCCGGCACATTGACGTATGTGCGCCGTCCTCCGCGCTGCCCGCCTCAGCGACGAAGGCGGTGGTGTGGCCTTCGGCCGTCAGGCTTCCACGGGCACCCGAGCGTCAACCGCCTTGTCGGCCGCCTCGGATCCGGCGGTCGGCTTGGGCGCGGTGTACATGGCCGATCCCTTCTGGATCTCCTTGCTGATGATGCCCCTCTTGACCAGGGTCTCCAGGCTGTTGCGCACCACCTGGGCGGACGTCTTGCGGTCCGGGTGCACCTTCTCCAGATCTGCGTGCACCTCGCGCACCAGGCGCGGCTCCCCGGCGGGCAGGAACGCACGGAGGAGCTGGTGCAGCGGGGTGTCGGTGCTCTTCGGGGCTGCGGCCTCCGTGGCCTCCTTCGCGACGGCGTCCCCGCCGGATGCCTTCTTGACCGTCTTGCGCGAGGTGCTCTTCGCGGTGGCGGCCGGCTTCTTGGCAGCTGCCTTCGGCTGCGTGGCCTTGGACGCCGCGGCCTTCGTGCGGGTGCCCTTGGCCGAACGCGGCTGCGGGACGGCCTTGGCGTCCTGAGCCGTGTCGGTGACGGGCGCGGTGCCGGTGGCTTCGGCGGGGAGGGCCTCGGCGGAGGGTGCTGTGGTCGGCAGCGTGCCCTGCATGCCGGACAGCCAGCCCTCGTCCTTCTTCAGCTGCTCCAGTCGCGTCTGCAACTGCGTGAGCTGCGCGGTGATTTCGCCCTGCTCCGAGCGATTGGCCACGAGGTCTGCGGCGAAACGCTCTGCATACGTGCTTTGCACGCTCTTCAGGTCGGTGTCTTCCAGCCTGTCGGCCACGGTAGTTCACACTCCTTGTATATGGGGATTGCTGCCGGATGCTACCCATGTTGAACGCCCCGTGCTTACCGTCACGCACATCCAGCACCCGTACGGGCGCCATAGTGACCCGGCCCGGCTCCTCAACTCACGGTTGTGCGACTCCGTTTGCGAGGTCATACGGGTTTGCTCGACAGACCCTGTGAAAACCTCGGTGCACAACCGTCATGCGGGCCACAGTTGTTACTCTTCGTATCGATGCTGATACGGTGCGGCACTGTGGGTGCGCGATCAACAGCCGACTTCGCGCCCCCCCGGCGAAGCCATACAGCCCTGCGCGCAGTCACCCTTGCGACCTTGAACACCCCCTCGCCCCGATCAGGCTCACCCCGACTAGAACACGCGTCACGCGGGCCGGCCACCGGTCGGCACGAGGGGACGGACGGGCCGTTCGGCCTCCTCGTCGGCCTGGGTGCCCGTGCCGTGTGGCATTTCGACGACGTGGGCTGAGACCCCGACGGATCTTCGGCCTGGCATCCTGGGGCGTATGAAGATCGCGACCGCCCAGTTCACCTGCGTACCGGGTGACATCCGTGCCAACGTCAGGCAGATGACCGACCTCGCCGGAGAGGCCCGGGCGCAGGACGCCCAGCTGGTCGTGTTCCCCGAGCTGGCGCTGACCGGTTACGAGCTCGAAGCCCTGGTCGCCGATCCCGGTCTCCTGGTGGGCGCGGACGATCCGCGCCTCGACGCGATCAGGGCGAGTGGGATCGCCGCCGTCGTCAACTGCGCCGCGGCGACGGACGGTGAGCTGCCCGCCATCGAAACGCTGGTCTACGGGGCCGGCGGCGAGCTGATCGCCACCTACCGCAAACAACACCTCTACGAGCACGAGCGGAGCGTGTTCGTGGCGGGGCGGCAGGACGGGCGATTCGAGCTCGGCGGCCTGCGTTTCGCTCTGGCCACGTGCTACGACAACCACTTCTCCGAGCTGATCTCCCGTGGCACCGCCGACGGCTGCCAGGTGCACCTGGCCAGCTCGCTGTACGGGACCGGCGGTGGAGTCCAGGAGCGTGCGGCGGTCTATCCCGGCATCGCCAGGGACGCGAACGTGTACGTCGTGCTGGCCAACCACGTGGGGCAGGCAGGCCCCTGGACCGGCTGTGGCGGCTCCGCGCTGTGGGCGCCGGGCGGCTCCCTGCTCGTGGAGGCGGATGCCCGAACGGCCATGGTGGTCACCGCCGAGATCGGCTAGGGCCGGGCGCCGTCCCTGTGTGAAAGCCCCTGCAACCAGGGGTGATCGCGGCATTTTCCCGAGGCGTGACCGTTCTCTCCGGAAACGTGCGCAAAGCCCCAACCCCCGCTCCCGGCCCGGCACTCGGCCTCCTTGACGCCATCAAAGTTACCGGTAACATCGATCTCGCTTCGAGTGACCCTTCGTGTCCGACCGGTGCCACATCGTTGCTCCGGCGACCAAGTGCAAGGAGTTCATGCTGTGCCGCAGAAGAGGCAGACGCCCGGCACCAAGAAACCGAAGATCAGCGTCGTCGTCCCCTGTTACAACGAGATCGACGTCGTCCGGCACACTCACGCCCGCCTGACCGGAACGCTGCGCAGGCTGTCCGGCTTCGAGTACGAGCAGATCTACGTGGACGACGGCAGCGTGGACGGTACGTGGGAGGCCATCGAGTCGCTGTCCCGCCGTGACCCGAGCGTCCGGGCCATCCGGTTCAGCCGGAACTTCGGCCACCAGGCAGCGTGTATGGCCGGCCTTCGAGAGGCGGCCGGTGACGCGGTCGTCGTGATCGACGCGGACCTGCAGGACCCTCCGGAGCTCATACCGGAGATGGCTCAACTCTGGCTCGACGGCTGGTCGGTGGTGTCCGCGCGACGGCGCAGGCGCGACGGGGAGACGCTGTTCAAGAAGGCCAGCGCCTATGCGTTCTACCGCGTGCTCAACGCCATGTCGGATCACTCGCTCGCGCTCGACACGGGCGACTTCCGGCTGCTGGACCGCGAGTTGGTCGCGCACCTGAACGACACCAGCGACAAGAACCTCTATCTCCGCGGTGCGATCAGCTGGTTCGGATTCCCGGAGGCCAGCGTCGAGTACGACCGGAACCCCCGGCTGGCCGGGGAATCGAAATACACCCTGCGCAAGATGTTCGCCCTCTCGCGGCGCGGACTGCTGGCCGGTTCGGTGACACCGCTGCGGATGTCCACCTGTGTGGGCGCTGCCGCGCTGCTGGGCGGCCTGGGAGCCGCCGCGCTCAGGCGTGACCCGAAGCTCCTGATACGCCCGGGGACCTTCGGCGCCCAGACCCTCGCCATCGGCATCGTCGGCGAATACCTGCACGCGGTGTTCCGCCAGGTCCAGGGACATCCCGACTACATCGTCAAGGAACAGCTCGGCACGCCGTCACGCACTCTCGTCGCAAAGGAGCGCATAGCCTCGTGAACCCCGATAACGAAGTACAGCTCGACCCCGTGGACGTCGTCGTCGTGGGCGCCGGCTTCACCGGCCTCGCCGCCGCTCTCGAACTCGCCGGTCAGGGGCGCAGTGTCCGCGTCATCGAGCGGGACCCCGCGGTCGGGGGACTCGCCGCGAGTTTCGACGTGGGCAGTCAGCGGCTGGAGCGCTTCTACCACCACTGGTTCTCCTCGGACAACGAGATGATCGCGCTGTGCGAGACCCTCGGCATCTCGCATCTGCTGGAGGCCCATGAGACCCGCACCGGGCTCTTCTACGCCAACTCCGTCTACCGCCTGTCGGCGCCCCTGGACGTCCTGCGTTTCGCGCCCCTGGCGCTGAAGGACCGCATCCGGCTGGGGATCCTCGCCCTGCGCGCCCGGAAGGTGAAGCACTGGCGGGAGCTGGAACCGCTCACCGCCGAGGAATGGCTGGTGTCCCTTGGCGGACGGCGCGTGTACGAGGTGGTCTGGCGCCCCCTGCTCGAAGGGAAGTTCGGCAAGTACGCCGACCAGGTCGGCGCCACATGGATGTGGACCAAGCTCCACCTGCGGGGCGGCAGCCGCACCCGCTCGGGGCGCGAGACGCTCTACTACATCAAGGGAGGCTGCCAGGCCCTGCTGACAGCCCTCCAGGAGCACCTCGAGTCGATGGGGGTGGACATCCGCACCAGCACACCGGCCGAGAGCGTGCGGATCGACGGATCAGGGGTGACGGGCGTGGAGGCGAACGGTGAGTTCCATCCCGCCCGGCAGGTCCTGATCACCACCGCGCCCCAGCTGGCAGCCCAGTTGCTGGACCACAAGAGCGTCGACCATCCGGCGGTACCCGAGCTGCTCCGCCGCTGGCGGGGAGTGGAGTACCTCGGCAACGTGTGTCTCGTGCTGGAGAACAACCGCAAGCTCTCCGACACCTACTGGCTGAACGTCAACGACCCCGACTTCCCGTACGTCGGCGTCATCGAACACACCAACCTGGACAGCCCCGAGCGTTACGAGGGCAGGCACGTCGTCTACCTCTCCAAGTACCTGCCGACGGACGCCCCGCTGTACCAGATGTCCGACGACGAGGTCTTCGAGTACAGCCTGCCCCACATCAAGCGCATGTTCCCCGACTTCGACCGCAGCTGGGTGGAGCGCTACCACGTCTGGCACGCGGAGCACGCGCAGCCGGTGATCACCCCGCACTACACCCGCGTGATGCCGCCGGTCGAATCCGGGATCAGGGGGCTCTACCTGTCCGGGATGGCCCAGGTGTTCCCCGAGGACCGGGGGACCAACTACGCGGTACGCGGCGGGCGCCGGGCCGGCCGCCTCATCGCCGACCGGCACGTGTCCACCGGGAGCGACCATGTCTGAGCTGCTCACCCTGGACGACGCGGAGAACCTGACCACCGAGCAGGTCCATGACCTGTACCAGAAGTTCGTCAGCCGCAGTCAGGTCTCCCTCATCGGTTCCTTCGGCTTCGGCCGTGACCTGGTCGATCACGCCCAGGGGGCGTGGATACACCTGCGCGACGGCCGTCGCATCCTGGACTTCACCGGCGGCGTCGGCGTTCTCAACCACGGCCACAACCACCCGCGGCTCCTGACGGCGCGGCGCCGGTTCCAGGAAGCCCGCCGGATGGAGGTGCACAAGAACTACTTCTCCCCGTACGTGGCCGCGCTGAGCCACAACCTGGCAGCGCTGCTCCCCGGTGACCTCAACATCAGCTACTTCCCCAACTCGGGCGCGGAGGCGGTGGAGGGCGCGGTCAAACTCGCGTACAAGTACCACCGGGGCCGTCGCGGCACCGTGCTGCACACGGACATCGCCTTCCACGGGAAGCTCCTGGGCGCGGGCAGCCTGACCGCCTCCCCGGAGGTCCACTTCCCCTACCCGGGCATTCCCGGTACGGACACCTTCGGATACGACGACGTCGACTCGTTCCTCCTCGCCCTCGACCGGCACACCGACTCCGCGGGCGACAGCGACGTCTACGCCGTGGTGCTGGAGCCCTTCAGCGCCTCCAGCCTGCGCGAGTGCTCCGCCGCGTTCCTCCACGAGGTCCGGCGGGTCTGCACCGAACGCGACATCGTGCTGATCTTCGACGAGGTGTACACCGGCTGGGGCAAGACCGGCGCCCTGTTCCACTTCATGCACCACCCCGGGCTCGTCCCCGACATCGTCACGACGTCGAAGTCGTTCGGCGGCGGAAAATCCTCGATCTCCGGCTACATCACACGCGAGCCCCTCTTCCGGGCCGCCTACGACAACCTCGCGGACGCCACACTCCACAGCACGACCTACTACGGGTTCGGCGAGGAGACCGCCACCGCGCTGGAAGCCGTCGCGATCGCCGTGGAGGACGATTTCCCGGGCCGGGCCCGTGCGTTGGGCGAGCGGCTCGGAGACGGACTGGCCCGCATCGCCGCCCGGCACCCCCGCCTGGTGCGCGAGGTCAGAGGACGCGGGGCGCTGCACGGGGTCTTCCTCAACCCGGGCCCCGAGGTCCCCGCCCGGTTGCGGGCCGCTCTGCCGACCTCGTTGGCCAAGGACCCGCAGGCCCTGGCGAAGATCCTGACCGGGGCCGTGGTCGCCGCCCTGTACCGCGACCACGGTGTGCTGACCTTCTTCGGGTCCAACCGAGCCATCGCCCTGATCGCCTCTCCGCCCCTGGTGGCCCAGGACGACGAAGTGGACCTGTTCCTCAACGCCCTGGACGAGGTCTTCGACCAGGGCGCGATCCGGCTGATCTCCGCCCTGGTGCGCGAAAAGGTGACCGGATGACGACGACCGCCCGCGCCCTGGGCGCCTCCTCGCTGCCGGTCTGCTGGTCCTCCGAGTTCGAGGCCCTGCGCTCGTCGCAGGCCCGTGCCCTGGCGGTCGAGCACACCGTGGCGAGTGTGGACCGCATGCCGGCCGCGTACCGGTACGGCATAGCGGCCGCCCTCCGGCTGTTCCCGGTCGCCTTCCGCGTCGCGACGGGGCACCGGCCCGAGACCGCCACACCCCAGCAGATACGCCACGGCATGGCACGGTTGCGCGGCCTTCCGGGGTACAGCGAGGTGCTGCGCGCCACCACCGCCCTCGCCCTGTACGGGGCGCTGGACGGGGCCCGGCCCGAGGACCGGAACACGGCAGGGGGCTCCCGATGAGGCTCCTGGCACGGCGCGCGGGACCCGTGCGCGAGGTCGAGTGCGACGCGCTGGTCGTCGGCTCCGGGGCGGGCGGCGGTGTCGCCGCCCTGGAACTGGCCCGCGCGGGGCGGGACGTGACCGTACTGGAGGAAGGTCCCCGGGTCGCCACCAAGGACTTCGAGACCAGCACCCCGGCCGAGTCGATGCGGCGTCTGTACCGCAACGGCGGGGCCACCGCGGTCTTCGGCACACCCACCATCGCCTACGGCGAGGCACGGGCGGTGGGAGGCACCACCGTCGTCAACGGCGGTCTGCTGTGGGAGCCCTCCGGTGCGCTCCTGGACCGGTGGTCCTCGCTGAGCGGGTACGGCGGCTACCGAGCACCCGCGCTGGCAGCGCACTTCGCCGAGATCCAGCGGCGCCTGGGCATGATCGTCCAGGACCACGGGAACGGCAACGAGGACTCACGGTTGCTGGCACGCGCCGCCGAATCCCTCGGCTGGCGCTGGCAGCGCCCCCAGCGGGTGGTCCGCGGGTGCGAGCACCGCAACCAGTGTGCGACCGGCTGCCCCAGCGGGGCGAAGCAGAGCATGGCGCTCACCTACCTGCCCCGGGCCGAGGAGCTGGGCGCCCGCATCAGCGCGGGTGTGCGCGTGGACCGGATCGTGCACGAGCGAGGTCACGCGCGTGCCGTGGAGGCCACGGACGACGAAGGGCGCGCGATCCGCTACCGGCCGCGCACGCTGTTCGTGGCCGCGGGGCCGATCGGCACCCCCGTACTCCTGCGGCGCAGCGGCATCCACGCCCGGACGGCCGGGCGACGGCTGGCCCTCCACCTCAATCTGAGGACGATCGCCCGGTTCCCCCGGGTCGTCGACGCGGTGCGCGGCACCATGTTCACCGCCCAGGTCCAGGAGCACTCCGACCTCGGCATGCTCGTCATGCCGTCCAACCTGACACCGGGAGGACTGGGCGCGGCCCTGGCGGGGCGGGACCCACACGTGGTCAACCGGCTACTCGGCGAGCGGGCGCACCTGGGCATGTTCACCACCCAGGTACGGATGCAGGGGCCGGCGGGCATCGCCGCGGTCGTCGGCCGCACGCCCGTCCTGCGGCACGGCATGAGCCGGTCCGACCATCACGCCCTGACGCTGGCCTTCCGCCGTACCGCCCAGCTGCTCTTCGCGGCCGGGGCCACCGAGGTACTGCCGCCGACGAGCGCGGCCGCGCCGTTGCGCAGTGCTGCGGATGTGGAGGCGTACTGCGCCCGGGTGCGCCCGGGGGACTGGGAACTGGTCTCCGTGCACGGGATGGCCAGCTGTCCCATGGCCCTGCCCGAGCGCGGCGGGGTCTGCGACGAACAGGGCAGACCGCACGGCTTCGCCAACGTGCACCTCTGCGATGCCAGCGTGCTGCCCGGGGCCCCCGGGATCAGCCCGCAGGGAACGATCATGTCTTTCGCCCACGAGATCGTGGGCCGCCACCTGGAGTCCGTATGAGAGAGAAAACCGCACCGCACCCCGCTCCCGGGACCCCAGCGACGCAGAGCGTGCCCGCCTTCAACGGGGCCGCCGTGGTGGCATCGTGTATCGGCTTCGTGCTGATCGGGGCGCTCCAGGCACTGTACGGTCCGGCCATCCCGGCGTTCCGTACGGAGTTCGGGCTCTCGCCCTCCGGGGCCGGTCTGGGGCTCAGCGCACACTTCGTCGGCGGCGTCGCCGGCGTACTGATCTTCGACCGTCTGTACGGACGCATCGGGAACCGCCGCCTCCTGGGAGGCTCCTACCTGCTGATGGCCGTCGGTGCCGCGGGGTTCGCCGTGGCACCGAACTGGCCGGTGGGGCTGCTCGCGGCGCTCCTCGCAGGGCTCGGCTTCGGCGGAATCGACTACGGCCTCAACCAGCTCTTCGCCACCGGATTCGGCCACCGCTCCACGGCGATGCTCAACATCCTCAACGCCCACTTCGGGGTGGGTGCCATCCTGGGCCCCGCGCTGATCGGACTCGTCGGCTCCGAGCACTATCCGGCGGTCTTCCTCGGCTTCGCCGTCCTCACCCTGCCCCTGCTGCTCTGTCTGCGCGGTGTCCGTGACCAGGCAGTGCACCAGTCCGTCGAAGGCGACGCGGCCCCGGCCGCACCCCGGGTCCTCGGCCGCAGCCTCGCCACCGTACTGGCCGTCTTCGTCGTGCTGTACGTCCTGCACGTCGGCATCGAGGCGGGAGTCGGCGGCTGGGAGCCCACGCACCTCGTCACGGTCGGATACGGAGCGGGAGTCGCGGCGACCGCCACGTCCGTGTACTGGCTGATGATGACCGTGGGCCGCTTCCTGGTCGCGCCCATCGCGCTGCGCTTCTCTCCGCAGTCCATCATCACCGTCTCCTGCGCGGGCATGACGCTCTGCCTGTGCGCCGCCGCCGTACCCGCACTCGCTCCCTACGCGTACGCGGGCGTCGGCCTGTTCATCGCACCCATCTTCCCGACCGCGCTGCCGTGGCTGATGGAGGCCGCCCCCCAGGCACGCCGGGCAGGCGCCCTCGTCATCGCGGCCTCCATGGTCGGAGGAGTGGCCGCAGGACCGGCGCTCGGCAAGGTCATCGAGTGGGCGGGCATCCGGGCGGTCCCCCTGCTCCTGGCCGTCGTCTCGCTCATGTGCCTCGCGGCCACTCTCTGGCTGATCGGCGCCACCCGCATCTCACCGGATCTCACCGCAGAAGGACCCACCAAGAAATGAGTTCGCTCACCACCACCGCCGACGGCTTCCTGCTGCGCGGCGAACCCTTCCGGATCATCTCCGGTGCCATGCACTACTTCCGCATTCACCCGGGCCAATGGGCGGACCGGCTGCGCAAGGCCCGGCTGATGGGACTGAACACGGTCGAGACGTACGTCCCCTGGAACCTCCACCAGCCGACCCCCGGCACGCTCGACCTCGACGGACTGCTGGACCTCCCGCGCTACCTTCGGCTGGCCCGGGAGGAGGGCCTGAACGTCCTGCTGCGGCCCGGACCGTACATCTGCGCGGAATGGGACGGCGGCGGGCTGCCCGGCTGGCTCACATCGGACCGTGACATCAGGCTGCGCAGCAGCGACCCTCGCTTCACCGACGCGATCGACGGCTACTTCGACCTGCTCCTTCCCGCGCTCGCGCCCTTCATGGCGACGGCGGGCGGCCCCGTCATCGCTGTGCAGGTGGAGAACGAGTACGGGGCGTACGGCAAGGACGCCGCCTACCTGAAACACCTCGAACAGGGCCTTCGCGAACGAGGCGTCGAGGAACTCCTCTTCACCTGTGACCAGGCCGACCCAGCACATCTGGAGGCCGGAAGCATCCCGGGCGTGCTCGCCACCGGCACCTTCGGCGGAAGGATCGAACAGTCCCTGGAGCGGCTGCGCGCACACCAGGAGCGGGGGCCGCTGATGTGCACCGAGTTCTGGATCGGTTGGTTCGACCACTGGGGCGAGCCGCACCACGTGCGCGGCGCGGACGATGCCGCCGCCTCGCTGGAGACCCTGCTCGCCTCAGGAGCCTCCGTGAACATCTACATGTTCCACGGCGGCACCAACTTCGCTTTCACCAACGGCGCCAACCATGACCACGCGTACAACCCCGTCGTGACCTCGTACGACTACGACGCACCGTTGGCCGAGTCCGGGGACCCCGGCCCCAAGTACCACGCCTTCCGGGAGGTCATCGCACGCCACGCGCCCGTGCCCCATGAGCCGCTTCCCGCTCCGGCGCCGAAGCTGCCCCCCACCACGGTGACTCTGGACCGCCGTACACCCCTCCTGGAACGGGTCGGCGAACTCGGCGTCCCGGTGCACTCCCCTGAACCCCTGACGATGGAAGCGATGGGGCTGCGCGCCGGCTTCGTGCTCTACCGCACCACGCTGCCCGCCGCGGGCGACGGGGTCCTGCACTTCGCCCACGGTGTGGGCGACCGCGCCCAGGTCTTCGTGGACGGCGCCCCGGCCGGCGTCCTCGAACACGAGCACCACCAGGAGAGCCTGACCGTGCGTGTGCCGCGCGCGGGTGCCCGGCTCGACGTGCTCGTGGAGAACATGGGCGGGGTCAACTACGGGCCTCGCATCGGCGACGACAAGGGACTCCGGGGCCCGGTGTCCTTCGACGGCGTCGTACTGCGGGAGTGGGACGGCTACCCCCTGGCCCTGAACGACCTCGCCCCCCTCGCCCAGGCCCCGCATGACGCGGCGCAGGCCGGACCGGCCTTCCACCACGGCACCTTCCACGTCGGCACACCCGCCGACACCTTCCTCGCGCTGCCGGGATGGACGAAGGGGCAGGCGTGGATCAACGGCTTCAACCTCGGCCGCTACTGGAGCCGCGGTCCGCAGCGCACCCTCTACGTCCCCGCGTCCGTCCTGCGCGCCGGAACCAACGAGCTGGTGCTTCTCGAACTCGACGCCACGGTCACCTCACGAGCCCTGCTGACCGATACCCCTGACCTCGGAGTGGAGAAATCCTGATGCGAAACCACCTGCGGCTGCCGGCTCCTGGCGGCCCTCCGCTCACGGGTCACCTGCCGTTCAGTGACGCGCCCGGGGCCACCGACCCCATCGAGGTGACCAGCCGCTACCTCACCAGGGGCGGCCGCCCCTGGTTCCCCGTCTCCGGCGAGTTCCACTTCACTCGCTACCCCGCGGGGCAGTGGGAGGAGGAACTCCTGAAGATGAAGGCGGGCGGCATCACCGTCGTCGCCGCGTACGTGATCTGGATACACCACGAGGAGACCGAGGGCCGTATCCGCTTCGACGGCGACCGCGATCTGCGGCACTTCGCCGAGCTGTGCGCCCGCCACGGTCTCGACTTCATTCCACGGATCGGGCCCTGGTGCCACGCCGAGGTCCGCAACGGCGGCCTGCCCGACTGGGTGCTCGGCCTCGACTGCGCACCGCGCACCGACGACCCCGCCTATCTGGAGCCCGTACAACGGTGGTTCGCGGCCATCGGCGAGCAACTGCGGGGCCTCGACCGGGCCCACGGCGGCCCCGTCGTCGCTGTCCAGATCGAGAACGAGCTCTACGACCAGCCGGGCCATCTGCTCACCCTCAAACGGCTCGCCCAGCGCAGCGGCCTGAGCGCGCCGCTGTGGACGGCCACCGCCTGGGGCGGCGTCCAACTACCCACCGACGAGCTGCTGCCACTGTACGGCGGCTACCCCGAGACCTTCTGGACCGAGGCCCACGGCGGCTGGCCCGACACCTGCCGCAAACACTTCTTCTTCACCCATCAGCGCGACGACGAAGGCATCGGCGCCGACCTGCGGCCGACGACCGTGCGGGGCGGCGAGGGCGTGCCCACCGACCGGTTCCCCTGGGCCACCTGTGAACTCGGCGGAGGAATGGCCCACTCCTACCACCGTCGGCCGCGGGTCGACGCCGCCGACGTGGCCGCACTGGGACTCACCAAGATCGGCTGCGGATCGACCTGGCAGGGCTACTACATGTTCCACGGCGGTACGAACCCGGCGGGCGAGCTCAGCACCCTGCAGGAATCACACGCCACCGGCTACCCCAACGACCTGCCCGTCCTCACGTACGACTTCCAGGCCCCGCTCGGCGAGTACGGCCAGTACCGGCCCTCGTACCACGAGCTGCGCCTCCAGCACCTGCTGCTGGCCGACTTCGGGCACCGCATCGCACCCATGACCTCCGTCCTGCCCCAGGAACAGCCCAGCGGGCAGGGGGACCGCTCCACCCTGCGCTGGGCGGTGCGCTGCGACGCCGATGCGGGATTCCTCTTCGTCAACAACCATCAGCCGCACGAGCCGCTGCCCTCCCACCCGGACACCACCTTCGGTATCGACTGGCCCGACGGCACCGAGGTCTCGCTGCCCAGCACGCCCGTCACGATCCCGTCGGGCGCCTCCTTCTGCTGGCCCCTTCGCATGCGGGTGGCCGGGGCGCTGCTGGAGTGGGCGACCGCCCGGCCGGTGTGCGGGGTCGACAGCGACGGGCAGACCATCCTCGTGCTCGCCGCCATCGACGGCATCGACCCCGAACTCGCCCTGAGCGCCTCCACGGTGTCCTCGGTGAGCGCCCCGAGCGGTGACATCACCCATGTCGACGGGCGCATCCTGATCACCGGCCTGACAGCGGGAACCGACGCCCTCGTGGAGATCGAAACCCCTGACGGAGGACGCGTCGGCCTGCTCGTCCTGGACGCCACCACGGCTCCGAGTGTCTACCGGGGCCGTGCGTGGGACGCCGAACGCCTGGTGCTGTGTCAGGAAGGGGTCGTCTTCGACCACGACGAGGTGCGCGTCCACAGCACCGCCGCGGAACCGTCCTTCGCGGTCTTCCCGGCCCCGCGCCAGCCGCTGAGCGCGGGCGGCGCCCAGGTGCGCACCGCGCCCGACGGTGTCTTCACCCGCTACCGCCTGGCCGCCGATGAGTCGGCGGGGGAGACCTCCGGGCCCCTCGCCGTGCGGCTCACCCGCCCCGCAGGACCCGCCCCCGCGCCGACGGCCAATGCCATGGGCCGGTCCAGCGCTCCGGTGGACAAGGACTTCGAGACCTCGGCCGCCGAGTACCGCATCGACGTGCCGGACGTGCTCCTCGCCCGGCCCGACGGAGTGCTCCTGCGTATCGACTGGACGGGCGACGTGGCGCGCGCCTACACCGGCGAGACGCTCGTCGCCGATCAGTTCCAGGCCGGGCAGCCCTGGGAGATCGGCCTGGACCGGCTGGACGCGAGCGCGGTACGGGCCCATGGGATCACCCTGCGGCTCCTCCCCATGCACGCCGGGCAGCACGGGGTGCACCTTCCGTCCGGCACCGCGTCGCACCAGGAGGCCCACGTCAGCGGTGCCACGTGGACCGCACGGAGGGTCTGGCCGGTCCGCCGGAGCTGAGCCCGGGGGTGATCGCGTGGCCGTCCGGCATATCCTTGATCCGGCCGGACGGCCATGACCGAAAACCGGTGCTCCCGAGGAGACCACGATGTCCGCAGCCGCTACCGGCAAACCGGCTTCGACCGGGCGCAGCCGCCGCAGCTTCGCCGGAATCAAGCCGGTGATGGACGATGTCGCCCGGCTGGCCGGTGTCTCGAAGCAGACCGTCTCCCGGGTTCTCAACGAGAACCCTTCCGTGCGTCCCGAGACGCGTACGAGGGTTCTGGCCGCGATGAACGAACTGGGCTACAGGCCCAGTTCGAGCGCGCGCTCCCTGGCGAGCGGACGCACCCGGATCCTCGGCGTGATCTCGTTCGACGCGGCAAGGCACGGCCCCGCCTCCATCCTCACCGCGATCAACCTCGCGGCACGTGAGGCCGGATACCTGATCAGTTCCATCGCTCTGCCCCTGTCCGAGGCGGACACCGTGATGCAGGCCGTGGAACGGCTGGCCGCGGAGGGAGCGGACGGTGTCATCGCCATCGCTCCGCAGCAGCACACGGACAAGGCACTGGCCCACGTCGCGCCCGCCATACCCCTGGTCACGCTGGAGAGCCATCTCGGCTCGGACACCCCCGTCGTCACCTCGGACTCCGCCACCGGAGCCCGCCTGGCCGTCGAGCACCTCCTGTCCCTCGGTCACCCCACCGTCCGGCACATCGCCGGACCGAGCGGCTGGCTCGCCGCCGAACAGCGCGTACTCGGCTGGCGCCGGGCGCTGGAGGCAGCGGGCGCGTTCGTCCCCGAGCCCCTGATCGGCGACTGGAGCGCGAGCTCCGGCTACTCCCTCGGCCGGCAACTGGCCTCCCAGCCGGACGTCACCGCCGTGTTCGCCTCCAACGACCACATGGCACTGGGAGTTCTGCGAGCCCTGCACGAGGCGGGTCGCCGGGTGCCCGACGACGTCAGCGTCATCGGCTACGACGACATCCCCGAGGCCCCGTACCTCCTGCCTCCGTTGACCACCGTCCACAACGACTTCGCGGAGACGGGCCGACGCGCGCTCCACCTCCTGCTGCAACGGCTCAGCGGAGACGGGGAGAGCGGTGTCCGCTCGATCGTCCCGGTCGAACTGATCGTGCGCGCCAGTACGGGGCCGGCGCCCCGGCGAGCGGACGGCTGAGGCTCTCCGCACTCCCCGGCCACCGGCCACGGGACGGGCGGCTGAGCCGCTCCACCGGTCGATCAGCGTGTCCGCGTACGTGCGTGAGGTTCCCGCCGTACCGGTGTGCGCACTGAATCCGGACGTACTGCCCCGCGTCGGCGTCACGCGCTCGCTCATGGGTGCGGAGTCGGCCAACCACCGCTGCTCCGCTCCGGATTGCTGCTGTCGGGACCCTTGCGGCGCGTGGTCCGGCACGCTCCAATAGACGCGGCCAATGGAAAGGAAACTTTCCTAACAGAGCCACACCTTCCCCGGCTGAGCTGTGTCCGTACGCCCCTCCACGACGCCCCGCGCGTTCGGCGTCCGGCACGTCGCAAGAGATCGGAGAACCACATGCGTCTACGCGTGCCCCACCGTCTTTTCCGTCGCAGGCCCCGTTCGGAACGGCCACCCCGCCCCGCGCACCGCCGTCGGCGGACGGGCGCGCGGATCGGCCTGGCCACGGCGCTGGCCGCGATTCCCGCCGTGGTCGCACTCGGCACCGGACAGGCGGCCGTGGCGACCGGCCTGGATGATCCGGTGAAGAAGGAGATCGCCATGCAGATCGTCTCCACCGCCGAGAACTCCTCGCTCAAGTGGCGTGAGCAGTTCGACTACATCGAGGACATCGGTGACGGCCGCGGCTACACCGCCGGCATCATCGGCTTCTGCTCAGGCACGCACGACATGCTCGAACTCGTCGAGTACTACACGGATCAGGTGCCCGGCAACCCGCTGGCCAAGTACCTCCCCGCGCTCCGCGCGGTCGACGGGAGCGACTCCCACGAGGGCCTCGACCCCGGCTTCACGACCGCCTGGGAACAAGCCGCGGCCACCGAGGAGTTCCGGGCGGCTCAGGAACACGAGCGCGACCGGGTCTACTTCGGCCCTTCGGTCTCCCGGGCCAAGAGCGACGGACTGCGGGTGCTCGGCCAGTTCGCCTACTACGACGCCATCGTCATGCACGGTCAGTCGGGCTTCGAGAGCATCCGGGCCGAGGCCATGAACGACGCCGGCACGCCCGCCGAGGGCGGAGACGAGACCCGGTACCTCGACGCCTTCCTCGACGCCCGTGTGGTCGAGATGAAGAAGGAGGCGGCCCACGAGGACACCAGTCGTGTCGACACCGCCCAGCGGGTCTTCCTGCGGAACGGCAACCTCGACCTCAACACCCCGCTGGCCTGGGCCGTCTACGGCGAGGACTTCCGTATCGACACCGATCCGCAGCCCGGCCCGGGACCGACGAACCCGCCCGGCGCCGAGGCACTGATATCGCGGGGCAAGCCGGCCACCGCCTCGTCCTCGGAGACTTCGACGCTGACCCCCGGCAAGGCGGTCGACGGTGTCGCGACCACCCGCTGGGCCAGTGCCGAGGGAGTGGACCCCCAGTGGCTCCGCATCGACCTGGGCGAAGGGGCGGCCGTCTCCCGCGTCAACCTGACGTGGGAGGCCGCCTACGCGAAGCAGTACCGGCTGGAGATCTCGGCCAACGGGACCGACTGGACCCGCCTGGCCGCGGAGACCGCGGGCAACGGCGGCACCGACAGCTGGACGGGCCTGTCAGGGAAGGGCCGCTACCTGCGCGTGTACGGCACCGCTCGCGGCACCGCGTGGGGCTACTCGCTGTGGGAGATCGAGGTGTACGGCAGCGTCGGCACCACCACCCCCACCGACCCGCCCGCCAACGGCGCGTTCACCGTGGTCGGGGCCGGTGACATCGCCGACCAGTGCAACCAGAGCGACCCCGGATGCCAGCACTTCAAGACCGCCGCGCGTGCGATGGCGATCAACCCGGCGTTCTACATCACCATGGGCGACAACCAGTACGACGACGCCCACATCGAGGACTTCCGCAACTACTACGACAAGTCATGGGGCCGGTTCAAGGACAAGACCCACCCCGTGCCCGGCAACCACGAGGCGTACGACGACTGGGACAACCAGGACGAGGTCGCCTACCGGGAGTACTTCGGTGACCGCGCCACTCCCCAGGGCAAGATGTGGTACAGCTACGACTACGGCAACTGGCACTTCGTCGCCCTCAACTCCAACCGGTTCGACGAGCGCGAGCAGCTCGACTGGCTGAAGGCCGACCTCGCCAAGAACACCAAGAAGTGCGTCGCCGCGTACTTCCACCACCCGCTGTTCAGCTCTGGGAGCCACGGCAACGACCCCGTCGCCAAGCCGGTCTGGTCCATGCTGCGGGCAGCGGGCACCGAGCTGGTGCTGAGCGGCCACGACCACCACTACGAGCGGTTCGCCCCGCAGAATGCGGACGGCCAGGCGGACCCCAACGGCATCGTCGAGGTCCTCGGCGGCATGGGCGGCAAGGACCTGTACGGCCAGGGCGACACCGTGCAGAAGAACAGCCAGAAGCGGATCTGGGACAAGTTCGGTGTGATGCGGCTCGACTTCACCGACACGAGCTTCACCTCGAAGTTCGTCGGTACCGACGGAACGGTCCTGGACACCGGTCCGACGTACAGCTGTCACTGACCCCCACACCGTCCCTCGTGGTCCGGCTGCCGTGCTCCGGCGGCCGGCCACGTCCGGCGAACGAAGCAGCCCGGAGCGCCGGTCGTGCAGCCGGAGCTCCGGGCACCGCGTACCAGGAGCGTGTATGTACCTCGCCGTCGGCAGAGGCCGTCCACCGGACGGCCCAGCCCCCACCCGGATCCCACCACCCGCACGGCCCGCCGGCCGAAGGCGCCTCACCGGAACGGTCGTCGCGCTCGGCGCCGTCAGCCTCGTCACCGACATCTCGTCCGAGATGGTCACCGCCGTACTGCCCCTCTACCTCGTCCTGGGCCTGGGGCTCAGCCCCCTCCAGTTCGGCTTCCTGGACGGCCTGTACAATGGCGTCACCGCATTCGTCCGACTCGCCGGCGGCCACGCCGCCGACCGCTGGCAGCGGCACAGGCTCGTCGCCGGAACCGGCTACGCGCTCTCCACCGTCTGCAAGCTCGGCCTGCTGCTGGCGGGCAGCTCCACCCCCGCCCTGTCCGCCGCCCTCGCGGCCGACCGGGTCGGCAAAGGTGTGCGAACCGCGCCGCGCGACGCCCTGATCTCGTTGAACTGCGACGAGCGGGACCTCGGCCGGGCCTTCGGTGTGCACCGGGCGATGGACACCACGGGCGCCATGCTCGGACCGCTCGTCGCCTTCGCCATCCTGTGGGCGACCGTCGACGCCTACGACGCCGTGTTCGTCGTCAGCTTCTGCTTCGGTCTGCTGGGCGTGCTGATCCTGTTCGCGTGCGTCCCCGGCCGCGCGGCCGCACCGGCGCGCGCCCCGGGCGCGGCCGCGGCCCCGCTCAGGGAGACCCTGCGGCTGTTCCACGTCCCCGCCTTCCGCCGGATCCTCATCACGGCCACCATGCTCGGCCTGGCCGGCGTGGGTGACGGATTCCTGTACCTGGTCCTGCAGAAGCGCCTCGGACTCGACGTGGAGTACTTCCCGTTGCTGCCGCTCGGCAGCGCCGGCGTCTACCTCCTGCTCGCCGTACCCCTGGGCCGGGCCGCCGACCGGATCGGGCGCCGCGTCCCGTACCTGCTGGGACACGTCGCGCTGCTCGGCGTGTACCTCGCCCTCTTCTCGCCGGTGGCGGGATGGCCGCTCACCGTCCTGGTGCTCGTACTGCACGGCGCGTTCTACGCGGCGACCGACGGAGTCCTGATGGCTCTCGGCGGACCGGTCGTGCCCGCGGACCGGCGCGCGGGCGGGATGGCGCTCCTGCAGACCGGCCAGGGAGTGGGCAGGCTGCTGGCGTCCGTCCTGTTCGGAGCCGTCTGGACGGTGTGGGGCATGGATACCGCCCTCGTCCTGGCCGCCGCGGCTCTCGGCATCCTCCTGATCCTCGCCCGCGTACTGCTGCCGGCCGCGCCCTCGCCCGCCGGCTCCACACCCGTCACCGCCCCGGAGCCCTCATGACCCTGCCCCCTCTCTCCCTGCGCGCGCGGATCACCGCGCTCATGGCGGCCACCGCCGTACTGGCGGCCGTCGCCGTCGGCTACACGGTGCAGGCGGCCGACGGCGAAGGCCGGACGTCGGCGTCCTCCGGTGCTCAGGGCCTCACACTCGACAACGCGCCCGGCCTGTACCACGGTTCGCGGAAGGACGGCGTGCTGTCGACGCCGTACAGCCCCTCCGCAACACAGGCGGCCCACAGGGCGCAGAGCAAGAAGACCGGTCTGTCCTGCCACCGTTTCTACGCGAGCGGGCGGACGGCCGTCTGCATCGCGAACCATCCGGGTCTCTCACAGAAGACGAAGGTGACGGTCCTCGACCGCAGGCTGGAAACCCGCGAGTCCGTCGTGGTCGGTGGCATTCCCAACCGCGCACGGGTCTCCCCGTCGGGCCGGATGGTCGCGTGGACGCTGTTCGTCAGCGGAGACTCGTACGCCTCGTCGTCGTTCTCGACGCGCAGCGGCATCCTCGACACCCGGACCGGCTACCTGATCAAGAACGTGGAGACCCTCCAGCTGTACATCGAGGGCCGGCGATACCACGCCCCGGACGTGAACTACTGGGGCATCACCTTCGCGGACGACGACAACCGCTTCTACGCGACGGTGGCCACCAAGGGGAAGACCTACCTCGTCGAGGGCGACATGAAGTCGTGGAAGGCCCGCACGCTCCGCCAGAACGCCGAGTGCCCCTCCCTGTCGCCGGACGGCACCCGCATCGCCTTCAAGAAGCGCGTCCGCAAGGGCACCCAGGACCCGTGGCGGCTCCACGTCCTGGACCTGAGAACGATGAGGGAGACCCCACTGGCGGAGACCCGAAGCGTCGACGACCAGGCGGCGTGGCTGGACGACTCGACCCTCGCGTACGCCCTCCCCGGCCGGACGAAGGGCACCTCGGACATCTGGACCGTCCCCGCGGACGCCTCACCCACGGAACCGGCCCTCCTGATGAGCGATGCCTCGTCGCCTTCCCTGGTCCCGGGAACCATGTGACCAGGGTGGTGCGAGCGGGAATCCTCCCCGCCGGTCAGTCGCCGAACATCCCGGCGTACGGGTCCGGCTCGCCGGTCCGCGGGTCCAGGCCGGCCTTCAGCAGGCGCTGATACTCCCGCTGGTTCAGGAAGACCGCCGGGTGCCTGCCCCAGAGGGACACGTCGCTCAGGGGACAGTCGGGGAAGTCCGCTCGCAGCACGCGTACGAGGAACTCAACCATCCCGCACTCGTAGCGGCTCCACAGGTTGCCGTCCCTGCTGCGCACCAGGACGGGCCATGCCTCGGGATCGTCCCCCGAGGCGTCCCAGCACAGGATGTCGGAGCTGCAGTCCAGTCCCCACGCGATCAGCTCGGGGCGCGTGTTCACGAGATCGGCCGACTTCGGTTCCCGGGCCCAGGCGTTCTCGGCGTTCACCGTCTCCATGAGCATGTTGTCAGGGCCCGGCTCGACCCCTCGGGGTTCGGGTTCGAGGACGCTCAGGCAGTTGTCGATCGTCCCGGCGCCGTACACCGTGATGAAGTGCCGGAAGTCGGAGGGGAACTGCTTCCCCCATGACTCGCGCATCCGTTCCCAGTCGACCGACGTGTCGCTTGCGGCCGTGGGCGGCATGAGCCGCAGCAGTGTGTCCCGTGCCGTCATCTCATCGACTGCTTCCTCGTCCCGGGCCGTGCGCGTGCGCAGGAGCCGTCGGCCCCGGGCGAACGCTACCCGGGCGACTCCGGCATCCCCGGCGACTTGCTGAGACGCACGTGCGCTCGACAGGGGGGCGCGCGGTGTACGGCGTTGCGGGGCCGGTCCGGGCCGGCCGACGGGCTGGCCCGGACGCCACCGTCAGCTCAGGTCGAACCGGTCGAGGTTCATGACCTTGTCCCACGCGGACACGAAGTCCTTCACGAACTTCTCCCTGGCGTCATCGCTCGCGTAGACCTCCGCGACCGCGCGCAGCTCGGAGTTCGAGCCGAACACCAGGTCGGCACGGCTGCCGGTCCACTTGACCTCGCCCGTGGCGGAGTCGCGGGCCTCGAAGGTGTTCGCGTCCTCCGACGTCGCCTGCCACGCCGTGCCCAGGTCCAGCAGGTTGACGAAGAAGTCGTTGGTCAGGTGCCCGGGGGTCGTGGTGAGGACGCCGAGCGGCGAGCCCGCGTAGTTCGCGCCCAGGACGCGGAGGCCACCGACGAGGACCGTCAGTTCGGGAGCGCTCAGGTTGAGCAGATTCGCCTTGTCGATCAGCAGATACTCGGCAGGCAGGCGGTTGCCCTTGCCGAGGTAGTTGCGGAACCCGTCGGCGGTCGGCTCGAGCGCGGCGAACGACTCCACGTCGGTCTGCTCCTGGGACGCGTCCACTCGGCCCGGTGTGAAGGGGACCTCGACATCGAAGCCGGCGTCCCTGGCGGCCTGCTCGACGCCGGCAGCGCCGGCGAGCACGATCAGGTCGGCGAGCGAGATCTGCTTGCTACCGGTCCGGGCGCTGTTGAACGTCTCCCGGATTCCCTCCAGGGTGCGCAGCACCGTTGCCAGCTCGTCGGGGTTGTTGACCTCCCACCCGCTCTGCGGCTGGAGACGGATGCGCGCACCGTTGGCGCCACCGCGCTTGTCGCTGCCGCGGAAGGACGAGGCCGAAGCCCACGCGGTCGACACCAGCTGGGAGACCGACAGGTCCGATGCGAGGATCTCGCTCTTGAGGGAGGCGATGTCCTCGGCGCCGACCAGTTCGTGCGTCACCGCCGGCAGGGGGTCCTGCCACAGCAGCGTCTCACTGGGAACCTCCGGGCCGAGGTAGCGCGCTACTGGGCCCATGTCGCGGTGGGTCAGCTTGAACCACGCCCGTGCGAACGCGTCCGCGAACGCGTCCGGGTTCTCCAGGAAGCGTCGCGAGATCTGCTCGTACGCCGGGTCGACGCGGAGCGAGAGGTCCGTGGTCAGCATCGTCGGGACGTGACTCTTCGAGGCGTCGTGGGCGTCGGGCACCGTACCCGCTCCGCCGCCGTCCTTCGGCCGCCACTGGTGCGCACCGGCAGGGCTCTTGTAGAGCTCCCACTCGTAGCCGAACAGGATCTCGAAGAAGCTGTTGTCCCACGTGATGGGGGTGTTCGTCCAGATGCCTTCGAGGCCACTGGTGATCGCGTCACCGCCCTTGCCGGTGCCGAAGGAATTGCGCCAGCCGAGGCCCTGCTCCTCGATCGTGGCGGCCTCGGGGTCGGCGCCGACGCTCTCCGCCGGTCCGGCACCGTGCGTCTTGCCGAAGGTGTGGCCGCCCGCGATGAGGGCGACGGTCTCCTCGTCGTTCATCGCCATCCGGCGGAAGGTCTCGCGGATGTCGCGGGCCGCGGCCAGCGGGTCCGGGTTGCCGTTCGGGCCTTCCGGGTTGACGTAGATGAGGCCCATCTGGACCGCGCCGAGAGGGTTCTCCAGCTCGCGGTCGCCGGTGTAGCGCTCGTCGCCGAGCCAGGTGGTCTCGGGACCCCAGTACACGTCCTCGTCGGGCTCCCACACGTCGGCGCGGCCACCGGCGAAGCCGAACGTCTCGAAGCCCATCGACTCCAGGGCGACGTTGCCGGTGAGGATCATGAGGTCGGCCCACGAGATGTTCTTGCCGTACTTCTTCTTGACCGGCCACAGCAGACGGCGGGCCTTGTCGAGGTTTCCGTTGTCCGGCCAGCTGTTGAGGGGCGCGAAGCGCTGCTGCCCGGCACCGGCACCGCCGCGGCCGTCGCTGATGCGGTACGTACCCGCGCTGTGCCACGCCATCCGGATCATGAGCGGGCCGTAGTGGCCGAAGTCGGCGGGCCACCAGTCCTGCGAGGTCGTCAGCACCTCCGCGATGTCCCGCTTCACGGCCGGGAGGTCGAGGGACTTGAACGCCTCGGCGTAGTCGAAGTCCTCACCGAGGGGGTTGGCCACGGCGGGGTTCTTGGCCAGGATCTTCAGATTGAGCCGCTCCGGCCACCACTGACGGTTTCCGCCGCCCTGGGTCGGGTGCGGGGCACGCCCGTGCGCGACCGGGCAGCCGCCCTCGCCCTCCGTTTTCGCGTCGGTGACGATTGCATCGTGGTTCTCAGACATGGGAATCCTTCCGGACGGGGCGGATCACATTGCTCAGGAACTGCGGGCGGTGGCACAGCCGAGGACGGGCCCCGGTGGAGGGAGAGGTGACCCACGCGATCACGCGCCCCGGAAGCGATCGCCCCGACGTCGTGGTGGCCACTGTCCTCTTCCTGTCCCTTGGCTATTGCCATAACCGATCCTACGATGGACAGAATCCAAGTCAAGAAGTGAACCAAGCCTTTCCCCCTTGGACGCTGGATGTGCGGATGCGTGCCCGTCAACTCGGGCGTATCACACCAAACCAGAATAGGTGAACCGATATGAGCGGCCTGCTGGAGCGACTGCGAGGGCGTGGCTGGCGTATGACCTCTCAGCGGCGTGTCGTTGCGGAGGTACTCGACGGCGACCATGTGCATCTCACCGCGGACGAGGTGCACGCCCGTGCCGTGCGGCGGCTGCCGGAGATCTCCCGGGCGACTGTCTACAACGCCCTGGGCGAGCTGGTCGCCCTCGGCGAGGTGGTGGAGTTCTCCACCGACGGTCGCGCGAAGCGTTACGACCCCAACGCGCACCAGCCGCACCAGCACTTGGTGTGCTCCGGCTGCGGCATCATCCGCGATGTCCATCCGGCCGGCGACCCGCTGGCGGGCCTCCCGACGGAAGAGCGGTTCGGCTTCACGGTCTCCAAGGCCGATGTCACCTATCGCGGGCTGTGCCCGTCGTGCGGCCCTCGGTAACGGCGCCCCGGGAGAGCTGACGGCCGGGGCTGCGCTCGTCGCCCCGGCCGGTCACCGGCCCCCCCGCTCGGAAGAGGGCCAGCAGTTCCTGGGCCGGCGCGCTGTGGGCGTCGAAGAACTGCGTGGCCAGTGCGGGTGGCACAGCCGATCCCTGCATGCGGATCTCGTGACAGCTGAAGCAGAACGCCGCCTCGAACAGGACCAGGTCCAGGGAGAGTTCGTACGCCCGGATGCTCCAGCCCGGCGAGAAGCCGCAGCGGTGCCGCCGGCCGTCCGGCAGGCTCTCGATGAGGTTCATGGCACCGGTGATCTCGTTCCCGGTCCAGTGGGCGACCGTCCTGCCCGGATACGGGGCGCCCTGCTCGGCCGGCAGGGCGGAAATCCTTACGACCTCGATCAGTGCGGTGTCGGCCACGGCTTCGACGGGGAACTTCATGGGCGCAGTCTGCCCCGCCGGTCCGGCGGGGCAGTAATGGGGGCAGTGCCCCAGGAGCCCTGTACGAGAAGGCGCCGACGCCGAACCAGGTGCCTGTGCCTGACCGAATTCACGAGAGTCATGCATACGTTCGGAAGTGTCGGGCACGCGAATGTCAGCCAGGAACAGCGGCCGGAGCGCAACCGATCTGCGAGCTATACAGGCGGGAACATGAACGCGACTGACGACGAACAGGGCAAGGAATCCGGAAAGCGTATCGACATCGCCACGGCAATGCGCCGGGCATCCGCTCAGCTCTCGGAGCTTCTGCGCTGCGAACCGGACTCTGTTTCGGCGGTGAAGGCTTCCGAGGACGGCTGGTCGGCCGACGTGGAAGTCGTCGAGATGGAGAAGGTTCCGGACACGATGAGCGTGATGGCCACGTACCACGTCGCTCTCGATGCCGAGGGCCGGCTCCTCGCCTACGAAAAGACACGGCGCTACGCCCGGGGCCAGATCGACCGCCGGTGACGGCTCTGCCGCCATCGGCCCACTCCGGGAACACCGCGCGTATGCATCAACGGATGCGTCACCGGAAGGAGTTTCACCATGACACTCGTTCAACAGAGCAGCGCCACCTCGAGCGGAGGCGGCTCGGGAAATCTCTACGATGTGCTGGAACTCATTCTCGACCGAGGTCTCGTGATCGACGCGTTCGTGCGCGTCTCCCTCGTCGGGATCGAAATACTCAAGATCGACGTCCGTGTGGTCGTCGCCAGCGTGGACACGTATCTGCGCTTTGCCGAGGCGTGCAACCGGCTCGACCTGGAATCCGGGCGTAAGGCGCCGAGTCAGCTCACCGACATCGTCGGCGAGGTGACCGAAAGCGGAGCCAAGGGGAAGTCGAAAGGCGCCCTGACCGGAGCCGTCGAGGCATTCACGGATTCCCTGCAGAGCAAGCGCGAGGAGTCCGGGGAAGAGCCCCGGAAGCGACCGGCGCGCAAGTCCGCCACGTCCAGCCGCACGTCATCCCAGCGACGCGAGGAGTAGAAGGTGTCGACCTACGTATACGCCATTACCGGCGCCGACCACCCCCTGCGCCTGGACGACCTCCACGGCGTGGGCGAACCCCCGTCGCCTCTGCGGACGGTCACGGCCGACGGCGTCGCCGCGGTCGTCAGCGACGCCCCCGACGGACTGAGGGCCAAGCGCCGTGACGTGATGGCCCACGAAGGCGTCCTCGAGGCGTTGATGGCGGACGGGGCCACGCTGCCGATGCGCTTCGGTCTGCTCGGCCCGGACGACGTCCGGGTGGCCGAGGTGCTGGAGCGGGAAGGAGACGCGTACCGCGCGCGTCTGGCGGAACTGGACGGACACGTCGAGTACAACCTCAAGGCCGCCCGCGAAGAACAGGACCTGTTGCGCGAGATCATGGCGCGGTCCGAGCAGGTCAGGCAGCTGAACGAGCGGGCGCGCTCGGGGCCGGGCGGCCACGACGAGCTGATCGCGCTGGGAGAACTGGTCGCGCGCAGCGTGGCCGAACGCGGCAGCGAGCAGGCCGAGGAGACCATGCAGGCCCTGCTTCCCGTCGCCGCGCGTGTCTCCCGCAGCGAGCCCGGTGGGAGCCACTTCCTCAACGTGTCCTTCCTCGTCCCCGCGGAGTCCGCGGACGCCTTCGTCCGCGCCGTGCAGGACGAGGCGGACCGGCGGGGCGACGCCTACACCTTCACGCTGACCGGGCCTCTGCCGCCGTACAGCTTCGTTTGACCAGCACGGAAGGGAGGTGCGGGCCATGGGGCTCGTCACCGGCATTCTGACCCTCCCGTTGGCTCCGCTCCGCGGCACCACCTGGGTTCTCGACCAGGTGCTGCTCGCCGCGGAACGCGAGCACTACGATCCCGAGCCCGTACGCAGAGCGCTGGCGGCGCTCGTGGACGATCTGGCGAACGGCCGTGTGGACGCGGAGGAGTTCGACCGGCGGGAGGACGAGTTGCTGGACCGTCTCGACGAGATCGAGGCATACCAGCGGCGACTGAGCGACGGTTCATGACCAACCAGTGATCGACCGAAGGGGAACGAGGTGCACCGGTGATGTCGAGGAACGCCACGACGGCCGCCGCGTTGGCCGGGGGCTATCTGCTGGGACGGACGAAGAAGGCCAAGCTGGCCCTCGGCGTGGGGATCATCCTCGCCGGCCGCAGGCTGGACCTCACCCCCCTGCGGACCGGGACGCTGTCGGCCGCCTCATCGGTGACCGGTTCCCCGGACGGCCAGGTGATCAAGGAGCTGGTGGAGGCCACCAAGTCGGCCGCGGCCCATGCGCTCACGCAGCGCGCGATCGGCCTCGCAGGCTCCCTGCACCGGCGGATGGAGGGCCGCGGCCGAGCGGAGGAATTCGATGAGGCCGGGGACGGTGCCGACGACGAGTACATCGATGAATACGCCGACGAGTACGTCGGCGAACGTGCCGACGAACCCGTCGACGAATACGTCGACGAGGAGGAGGAGCCGGGCGGCGAGATGGCCGACGAGGCGGATGACGAGTCCGCCGACGACGTATCGGACCTCGGCGACGACGACGACGACGCCGACGACGACGACGAGGTGGAGCACAGGCCCGCCGCCCGTTCCCGGCGCCGCAGCACCTCCGGCGGCAGCTGACCGAGAGAACGAGCAAGCACACAGAACAGGGGCCCCAACGTGTCCGATTCATTCGCAGGACGCCTGCCGGCATCGCCACACGCCGCCCTGTCGCACGACGGCCAGGGCTCCTCCGCGAACCTCGCGGACATCCTGGAGCGCGTGCTCGACAGCGGCATCGTGATCGCCGGCGACATCAAGATCAACCTCCTCGACATCGAGCTGTTGACCATCAAGCTCCGTCTGCTGGTCGCTTCGGTCGACAAGGCGAAGGAGATGGGCATCGACTGGTGGGAACACGATCCGTCGCTCTCCTCCCGGGCCAGCCCCTCCCGGCCGGTCGACGACAACCCGCCTGCCGGCCGGGAGGAGCTCCTGGCCGAGGAGAACGAGCGTCTGCGCGGTGAGCTCGACCGCCTGCGGTCCGCGGCCGTGCCCGCCGGGGAGACGCCGGACCAGGTCGGGATCGCCGGTGAGCGGAAGGAGCACGAGAGGTGAGCACACAAGACCGCACGGGCGGCGTGGTGGACATGGATGGCCCGGTGCCGGATTCCGACGGGTTGGCGAAGGCGTCGGCCGGGGCACAGACGATGTACGTGTACGCCGTCGGTCGGGACGACCCCACGTTCCGCCGTTCCCTCAGCACCTTGACCGGAGTGGATGGCCACAGCGTGCGGCCGGTCGGCGCCGGCGGGCTCCTCGCGCTGGTGTCGTCCGTACCGTCGGACGTCTTCGACGAGGCAGCACTGCGCACCCAGATGGAGGACCTGACCCGGCTCGAAGCGATCGCCCGCGCCCACCACACCGTGGTCGACACCGCGTTCACCGAGACGGTCGTGCTTCCCCTGCGGCTGGCAACGGTCTACCTCGACGAGAGCCGGGTGACCGCCATGCTGACCGAACACCGCGCCCGCTTCACGGAACTGCTGGCGTGGCTCGACGGACACGTCGAACTGGGAGTGAAGGTCTATGCCGACCCCGATGCGATGACAGCGGACCCCGCCGGTCCGGTGCGGTCGGCCGCACCGAGCTCTCCGGTGAGCCCGGGGCGGGCCTATCTGCAACAGCGCAGACAACGGAGGCGCAGCACCGAGGACCTCTACCGGACCGCCGGGGACATCGCCGTCGATGCGACGAAGGTGGCCCAGGGGCTCGCGAGGGCGGGGGTTACGCACCGTCCTCAACAGGGCGAGCTGTCCGACCGGCCCGGGGTCAACCTCACCAACCAGGCGTACCTGGTGCCCGCGGGGGAGGTGGACCGGTTCCGCGAACACGTCGGCGCCGTGGGGCGGAACGTCCCGGGGGTGCACGTCGAGGTGACCGGTCCGTGGGCTCCCTACTCCTTCGCGGCCCCGGATGTGGGCAGGGACGAGGGCACACCGGGATGAGTACACCCCTGCCGGACGACGGCTTCCACGATCCCGATCGTCTCCCCGGACCGCCGGTAGCTCTCATCGACCTGCTGGACCGCCTGCTGACCGGGGGAGCGGTCCTGACCGGGGACCTGGTCCTGTCCATCGCGGACGTCGACCTCGTCCACATCAATCTGCGCGCAGTCATCCGGTCGATCACCGGGGACGAACCCGCGCCCTGGGCGACGACGCCCGGCGGCGACGGGGCCGTGCCACGGGCCGTGCCGGCCACGGGCGACGAACTGCACGCGAACCACGGCGCAGGGAGGTTCCCACGATGAAGGAGTCGGCCCTCACGGGTATGCAGGATTTCGACGAGCGCGTCACGGCGGGCGGTGGTCTGGCCCGAAGGCTGGCCACGGACCCCGAGACGGTGGAGCGCGACCTGATGAAACTCGTCCTCACCATCGTGGAGTTGCTGCGTCAGCTGATGGAACGCACGGCCGTTCACCGGGTCGACCAGGGAGACCTCCGTGAGGACGAGGAGGAGCGCATCGGTATGACGCTGATGATCCTCCACGAACGCATGGAAGAGCTGTGCCGGAGGTACGACCTTTCGATGGACGACCTGAATCTCGATCTGGGCCCCTTGGGGTCGCTGCTTCCCCGTGAGTGAAGCGGCATCTGAGAGGACTCGGCAAACAATTGCTGTTTCACCCGAGAGGGAGAGGCAAGGAGGAATGTCATGACTGCAGAAAGCGGAAACGCCAGGAATTCCAGCGCCACGAACGCCAAGAAGACGACGGCCAAGCGCGCGGCAACCACAACCAAGTCGGCCGGGGCGAAGGCCACGACGACGGCGGCGAACGGCGCCGAGCGCGCGTCACAGGACACGGAGAAGGCCGCGTCGAACGGGGTACGGTCCGCCGGTGGTGCCACCAAGCGGGTCGGCCGCGCGGCGGCGAACGGTCTGCAGAGCGGGCAGCAGGCCGTGACGGCGAACGCCGCCAAGGCGGTCTCCGTGGCCACCACGGCCTGGACGGTCGTCAAGCACAGGAAGGCGGTCGTGACCGGAGCGGCCGCGGGCGTCGCCGGCGTGGCCGGTGCCGCCTTCGCCATCGGCCGTTCGACGGCGAAGCCGCCGGTCGGACCGCTGACCCGGCTCGCGCGCGGACGGATCTGAGAAGGGACACGGATCCCGTTTCTCTCTCCCCCGCACGTCACTCGTCGTCCGCCCCCGCCCCGTATCCACGGGGCGGGGGCGGAGTGCGTGTGGGCCGGTTCAGGCGGAGAAGTTCAGAAGGCGACATGACCTGTGAGGGCGCCCGTGTGGGGCGGATGGTTGACCTGGGCGCCGCCGAACGCGGTTCCCGCCAGTGTCCGGCAATGTAGCTGGAGGCCGTGGCGCTGGTCGAGCAGCCCTTGATGCGCCGGCGTCGCTGCCACGAGGCCGAGGTAGGACTTGGCCGCCGGAGCGTTGAAGTGTGCCGTGTGGGGCCGGGTGCAGTTCACGGGAAGCGGACGCGCCCCGCCATGCGCGCCGGCTGGGCAGCAGCTCGCGGCCCGAGGCGGTAAAGCGGCGGACCCAGACGGGGTTCGTGTAACCGCGGGACCAGTTCAGATCGCGCACAGGGGCTGTCTCAGGCATGAGTAACTCCCGAATGGGTGTTGGTCGAGTCGATCGTTAACGTACATGTTGTCTGAGGCTTGAGCCAGAGCCCTGTCGGTCGCGTCCCACGTGCTGTGCACCCTTCCTGCCCTGCACGTGCGCATCGGCCCTGTGTTGCGCCGCTGTAACCATTGACCGCAAGGTTTCACGCGGCTACGTTGCCGGACGAACGAAGCGTTAACAGACGCTCTGTTCAATTTGATCTACGGCTGCCGAGGTACGAATCCTCGGTCCCGCCCGTGAGTGAGCGCTGCGGTGATCGTTGTGTTCATGATCATCAACTTCGCGGACAAGTCCGTTCTCGGGCTCGCGGCAGTCCCGATCATGGAAGAGCTGGACATCAGCAACAGCACCTACGGCTTGATCTCGAGTTCGTTCTCGATCCTGTTCAGCGTGTCGGGGCTGGTCGTCGGCTTCTTCTCGTCCCGGATCTCCAGCCGGGTCCTGCTGTTCACCATGTGCATGGTCTGGGCGTTCGCCCAGCTGCCGGTGCTGGTCTTCGCGGCCGTGCCCACTCTGATCGCGGGGCGGGTGCTGCTCGGCGCGGCCGAAGGTCCGGCGACGTCCATGTCGATGCACGCCCTGTACAAGTGGTTCCCGGCCGACCGGCGCGGTCTGCCCTCGGCCCTGCAGATCAGCGGTGCCGCGCTCGGCACCCTGATCGCGGCCCCGGTGGTCACCTGGCTGATCACGGATTTCGGGTGGCGCTCGGCATTCGCCGGCCTCGCGGGCGCCAGCCTGGTGTGGAGCGCCGTCTGGTGGCGCGTGGGGCATGACGGCCCGTACGGTCAGACACCCCGCGGCGGTGTCGCGACGGGGGAGCGGCGTGGCATCAGGGTGCCCTATCGCAAGCTGCTGCTGAACGGCACGGTGGTGGGGAGTGTGGCCAGCGCGTTCGGCGCCTCATGGGCGATGGGCCTGAGCCACGCCTGGCTGCCTCCCTATCTCAGGACGGAGCTCGGCATGAGCCCGGCCTCCGCCGCGACGCTCATCAGTGCTGTGTCGGCCTTCAGTCTCGTCCTGTTGCTGGCGATATCGCCGCTGGTCGACGCGCTGACGAGGCGGGGTGTGTCCCTGCGCTGGTCGAGCGGGGCCCCGCAGGGCATCGTCGTCGCGGTCGCGAGCCTGGCCATGGCCGCGATTCCCTTCGTGCACGCGACGGCGCCCCGCTTCGTGCTCATCGGTGTGGCGTTCGGGGCCCACGCCATTGCCTTTCCCCTGCACTACATGACGGCGGCGGCGGTCGTTCCGACCGCTCAGCGGGGGGCGCTCTTCGGCGTCGTCGCCGCGACGGGGACGTTGCCGGGTCTCGTGGCGCCGTATCTCACCGGGCACCTTCTCGACAACGCGGCTTCGAGGAGCGCCGGTTACACCAGTACCTTCCTCATCGCCGCTGCGATCATGCTGACGGCCGGCCTGGTGGCACTGGTGTGCATTCGCCCCGAACGGGATGCCCGGCGGCTCGGCATCGGGCTGGACGGCCGGTCGTCGGCCGGCGCGAAGACCCTGGCCTGACGGGTCTGGGGCAACGGCCCCGGCGGGAAGGTCCTGATGTGGACGGACTGGAGTGAGGGCCCGGCGTGTGCTCCCGCCGGGGCCCTCTGCCGGCTCTGGCCCCGCGGGATTACGGGGAGGGGGCAGGGGTGCTGAATCCGCTGGCCCAGTAACGGCCGTGCAGTGCCAGATCGAGAAGCATGCGCACCACCTCCTCGGCGGGCATGGGCGGTGTTTCGTGCTCCGCCCACCACCGCAGGACGGCGACCTGCTCGCCGACCCAGACACGGGCGAGGAGTTCCGAGTCGATGCGCGGCGTGACGTCGTTGCGTTCGGCGCGCGCCTTGAACTCGCCCGCGGTGGCCTGCGCGCAGGTGTCCACGAACATCTGCAGCGGCTTGCCGTCCCCCTCGCCGCGCAGAACGATCCGGTACAGGTCCCGCTCGTCCCATGCGTGCCGCAGCATCTCCAGCAGCGGTTTGCCGGTGAAGCCCACGGCGCTGTCCGCGATCGTCGGACGCAGCCTCTCGCCCAGCTCCTCCAGGAGGTCCGAGGTCACGCGGGCGAACAGGTCCTCCTTGTCCCGGAAGTGGGCGTAGAAGGTGGCCCGGGCCACGTCGGCGCGCTCGGTGATGTCCTCCACGGTGAGGGCGGTGAAACCCCGTTCCAGTACCAGCTCCACGAGAGCCGCTCCCAGGGCCCGCCGTGTGCGTCTGATGCGCCTGTCCTCGGCCATCACGGCCCCTCCTCACGTCGACGTCCGGTTGCGGGCGACAGTCTAGGTCCTCTTGACAGCCTTGAAGATAACGAACACTCTGTTCGCTATCGCTCGTTCTGTAGTTTTACTTACGTGCTACCGGCCCCAGCTCTGGAGGCATCGATGAACCTCGGTACTTACCTCACCCGAAGCGCCCGGTACTGGCCCGGCGAAACCGCGCTCGTCTGCGGTGACCGTTCCTGGACCTACTCCCAACTCGGCATCGCGACAAGCAGGTTGGCGTCCGCCCTCATCTCCCGCGGAGTCAGGCCGGGGGACGCGGTCGCCTCTCTGGCATGGAACCGGGGCGAACTGGTGGAGGTGGAGTTCGCCCTGTACAAGGCCGGGCTCGTGCGCGCCCCGGTCAACGCCCGTCTCGGGCGCGGCGAGATCGAGCACATCCTGCAGTACGCACCTGTGCGCGTCCTCGTCTTCGACGAAGCGCACCGCGAGGACGCGCTCGCGGCCATCGCCGCCGCAGGAACGGACTGCTTGCCGGTCCTGCTCGACGATCAGGACACCGCGGAAGGCGAACTCCTCACGTACGAGGCACTGCTCGGCGAAGGTGACGAGGCCCCGGTGGAGGTGGACGTCGACGAGGACGCGCCGTGCGTCCTGAACTTCACCTCCGGTTCCACGGGAGCGCTGAAGGCGGCGGTGCAGAGCGTCGGCAACCGGCTCGCGAACATGCGTAAGCAGCTGATGAGCGACGAGTCACGCCCCCGCCCCGGAACCCGCTACCTGGCCTGTGGCCCGATCACACACGCCACCGGCATGGGGCTGCTCGCCGGAGTCTTCGGCGGCTCGACCACGTACGTGCTGCCCACCTGGAACGTCGAGGCGTTCCTGGACACGGTGGAGAAGGAACGCATCACGGCGACGTTCCTCGTGCCGGCCATGGTGAACACGGTGCTCGCACACCCGGGGGCGGCCGATCGGGACCTGTCCAGCCTGACCAGCGTGCGTGTCGGTGGCGCCCCCATCTCACCCCAACGACTCAAGGACGCCGTTGAGTTCTTCGGTCCGGTGGTCGCGCCGGGGTACGGACTCGGCGAGACGACCAGTGTCGTCGCGGGGCTCAGCAGCGAGGAAGTCGCCCGGGCCGCCGCATCGGATGCGGAGCTGTTGCAGTCCTGCGGCCGGGCGATGTACGACACCGAGATCCGCGTGGTCGACGAGGAGGGCCGGGCCCTGCCGCCACGCGGAGTCGGCGAGGTCATCGTTCGGGGCCCCGACTGCGTGCGCGCGTACTGGCAGGAGCCGGAGCTGTCGGCGGAGACCTTCCGGGACGGCTGGGTGCACACCGGCGACCTGGCATGGATGCGTGAGGACGGTTACCTCTTCCTCGTCGACCGCAAGAAGGACATGATCATCTCGGGTGGATTCAACATCTACTGCACCGAGGTCGAGGCCGCCCTCTACGAGCATCCGGCGGTCCAGGAAGTCTGTGTCGTCGGCATCCCCGACGAGAAGTGGGGCGAGGCGGTCAAGGCCGTCATCGTGCCCCGCCCCGGCAGCAGCCTCACCGCCGACGAGATGGCCGCGTTCTGCGCCGAGCGCCTCGACAGCTTCAAGAAGCCCCGCTCGGTGGACTTCGTCGCCGAACTGCCCCACAACCGGAACGGAAAGCTCGACCGGAAGGCCGTACGCGAGCCGTTCTGGGCGAACACCACCCGCCGCGTGAACTGAGCAGCTCCGCGACTGAACAACTCCGCGACAACTGATCACCATCGCCTGAACCGCACAACTGAGCCGGAACGAGGAACCACCCGCCGTGACCTTTTCCCTCCGCCCCACCTACGCCGACCCCCACCTGGCCGACCTCGTCGGCAGGCTGCGCGACTACCTCGAGGGCGAACTCGCCGACTACGAGAACGAGCGCGGGTTCACCCACGAGAGCCGCCTCACCCGCGCCGACCTCGAACCCGTCTGGCGCCGCAGCCGCGAACTGGGCTTCTACGGCATCCACCTCCCCGCGGAACACGGTGGCCAGGACCTGTCCTACACCGCTCTCGCCGCACTCAAGGAGGAGATCGGCGCGAGCGGACGGGTGCTGGGGCACAGCGTCCTCGGCGACATGGGCGGCCCGCTGCGAGCCGGTGACATCCTCCAGTACGCCACCGAGCAACAGCTGCGGAAGTACCTGCTGCCGCTCATCCGCGGGGAGCGCGCATGCTGCTTCTCCCTGACGGAGACCGACGCGGGCTCCGACGTACGCTCCATGCGCACCACGGCCGCGCGGGACGGCGAGGGATACCGGCTCAACGGACACAAGGTCTTCAGCTCCGCCGGCCCCTTCGCCGACTTCGCCATCGTCGTCGCCCGCATGGCGGGCACCGGCGAGGCCGAGGGGGACAAGCCCTCCTTCTCCGCGTTCCTCGTCGACCTGGACAGCCCCGGCTGCCGTGTCGACGCCGGCGCCACACCGATGTCGGGGGAGCACATCGAGAGCGACATCATCCTGGAGGACTGCTTCGTCCCGGCCGCCAACCTCCTGGGCGAGGAGGGCAAGGGCATGCGCATCGCGCTGGGCCGGGTCACCACCAACCGGCTCCTGCACTGCCCCACGGTCATCGGCGCGACCCGCAGGGCCCTCGACCTCACCCTGGAGCGCACCCGGCACCGCAAGGTCGCCGACGGGCAGCCCCTGCTCACGCTGCAGGCCATCCAGCACAAGGTCGCCGACATGGCCACCGAGCTCTACGCGGCCCGCTCCATGACCTACGCGGCACTCGCCGCACTCGACCAAGGTGCCGACGTGCGCACCGAGGCGTTCATGTGCAAGCTCTTCGTCGCCGAATCCGCCTTCCGCATCCTCGACGAGGCCGTGCAGATCCACGGCAAGGAGGGCCTCACGCAGGGCAACGAGATCGAGTTCCTCTTCCGGAAGATCCGCATGTTCCGGATTCTCACGGGGACCTCAGAGATTCAGCGCAACGGTATCGCCAGGGGCCTTGCCTTCCCCGCCTGATCCGGCCCTTTCCGCCCCCGTCACCCGTCGATCAGAGGTGAACCGATGAGCCCCCCTCAGCCGCCGGCGGCCCCCGCGTGGTCCGCACTGACCGGCAAGCGCGTCCTCGATCTGTCCCGGCTCCTGCCGGGCCCGTACGCAACGTCCATGCTCGCCGACCTCGGCGCCGATGTGATCAAGATCGAGGACCCGTCCGCAGGCGACCCCGTACGCATCGCACCCGACCTGTTCGCCGCACTCAACCGCAACAAGCGGTCCGTGACGCTCGACCTGCGCGACACGGGCGACCGGGACACGTTCCTGCGCCTGGCCCGCACCGCCGACGCCGTGGTGGAAAGCTACCGGCCCGGTGTGCTCGACAGCCTCGGCCTCGGCCACGACGTGCTGCGGGCAGTGAACCCGCGACTCGTCCTGTGCTCGCTCAGCGGCTACGGGCAGACAGGACCGTACGCCGGCAAGCCCGGCCACGAGCTCAACTTCCTCGGGCTCTCCGGATTCTTCGCCGTTCCGGGGCGCCTCGACGGTCACATCACCCGCCCCGGAGTCCGTATCGGTGACATGGCGGGGGCGATGCACGCGGCCCTTGCCCTGACAGCCGCCCTCACGGGCCATGCCGAGGGCCAGCACATCGATGTGTCCCTCAGCGAATCCATGACCGCCTGGTGCTCGCTCTTCGCCCTCCCTCTCATGGCCGTCGAGGACCCCCTGGATGCCGGTCTGGTCCAGGGCGACGACGACGCCTTCGAAACCGCCGACGGCCGTCTGCTGTCACTCGCCACCTTCGAGGACAAGTTCTGGCACCGCTTCCGTACCGAACTGGCCGACGACTTCCCGGCGCTCGACAACCCCGCCTACGACCGGCGCGCCCACCGGACAGCGGCCAAGCAGGAGGTGCACGACCTGCTGTGCGAGGTCTTCAGGGCCCGCGACTACCAGTGGTGGCAGCAGCGGCTCACCTCCTTCAACGCACCGTGGGCACCCGTGATCACCCGCCCCGCCGAACTTCTCGACGACCCGCAGGCCGTCGCCCGCGAGCTGTTCACCTCGCCGCCCCTGCGCGGCGGCGCCCCCCAGGCCCGGTTCCCCGTCACCTTCGGCGCCGGCCTGAGCGCCTTCCGTACCCCCGCACCCGGCCTGGGCGAGCACACCGAGGAGATCCTCGGCGAACTCGACGCGAACGAGGCCGCGATCGAGGCCACCCACTGACCGGATCGGGGGTCGCTCACAGCAGGTCCCGGGGCAGTGTCTCGTTCCAGGTACGGGAGAAGACGCGCCGCTCGCCCTCGTAGCCGTCGAGGGTGGCATCGATGAAAAACTCCGTCTCGCTGCACCGGGGTTCGGTCCGAGTCTCGACCCGCACGTCCCAGTCGTCCCGCTGGAAGCGCATCGTCCACGCCGATTCACCACCGACGGAGGTGAAGTCGTCGGCGGTGGCGGTGTAGCGCTCGTACGCACGGCAGCCCACGTCCATCCCGATGCCGTCGATGCGCACCGTGCCCCGGTCCTTCACGATCTCCAGCGCCGACTCGTACCCGATCAGGTCCCGCTTGACCTCCCAGCGCTGCTCAGGGGGGGGCAGCTGGGTGGTGGAGACGGGCGGGGCTCCCTCCGGTTCGCCGAAGGGGCTCTGCGGCAGCTCGTCCGGCTCGTCCACCGGCCGCACCGGCAGCGTCAGGGTGCTGGACCCTTCGTGCACACTCAGCAGGACGGGCCGGGGCGGGGGCCAGGCGAGGGGCCAGTACGACATCGAAAGGGAGAGCCGGATCCGGTGGCCGGGCGGAAAGACCTGCGCCACACCGTTCAACTCCACGGTGGCGTGAGTCCGGCGCGCCGTGCGACCGGGCCCGCCGCAGGCGTCGCCCAAGGCGTCCTGATCAGGCCGTGTCGTTGCGCAGCATCGGGCCCCACGGGCCCGGCTGGTGCGTGATGACCTCGCCGGCCTCGGCGATGGCGCGCGCGCCGATCCACCCCAGCGGCTCGACCTGGTGGACGAGAGGCTCGTTGTCCGGACCGCGTCCCGCCTCTGCGCCGTGCAGGACCCACGGCCGGGTCCGGGGGTCCCTGAGACGGGGGAGGTGGGAGTAGTCGTACAGGCGCCGCGCCACCCACGTCCGTACGGAGCGGTCGCCCCACCAGTCCTCGACGTCGAGTGCGTTCGCCGACAGCCCCGGCAGGGAAAGGCCGGTGAGGCCGTCCCTGCTGGACACGGCTTTGAGATCGGGCTCCGGACCGCGCGACCAGCGCACGTAAAGACCCTGGCGGCTCGCAACCATCTCGGCCAGAGCATCCAGGGTGTCCCACACGGGCATTGATTCTGAGCTGCTCATGACCCCTCGTCCGCAGCCTGTGCCGACCGTGTTGCATGAGTTCCCCGAAGCGGGCCCCGTTAACTGTCAAGGGCAGCGGTTACCCGAACAGGCGCATCCGCACGGGTCACGGCTCACGGCCGCCATCGGGTCCGCCCGAGAGGTGCGAGCCCCCGCGGTGGCGCACGCACCTCACTTGCTCAGTGGGCTCGGTCGGTGGCCGGCAGAGCGCCGGTACGGGCGACCTCGGCGTACCAGCGGGCGCTGGACTTGGGCGTACGGCGGCCGGTCGGGTAGTCCACGTACACCGCGCCGAAGCGCTTGCTGTAGCCGTAACCCCACTCGAAGTTGTCGAGCAGCGACCACAGGAAGTAGCCACGGACGTCCACACCGTCGGCGATCGCGCGGTGGACCGCGGCGAGGTGGGCGTGCAGATAGGCGATGCGGTCCGGGTCGTGGACGGCGCCTGCCGGGTCTACGTAGTCGTCGAACGCGGCGCCGTTCTCGGTGATGACCAGCGGGAGGGCGGGGAACTCGCGCTTCAGATCCCGCAGCAGGTCGTACAGGCCGCTCGCGTCGACGGCCCAGCCCATCGCCGTGGTGCTGCCCGGCGGGCGGTGGAAGGCGACCTGGCCGGCGCCGGGCCACGGGCTGTGCTCGCTGACGCCATGACCGTCGGAGTGGTGGGCGCCGTCACCCGTCGCGGCGGAGACCAGGGTCGGCGTGTAGTAGTTGACGCCGAGGAAGTCCAGCCGCTGCCGGATGTCCTCCGTGTCGCCGTCCCGGACGAACGACCAGTCCGTGAGGTGCGCGGTGTCCGCCAGTACGTCGGCCGGATAGGCGCCGTGGAGCATCGGACCCGTGAAGACCCGGTTGGCGACGCCGTCGATACGGCGGGCCGCGTCGACGTCCTCGGCGCTGTCGGTGAGCGACCGCACCTGATGGATGTTGAGTGTGACGGACATCTGGGCGTCGGAAGGCAGGACGGCACGCATGGCCTGCACGGCGAGGCCGTGGCCCAGATTGAGGTGGTGGGCCGCCCGCAGGGCGTCGACGGGATCGGTGCGCCCGGGGGCGTGCACGCCGGAACCGTAGCCGAGGAACGCGCTGCACCAGGGCTCGTTGAGCGTCGTCCAGGTCTTCACCCGGTCGCCGAGTGCTTCCGCGACGATGCCGGCGTACTCCGCGAAGCGTTCCGCCGTGGCGCGCTCGGGCCAGCCGCCGGCGTCCTCCAGCTCCTGCGGCAGATCCCAGTGGTACAGGGTCGCGACCGGCTGGATGTTCTTCTCCAGCAGACCGTCCGTCAGACGGCGGTAGAAGTCGAGCCCCTTCTGGACCGCGGGTCCGCGACCGGTGGGCTGTACGCGGGGCCACGAGACGGAGAACCGGTAGGCGCCCACGCCCAGATCGGACATGATCTGCACGTCCTCGGGCCAGCGGTGGTAGTGGTCCGTCGCGATGTCCCCGGTGTCGCCGTTGCGGACCTTGCCGGGGGTACGGGAGTAGGTGTCCCAGATGGACGGCGTCCGGCCGTCGGTGGCCGCGGCCCCCTCGATCTGGTACGCGGCGGTCGCCGTTCCCCACAGGAAGTCCGGCGGGAAGACGAGGGAGGGCGGGGCGGGCCGGGAAGCGGCGTGCGTGACGTGTGAGGTTGCGGTGACCACGTGAATCCTTACGGTGCGGAAAGGGGAGGAGGAAGAGGAGAGAGGGGAAGGAAGAAAGAGGGGGCCGACTCAGCCCTTGACGGCGCCCTGCATGATGCCGCCCACGATCTGGCGTCCGAACACGACGAACATCACGAGCAGCGGGAGGGTGCCGAGCAGGGCGCCCGCCATGATGAGCGACTGGTCGCGCACGTAACCGGCGCTGAGCTGGGTGAGGGCGACCGGCACGGTCGGGTTGTCCATGTTCAGCGCGATGAACGGCCAGAAGAAGTCGTTCCACGCGTGGACGAAAGTGATCATGAAGAGAACGGCCATCGCGGGCCGGGCGACAGGGAGCACGATGCTCCAGAAGATCCGCAGGGAGTGCGCGCCGTCCACCCGCGCGGCCTCGATGAGCTCGTCCGGCATCGCCTCCATGAGGTACTGCCGCATGAAGAACACACCGACGGCGCTGACCAGGGTGGGGAAGATGACGGCCGGCAGCCGCTGCCCCCAGCCCAGGTCGCTCATCATCATGAAGAGCGGCACCACGCCGAGCTGCGGCGGGATCATCATGGTGCCGATGACAAGGGTCAGCAGCGCGTTGCGGCCCGTGAACCGCAGTTTGGCGAAGGCGAACCCGGCCAGGGTCGCGAAGAGGACCGTCGCCACGGCGATGCTGCCCGCCACGATCAGGCTGTTGATCATCGCCTTGCCGAGGGCCGCTTCCGTCCAGGCCCGGCTCAGATTGGTGAACAGGTTCGGACCCGGCAGGAACGGCGGCGGTGTCTGCGTCACCCGCGTGTTGTCGGTCGAGGCCGCGACCATCGTCCAGTACAGCGGGAAGAGGGACATCAGCGCCACGAGCCCGAGCAGGACGTACGCCACCGGGCCCGCGTGGTGCTGGCGGCCCGCTTTCATCCTCAGGGACGGGAGCCGCGAGCCGCTGCGGAACGGGGCGACGGACGGCTTGCTCTTCGGGGGGTGCGGAGGCGCGCCCCGCAGGCTGTCGGTGGTCATCGCTTTCCGCTCCTGGTTCCCTGTGCGGTACGGGACCGGCTGGTCGCGCCCTTGATGAGGCGCTGGAGGACGAAGGCCAGGACGAGAATCAGGAACATGGCCCAGGCGATGGTCGAGGCCCGTCCCATCTGGTAGTTCTTCCAGCCTTCCTCGTACATCAGCAGCCCGAGGGTCTGGTACTGGTTGTCGGCTCCGCCGGAGATCCCGTTCGGCCCCTGCCCGAAGATCAGCGGCTCACCGAAGAGCTGCGTGGCGCCGATCGTCGACAGCACGATGGTGAACACGATCGTGGCGCGGATCCCGGGCACGGTCACCGAGAGGAACTGCTGCCAGCGCGAGGCCCCGTCGATCGCCGCCGCCTCGTAGCGGTCGCGCGGTATGGCCTGCATCGCCGCCAGGTACAGGAGGGCGTTGTAGCCGGTCCACCGCCAGATGACGATGGTGGAAATGGCGATCTGGGCAGGCCACTTGTCGCCCTCCCAGTCGATGTTCTCCACGCCGAACATCCCGAGGAACCAGTTGATCATCCCGAAATCGCGCTCGAACAGCATGGTGAACACCAGCGCGGCCGCACCGACGGATGTGGCGTACGGCGTCAGAGCGGCGACGCGGAAGAAAGTCGAGCCGCGCAGCGAGTAGTTGAGCAGATGGGCGATGCCGAGCGCCATCAGCAACTGGGGCACCGTGGAGATGACACCGATGGTGATGGTGTTGCCGAGCGCGTTCCAGAAGCGGTCGTCGGCCCACAGGGCGGTGTAGTTGCCGAAACCGCGCCACTCCATGAGGTCCATGGTGGCCAGTTCGACCTTGTGCAGCGAGATCCACGAGGTGTAGATCAGCGGGTAGAAGCTGAAAGCGCCGAAGACGAGGAAGAACGGGGCGACGAAACCGTAGGGTGCGCCCCGGAGGTCGAGCCGGTGCAACAGGTTACGTCGTCGCTGCTGGGGGCGGTCCTTGCCGCCAGGGGTACGGCCGGGGCCGGGCGGGGCGCCGGCTTCCGGCCCGCCGGGGCCGGCGGCCGGGGTGGTGGAGGTGACCACTGTGGCCTCCTTCCTGAGGAGGAGCTGCGAGGGATGGGACACGGCGAGGGCTGGCACGGACGGGGCTGTCGCCACGCCTGGACCCGACTGCCGACCGCTGAACGCCGACCGGCGGCCGGGCCCAGGAGCTTGTGAGCCGGGGCCCGGCCGGGGCGACCGTCAGCCGACCGCCTTGCGGATGCGCTCGTCCGTCGTGTCCCATGCCTCGGACGGCTTCCTGCCCTTGGACTCGATCAGGTGCAGACCCTGCGAGAAGGTGTCCTTGATCGTGCCGTCCTTGCGGCCGAGGACCTGCTCCGCCGGGATCTCGTTGGCGGCTGCGCCGAAGATCTCACCGATCGGCGCCTCGCTGAAGTACGGCGACTTCGCCCCCGACACCTCTGTCTGCGTCAGCGCCTCCTTCGAGGAGGGGAAGTTGCCGATCCCCTTGAACAGGGCTGCCTGCTGGGCGGGTGCGGTCAGCCACGCAACGAGCTTCTGCGCCTCGGCCTTGACGGGGCTCTTCTCCAGGACGCCGAGGAAGGAGCCGCCCCAGTTGGCGCCCTTCGGCGCCTTCGCGACGTCCCACTTGCCCTTGTTGGCCGGTCCCGCCTTCTCACTGATGTGGGCGAGCATCCACGCCGGGCACACCGTGGTGGCGAAGGTGGAGTTGGCCAGGCCGGGGTCCCAGCCGGGCTGGAACTGGCGCAGTTTGGCCGTCATCCCGGAACTTCCGGCCTCGGCCGCCAGGTCCCACGCGTCCTTCACCACGGGGTTCTTGGCGTAGATGAGCTCCCCGTCCTTGTCGTAGAACTGCTCGGACGAGCCGTAGATCATGGCGTTGAACAGCCCCGTGGAGCTGTCCATGAAGGCGAGCTCGCTGTCCTTCGAGCCCGCCTTGAACTTCTGCCCCGTCTCGACGTACTTGCTCCAGTCGCCGGCCCACAGGCCCGCGACCTTCTCCCGGTCCGTGGGGAGTCCCGCCTGCTCGAACATGTCCTTGCGGTAGCAGACCGCCATCGGGCCGATGTCCGTGCCGAGGCCGAGGACCTTGCCGTCCGGGGTGGTGACCTGGTTGAGCTTCCAGGGCTGGAAGTGGCCGGTGCCCTCGACGCCGGCGAAGTCCGCGAACTTGTCGGCCTGGGTGTCCACGATCTCCTTGGCCCGGCCCACCTCTATGCCCTGGATGTCCTTGAGGCCGCTGCCGCCCGCGAGGTGGGTCTGGAGTGCGGTGTAGTAGGTCTGTTCGTCACCGGCGACCTCCGCCTTGATCGTCACTCCCGGGTTCTCGCGCTCGTACTGTTCGAGGAGCCCGGTCTCCTTGAAGCCCATGACGCCGAACAGGCCCATCGTGATGGTGACCTTGCCGTCCTTCTTCCCGCCTCCGGTGGAGGACGTACCGCCTTCCGAGCAGCCGGCGACCAGGCCGAGGGCGGCGAGGGCCGAGACCGCGACAGTCGCTCTTGACCGTGACAGCGTTCGGGATATGCGCATGAGGGGTCCTCCCAGCGGCGGCTCCGGCGCACGGCGATACCCGTTCGTCCGGTCCACGCAGCGGCTCGAAACGTGAAGTGGGAACGATTCCAATCGGGGTGGGATCGATCCCACCGATGTCCGGTGAAGACTGGTCAACTCGCTGCCGCGTGTCAAGAAGTTGAATCGAACCTGTTTCAAATGACGTCATTGTGTTCAACTGATGTGTCGACAGGACGTCGGGCGCCGTCTGGCAGAATGCGCTGACGAGCGCCGGTTCGGGCGCCCGGCCCGTGCCGGACGGCGCGGAACGAACGTGCCGGGATCGTGGGACAACGGGGGAGGGGCACATGAGCACCGGTCGGCCGCCGACCATCAAGACCGTCGCCGCACGAGCGGGTGTGGGGCGTACGACGGTGTCCCGGGTCCTCAATGGCTCGCCCCTGGTGAGCGACAAGGCGAAGGCCGCCGTCGAAGCGGCCATCGCCGAGCTCAACTTCGTGCCCAGTTCGGTGGCGCGCGGGCTCGTCACCCGCCGCACCAACTCGATCGCCCTGGTGATCCCCGAGTCGGAGAGCCGGCTGGGCGCGGAGCCGTACTTCTCCGCCGTGATCCGGGGAGTGAGCACCGGACTGGCAGCGACCCAGACGCAGTTGCAACTCGTGCTGGTCAGGGACAAGAGCGAACTCGACCACCTGACCGAGACCGTGGCCGCCCGACGGGTCGACGGAGTGCTCCTCGTCTCGGTCCACCGGGACGATCCGCTGCCGGACCTGCTGGAGGCTCTCGGCCTGCCCACCGTGCTGGCGGGGCGGCGCTCGGATGCCGAACCACTCAGTCACGCCCACTCCGACAACCTCGGCGGGGCCGGGGCTGCGGTCCGGCACCTGCTCGATCGCGGCCGGGAACGGATCGCGACGATCACCGGGCCGCTCGACATGGAGGTCGGTCGTGTCCGCCTCCAGGGGTGGCGTGAGGCTCTGACCGAGGCGGGCCGTCCGCCGGGGGAGGAGCTCGTGGCCGTGGCCGACTTCACCGAGGAGGGCGGGCGACGGGCCATGGGCGAGCTGCTCACCCAAGTCCCGGACCTGGATGCGGTGTTCGTGGCATCTGATGTGATGGCGGCCGGAGTGCTGCTGGAACTCCGGGCCCGGGGCAAGCGGGTGCCTGACGACATCGCGGTGGTCGGCTTCGACGACTCGCTGATCGCACGGCACACCAATCCCCCACTCACCAGCGTCCGCCAGCCGGTCGAGCAGCTCGGCAGCACGATCGCCCAGATGCTCCTCGAGGAGATCGCCACTCCCGGGACGCCCCGGCGGTGTGTGCTGTTGCCGACCGAGCTGGTGGTCCGCGAGTCATCCTGACCGGAAGGGGGTGCGCGAGCGCAGGAGCAGATCAGATCGCGTACGCCGGCCGTCCATGGCAACCAGCACTGCCCTCTGGTCCTTCGCCCTGGTCGTAGGGCTTCTCACCCTGACCCCCGGTCTCGACACCGCACTGATCCTGCGCACCTCGGCCCTCGGCCGACGCAGGAGGGCCTGGGGCGTCGTCCTCGGAATCCAGACCGGCACCCTGCTGTGGGGCGTACTCGCATCCCTCGTCCCTCGGAGTGACGGCACTCCTCACCGCCTCCCACCTGGCCTATGTGACATTGCGCTGGGTCGGTGCCGGCTACCTGGTCTGGATGGGCGTCCGCATGCTCCGGGACACCTTCCGCGGGCTTCCCGCTTCGGACGCGAACGACTCCGTCCTGCTCGCCTGTACGGACTCCGAGGGCGGCGGCTGGCGGCAGGGAACGCTCACCAACCTCCTCAACCCGAAGATGGGCGCCTTCTACGTCGCCGTCCAGCCCCAGTTCATCCCCGACGGTGCGAGCCACTTCACCATGGGACTGCTGCTTGGACCGGGACGGAAGCGCCCTCGTAGCCCGGGCGGCCGCTTTGTCCGATCACTGGAGAAAGTTGACGTCTCTCGTGTCAAAGGGCTTTCTGCCGGGTGAAAAAGCCATTACCTTCCTGACCTGTACCGGACAACACGGACCGACCGCCCCGTCCCTCCTCCCAGGGGCGCGACGTCCACCGGCGCGACGGCGCGCGCCTGTGCCAGACCCCCCACCCCGTACTCATACGGAGGATGCGCGTGCACAGGAGAATCACCCGGCCCCTCGCGGCGCTCGCCTGCACCCTGCTCGCCGCCGCGGGCGCCCTCACCACACAGCAGAGACCGGCGGAAGCAGCGGTCGCCGACGAGTTCCAGCAGGTCACCCTCGCCAAGGGGGTGGCCGAAACCGGCGAACCGATGACCCTCGCCGTACTGCCCGACCGGTCCGTCCTGCACACCTCACGGGACGGCACGCTGCGGCTCACCGACGCCGCGGGCACGACGAAGGTCGCGGGCAAACTGGACGTCTACAGCCACGACGAGGAAGGGCTGCAGGGCATCGGGGTCGATCCAGGCTTCAGCTCCAACCGCTTCGTGTACCTCTACTACGCGCCCAAGCTCACCACCCCCGGCGGCGACGCTCCCGCCGAGGGAACGGCCGCCGACTTCGCTCCGTACGACGGGGTGAACCGGCTGTCCCGGTTCGTTCTCAGGGCGGACGGCACCCTGGACACCGCCACCGAGAAGAAGGTCCTCGACGTCCCCGCCAGTCGCGGGCTGTGCTGCCACGTCGGCGGCGACATCGACTTCGACGCGGCGGGCAATCTGTACCTCTCGACCGGCGACGACACCAACCCGTTCGCCTCCGACAACTACACGCCCATCGACGAGCGTCCGAACCGCAACCCCGCCTACGACGCCCAGCGGTCCTCCGCCAACACCAACGACCTGCGCGGCAAGGTCCTGCGCATCAAGGTCAACGCGGACGGCGGCTACTCCGTGCCCTCGGGGAACCTGTTCGCCCCCGGCACCGCGAAGACCCGCCCCGAGATCTACGCGATGGGCTTCCGCAACCCCTACCGGATGAGCGTCGACAAGCCCACCGGCATCGTCTACCTCGGCGACTACGGTCCCGACGCAGGCACCGCCAGCGCCACCCGCGGGCCCGCGGGACAGGTCGAGTTCAACCGGATCACCAAGGCCGGGAACTACGGCTGGCCCTACTGCACCGGCAAGAACGACGCCTACATCGACTACGACTTCGCCACCAAGGCGTCCGGTGCGGCCTTCAGCTGTGCCGCACCGAAGAACACCTCGCCGCGCAACACAGGACTCACCGACCTGCCCCCGGCCCAGCCTGCCTGGATCCCGTACGACGGCGGATCCGTGCCCGAGTTCGGCAGCGGTTCCGAGTCGCCCATGGGCGGCCCCGTCTACCGCTACAACGCCTCGTCCACCTCGGCGGTGAAGTTCCCCCAGAGCTACGACGGGAACTTCTTCGCGGGCGAGTTCGGCCGCAAGTGGATCAAGCGGATCGCCCAGGGCGCCGACGGCGCGGTGCAATCCATCAACGCCTTTCCCTGGCAGGGGACCCAGGTGATGGACATGACCTTCGGCCCCGACGGCGCCCTCTACGTCCTGGACTACGGCACCGGCTACTTCAGCGGCGACGCCAACAGCGCGCTCTACCGCATCGAAGCCGTCACCGGAGGCCGCGCCCCCATCGCGCAGGCAGCCGCCGACCGCACATCCGGCAAGGCGCCCCTCGCCGTGCAGTTCTCCTCGGCCGGCAGCTCCGACCCCGACGGTGACCCGCTCAGCTACGCCTGGAAATTCGGTGACGGCTCGACATCGACCGCCGCCAACCCGGCGCACACCTACACGGCCAACGGCCGCTACACCGCCGAAGTCACCGTCTCCGACGGCACCGGCACGTCCGGTACGGCCTCGGTGACGATCACCGTCGGCAACACCGCGCCGACCGTCAGGCTGGACCTGCCCGCGGACGGCCGGATCATCGACCCGGGGGCGGCAGTGCCCTTCAAGGTCACCGTGACCGATCCCGAAGACGGCACGATCGACTGCACGAAGGTCAAGGTGACCTTCGTCGTCGGCCACGACAGCCACGGCCACCCGCAGACCTCCGCGACCGGCTGCTCCGGCACCGTACAGACCATCGCGGACGGCGAGCACGACCCCAACGCCAACATCTTCGGAGTCTGGGACGCGGAGTACACCGACAACGGCGCGAACGGCCAGCCCGCACTGACCACCCACGCCCAGCACATCAGCCAGCCGAGCCACCGCCAGGCCGAGCACTACGGGGGATCGGGCGGCGTGCAGGTCGTCGACCACGCGGGGGCCCACGGCGGGAAGACCGTCGGGCACATAGAGAACGGCGACTGGATCTCCTTCAAGCCGTACCTGCTCGACAACGCCACCAAGCTGACCGCCCGGATCTCCTCCGCAGGCGTGGGCGGCACCCTGGAGGTACGGGCCGGCTCCCCGACCGGCACGCTGCTCGGCTCGACGGCCGTCCCCGTCACCGGCGGCTGGGAGACCTTCCAGGACGTGAGCGCCGATCTGACCAACCGTCCCTCGGCCACCACCACCCTGCATCTGGTGTTCAAGGGCGGCAGCGGATCACTGTTCGACCTCGACGAGTTCTCCTTCACGACGTCCGGCGCCGTCACGCGGACGGGCGAGGTCAAGGGGATCGGCGGGAAGTGTGTGGATGTCGCCGGTGGCGCGACGGCTGATGGTACGCAGATCCAGTTGTGGGGGTGTGCGGGTGTTGCCGCGCAGAGGTGGACGGTGCCTGGTGACGACACTCTGCGTGCGTTCGGCAAGTGCATGGACATCAGTGGTGGTGGTACGGCTGATGGCACGAGGGTGCAGTTGTGGACGTGCAACGGCAGTGGTGCGCAGAGGTGGGTGCCGCAGGCGGACGGGACGTTGAGGAACCCGCAGTCGGGCAAGTGTCTCGACGCGTCGGGTGTGTCATCGGCCGACGGCACCAAGCTCCATCTGTGGACCTGCCACACCGGCGCCAACCAGAAGTGGGACCTGCCATGACCCCTGCCCGCACCAGCAGGCTCACCAGAGCCCTGACCTGGACCGCCGGCGGCCTGCTCTGCGCTGCCGCCCTGCCCGCCACCGCGTCGTCCGCAGCCGAGCCGAAGCCCGCGTCCCGCGCGGTCGCCGAGGCCGCGGACCCCGCGTACGACATCCTCGTCTTCTCGAGGACGGCCGGCTTCCGGCACTCCTCCATCGACGAGGGGGTGAGCGCCCTGCGCGAGCTGGGCGCCGCCAACAACTTCACCGTCACCGCCACCGAGGACGCCGCCGCCTTCACCCCGGCGGGCCTCGCGCCCTACGAGGCCGTCGTCTTCCTCTCCACCACGGGCGACGTCCTCAACGCGGCCCAGCAGACCGCCTTCGAGGGCTACATACAAGGCGGCGGCGGGTACGTCGGGGTCCACGCGGCCGCGGACACCGAGTACGACTGGACCTGGTACGGGGGGCTCGCCGGCGCCCTGTTCCACTCGCACCCCCAGATCCAGCAGGCCACGGTCAAGGTCGAGGACCGGGCCCACGACGCCACCGCTCACCTGCCGACCGCCTGGCAGCGCACCGACGAGTGGTACAACTACCGGACCAACCCCCGCACCGACGCCCATGTACTCGCCTCGCTCGACGAGAGCAGCTACAGCGGCGGCACCATGGCCGGTGACCACCCCATCGCCTGGTGCAAGGACTACCAGGGCGGGCGGGCCTTCTACACGGGCGGCGGGCACACCGAGGGCTCGTACACCGAGGCCGGATTCCGCCGCCACCTGCTCGGCGGCATCCGGTGGGCGGCCGGGACGACCGAGGCTGACTGCCGGCCCGAGACCGGGTACACCACGCTCTTCGGCAACACGGGCTCCACCACCGGCTGGAAGCAGGCAGGACCGGGCTCCTTCAGCAACTCCGACGCCACCCTCACCAGCCAGGGCGGTCTCGGCCTCTACTGGTACCAGGCGAGGGAGTACAAGGCGTACTCCCTCAAACTCGACTGGCGGATGGCCGGCGACGACAACTCCGGTGTCTTCATCGGCTTCCCCGCCTCCGACGACCCCTGGTCGGCTGTGAACAACGGGTACGAGATCCAGATCGACGCGACCGACGCCGCCGACCGCACGACCGGTGCGGTCTACGGCTTCGGCTCCGCCGACCTTGCCGTACGCGACGCGGCCCTGAACCCGCCGGGGGAGTGGAACACCTACGAACTGCGCGTCGAAGGGGAGCGCCTGCAACTGTTCCTCAACGGCCGCAAGATCAACGACTTCACCAACACCGACCCCGCCCGCAGTCTCCAGCAGGGGCACATCGGCCTCCAGAACCACGGCACCGGGGACGACGTCTCCTTCCGCAACGTCCGCATCAAGGAACTGGGCGGCGGCACGGGCACACGCGTCGGCGAGATCAAGGGGATCGGCGGGAAGTGTGTGGATGTCGCGGGAGGGGCGACGGCTGATGGTACGCAGATCCAGTTGTGGGGGTGTGCGGGTGTTGCCGCGCAGAGGTGGACGGTGCCTGGTGACGACACTCTGCGTGCGTTCGGCAAGTGCATGGACATCAGTGGTGGTGGTACGGCTGATGGCACGAGGGTGCAGTTGTGGACGTGCAACGGCAGTGGTGCGCAGAGGTGGGTGCCGCAGGCGGACGGGACGTTGAGGAACCCGCAGTCGGGCAAGTGTCTCGACGCGTCGGGTGTGTCATCGGCCGACGGCACCAAGCTCCATCTGTGGACCTGCCACACCGGCGCCAACCAGAAGTGGAGCCTGCCTGCCTGACGGCTCTTCCGACCCCGTCGTCGGCGCGGAGGGCGCCGACGACGGCCCGGCCCCTGAGGGGCCGGTCGACGGCGGCGTGGTACTACGCCGAGTACCCGCCGCCGTCTTCCCCGCGTGCTCATCCGCTGCGTACAGCCGGCCCCGCCGCCACCTCCCGCTGATCAGGGCTGAGTGCGTGCCTGATCGGCGGCCTGGGAAGCGGCGCGCGTCTCGGTCGAGGCCCCGGCGGTGCTGAGTTCGCCACCGCTGGACTCGAGGTGCGCACGCACGAACCACTGGAAGAGTTCCAGCCCGCGCAACTGCTCGATGAGCATGTCCTGGGTCACCGGGTCGGACTCCTCGGTTTCCGCCATCGCGGATCGGTGGTCCTTGATGAGCTCGGTATATACGAGGTTGAGGGCACCGAGGTGCTCGATCGCTTCGGCCCTGCCGATCGAGTAGTCGTTCCACGTGCGGTCGGCGACCACGGCGCCCGGCGTGCCGTGCGGCTCGCCGCCCAGGGTGGAGATGCGCTCGGCGAGGTCGTCCGCCATGGCGCGTACCTGATCGACCTGCGGGTCGAGCATCTCGTGCACGGCGATGAAGTGCGGACCGATCACGTTCCAGTGAATGTGCTTGAGAGTCAGCGCCAGATCGTTCAGGGAATGCAGGCGCATCTGGAGGGTGGCGATGACCTCACTGCTGACCTCAGGGGTCAAGCCGGGCACGGTGTACGAAGGCTGCGGACGCTGTGATGACACAGGTGTGCTCCTTGCCGACTCAGTGGCTGATGCCTACAGGCAACCAGCCGCAGGAGGATTCCACCTTCCGAGAGAGCCGAGCGGGAGTGGTCTTTCACCGGAGCGGACGTCCGTGACGTGTCGTTCGCATGAGCGATCCGGGGCCCGGAGCATGCGGAACAGCCGGGTTGCCGCAGCAGGCGCATGGGCGGGGGACGAGTCCCTGCCTGTTCACCCTATTGAGGGATGGAAGCACGTCGTCGTCGCGCCGACACCCTCGGCGTCCACCGGTGACGACGCGGATCTTGCGAGGATGCGAGCCTCTCCTCGGGCGCGATTCCTCAGGAAGGACCGTGACGGTGCTGATCGACCTCACCGGCAGGACCGCCCTGGTGACCGGATCGACCCTGGGCATCGGTGCAGCCATCGCGACGGGACTGGCCCGGGCGGGGGCGCGCGTGGCCGTCAACGGCCGTACGGAGGGCTCCGGTGGAGCGCCTGAGCGAGCAGCTCCCCGAGGCCCGGTTCCTGGCGGAGCTCTCGATTTCAGCGATGACGAGTGGCGGCGGTACTTCGACGTGAACGTCCTGTCCGCGGTCCGAATGATCCGCAGCTACCTGCCGGGCATGGTGGAACGTTCCTGGGGGCGTGTCCTGAACATCGCCGGCGACTCCGCCATCGTCCTCCCGTAACCCCTGGTCCTTGGCCCGACCACCACGACCACGCTCTCCGGTGAGTTCTCGGCTCATGTTGTTGACCATCGCGCGCCCTGGCGCGGGGGCGTGCCGGGTCACCTCGGCGTGAACGCGTTGGCCGCGGCCGTGAAGGCAGTTGTCCAGTCCGATGTGACGATGCTTGCGACGTATCCGTCGGGCCGGACGAGGACGAGCGTCTCACCGGTGATGCCGTAGATGCTGTTCATCTGGCCCGTGGTGTCGGTGAGGACGTCGGCGTGTTCGGTGTGGCGCCCGCTGCGGACGGCGTAACGGCGCAGTTCGGCTCCCGAGGCGGGCCACGTGAGCTCGGGCAGCGACTCGATGGCGTCGGCGCCGAAGGCCAGGAGCGTGAAGTGTGGTCCTTTGTAGACATCGAAGAGGCGCCGGACCCCCCGTCCGGAGCACGGCGCGTCCGGCGCCCGGTCGCCCACGCGCAGCGTTTTGGTGGTTGGTGAGTGGCCGGGGGCGAGCGGTCCGCAGTGGTAGGAAAGGCTGAGCTGACGTTCCTCGTCTCCGCGCTTGAGTCCGGAGACACGGTGCCGGCTGAGGTGTGCGTACAGTTCGCTGGACTTGCCGAGCACGCGTGCGGCGATCGGCTGCCGCTCGGCCTCGTAGGTGTCCAGGAGGCTGTCCGGTGCGCCGGCCATGACCTGGGCGAGTTTCCAGCCGAGGTTGTACGCGTCCTGCACGCCGGTGTTGAGTCCTTGCGCGCCGGCCGGAGTGTGCACATGGGCGGCGTCACCGGCCAGAAGGGCCCGACCCGCGCGATAGTGCTCCACGAGCCGGACGTTGGGCCGGAACACCGAGGTCCAGGTGATGTCACGCAGCCGCAGGCCGGTCAGCCGGTGGAACCGGCCGGCCGGCGCGGCTTCGTCGAGGTCCGGTGTGTCGTCCGGACTCAGCCTGATCATCACCTGGAACTGGTCGGAATGCGGCAGGGGACATGCTCCTGCGGAGGCGCGCGGCCAGATGTGCCACCGGTCGCGGGGCAGACCGTCGATCGTGCCGTCGATGATGAGCGTACGGTCGGAGGCGTCAGTCTCTCCCACGAAGCCGAGACCTGTGGCCTTGCGGACTGCGCTGGCGCCGCCGTCGGCACCGACAAGGTACTTGCTGCGCACCTTCTCGCCCGACGCGAGCGTCGCCGTGACGCCATCGGCGTCCTGTTCGAAGTCCTCCAGTGCGGTGTCGTACTCGATGGGCAGTCCGAGGCGGTTGAGCAGACGGTGCAGGATTGCGTCGGTGCGGTGCTGCGGCAGCAGCAGGATGTTCGGGTACGGCACGTCCGGAGTCGGCCGGTTGCGCTGCTGCATCTTCCACGGCGCGGTGAGCGGTCCGAAGTGGATGCCTGCCAGTGGGTACGGGCCGCCCTCCGCGTGAGCCTCGTGCAGCACGTCGAGGTCTTCGAAGACCTCCTGCGTGCGTGGCTGCACACCCTTGGCGCGGGAGCCCTTGAAGGCGTGCGGAGCCTTGTCGATGAGGCGGACACGCAGTCCGCGCCGCAGCAGGTCGGCCGCCAGGGTGGAGCCCGTAGGGCCGGCCCCGGCGATGAGTACGTCGATGTCGCGGTGTTCGGGCATGGTGATGGGCCTCAACTGATCTTTTCGAAGGAGGTGGCGAGCAGCCGCGCGGTCATGGTGTGCATGCGGTCGACTCCCGCATATTGGGTACGCTGTAGCCGTAATATTTTGATTACAGCGTAACCATAAAGGTTGGATGGGACAAGCCGCGTGCGGCACCGGAGTCGGGTTCGGTCGAGGGCTGCGTGTGGCGTGCGGTCCATGCGCCTGGCGCCGGAGCTGTTGCTGCCCTCAGGTAGGGGCGGCGCCGAGGCGGCCGCGATCAGGAGGTCGGGAGTCACCCGATGCCAGGCTGTGTTCTGCGGCCGCCCGGTGGCCGTGATCCACGGCGCGCGTGGAACAGTGATCTGCCGGAGTCAGGGCCCGCTGGAATCTTCCGGTGCCTGAGAGTCTTTGCGTCTGGCCTGTTCCAGACCGCCGACAAGCAGGTCCAGGCCGAACCGGAATTCCTCGTGCAACGGTACGGATGTCAGCTCGTCGGCTGCGGCCGTCGTGGCCGGGTAGGTCGCGGGGTCCAGGGACTGGTAGTAGTCCAGCAGCTGCGCCTGGTCTTCGGGGACTGGTGTTCCGGGGCCGTGCTGCTGGATGGCGAAGCCGACCACGTAGTGGCCGATGGCGGTGAAGGTGCGGGCGGCCGGCCCGACAGGGAACCCGTGGCTCAGGAGCAGGCTGATGAGCCGTTCCCTGGCGCGGAGGCAGTTGGGGCCCACGGGGACCTGGGCAGCCAGCAAGGGCAGCGCATGGGGGTGTCGGCGCAGGGTGTCGTAGAGCGTCTCCGCTGCGGCGATCACGGCTTCCTGCCAGGTCAGGCCGTCCAACTCCCCGGGCGGGACGCCGACCTCGCCCAGAATTCTGTCGGCGACGAGGGCGAGGAGTTCGTCCTTGCCGTTGAAGTGGCGGTAGAGCGTTGCCGTGCCGGAGTCCAGAGCGTTGGCGAGCATGCGCAGGGTCAGGGCCTGGATCCCGACTTCGTCGATGAGCTTCAGGGCGGTCCCGATGATCCGGTCGACGTCCATCGGAGGGCGCCCGCGCCGGTATGCGGGCGCCGGTTCCCGGCTCGCCCACCAGGCAGGACTACCCGGGACCGGCGGAATCTCCGAAGCCATGACGCGGTCGTTCCCTTCAGCGGTCGATCCCCGCACGCATCGGGGCGCTCGACACCAACTCTTTCGGCCCCACATTATCCGTCTGCCACCCTGGCGTAGTGCGGCCAGGCACCGCCCTGCCCGAGAGTGCCGAGGCGGCAAGGAGGACGCAGCCATCGGCACCGGATGGCAGGATCAGTCAGCCCGAGAAGTCGCCGTAGAAGTAACGCGTCCAGCAGCGGCTGCTCAAGCGGCAAGCGAACCGCGAGGGGCAGGACGTACGCGAGTGCCACCCCCTGCGAGATCAGCGTGCGCAGGTCCGCTGGCCAGAGTTCGCTCAATGCGACGCAGCGCAACGCGTGGACCTTGCGGACCAGATGGGTCGCATCGGCAGCGGCGGTGGCCAGCGAGGCGGGGTTCGTGCGTCCAGGGTGCGGTTGAGGTGCAGCAAACGGTCCACGGGTTGATTCTCAATCCTGGCACGCAACGTCCACTGACCGTGCCTGGTGCAGGGTGCTGCCCGCTCCCTGGTCAGGGAATCGGGCCCCAGGATTCGGCCGGTTCGAGGCAGGGGCGTGGGTGAGCCGTCCAACGTAGTGGCGTACTGGCGCCGGGCCGGGTCTGCGAGGTGCCACCGGCGCTCCGGCCGGTGGGGGAGGAGCCTGTCAGGAAGTTCCCGTACGACTGAGACCAAAGGCTCAAGCGCGCCCGCGCAGGTACGCCTCCAGCTCGGCGGCTCCTGTCAGCATCGCGCGCCCGCGGGCGGACAGACGGCCGCGCCACTCGTGCAGCGCGGCCTCCAACGGTTCCAGCCCGCCGGCCGCCCGCACCTGGTCGATCAGTGGGGCGATCTGCTCCAACAGGTAGCCGCCCCGCCTGAGTTGGTGGGCCAGCCGGGCGTCCTGTACGGCGGCCTCGTCGTAGACGCGGTAGCCGGTCCGTGGGTCGCGGCGCGGGCGTACCAGTCCGGCGCGCTCCCATTTGCGCAGCGTCGCGGGCCGGATACCGAGCTTTCCTGCGAGCGGCCCGATGAACGTGTCGCCGGGCCCGGACACCGCTGCTGTCCCGGACACCGCGGCTGCCTCAGCCCCCACACATGGCTCGGCCGCCGTGGCGGACTCCAGGTCGCGCAGGGCGTTCTCCACCGCTTGGAGTGTCTGCCGGTCCTCAAGGAGTTGGGAGTGGCTCTGGTCGATGAGGCGCAACGCCTCATCGACCACGTCCTGGTTCACCGCCCGCATGATCGATGTCGCCGTCCGGTGGCCGTGGGCGGGCACCAGGGCGAGGAACGCTCGCAGGGCCCGCGCGTGCAGCGGGGTGTAGGTGCGGTAGCCGTGGGGTGTGCGCCCGGCGGCCGGAAGGATGCCGGCCTCCTCGTAGTTCCTGATGGCCTGGGTGGAGAGACCGTGCCCACGCGCCAGGTCGATCGGCCTGAGCTGCCCACCGTTTTTAAGGTTTTTCCCCATGTGCCCGCCGATAACGCGAGAAAGTTTCAACCGAAGGTTCAACGATACCGTTGAAGTCATGGTTACTGACATCAAGGACACCGTCCATGCCGTCGAGGCCGCCGCCCTCATGAAGCTGCTCCCGGGCCGGCCGCGGCTGCTCGCCCTGGGCGAGCCCACGCATGGCGAGGACACCTTGCTCGATCTCCGGAACGAGCTCTTCCGGCAACTCGTCGAGCAGGAGGGCTACCGGACGATCGCGATCGAGAGCGACTGCATGATGGGCCTGGTCGTGGACGACTACGTCACCTCGGGCACCGGCACCCTCGACGACGTCATGGAGCGCGGATTCAGCCACGGGTGGGGTGCGTCCGCGTCCAACCGCGAGCTCGTGCGCTGGATGCGCGCCTACAACGTCAACCGGCCCGCGCCCGAGCGGCTCCGATTCGCGGGTTTCGACGGCCCGCTGGAGATCACCGGCGCCGCCAGCCCCCGGCAGAGTCTCACCGCACTCCACGGCTACCTCGCCGCCCAGGTGGACGCGGACCTGCTCCCCTGTACTCCGGAATCGCTCGACCGCCTGCTCGGCGCGGACGACCCGTGGACCAATCCCGCCGCGATGAGGGACCCGGCCCAGTCCGTGGGCCAGTCGGCCGATGCCGGGGAGTTGCGGCTGCTCGTCGACGATCTGGTGGCGCTGCTCGACGCGCAGACGCCGCACCTGATCACAGCGACCTCGCGGGACGGCTGGGAGCGGGCGCGCCTGTACGGGCGTACCGCCGCCGGCCTGCTGCGCTACCATTTCTGGATGGCCGACACCTCACAGGGCCGCATGACACGGCTGGTGGGCCTGCGGGACCAGATGATGGCCGACAACCTCCTCGCCATCGCCGAACGGGGCCCGGGACTGGTCCACGCCCACAACGCCCATCTCCAGCGTGACAAGAGCACGATCCGGATGGGCGCACTGCCGCTGGAGTGGTGGAGCGCCGGCGCGATCGTGAACGCCCACCTCGGCGAGGGGTATGCCTTCCTGGCCACGGCCCTCGGCACGATCCGGCACCAGGGAGTGGACAACCCGCCGCCGGACACCGTCGAAGGGCTCCTGTACGCGCTCCCGGAGGACCGCTACGTCGTCGACGCCCCCCGGTTGGCCACCGCCCTCAGCGACAGGCGCCCCGCCCCCCGCGTGTCCTCCTGGTACGGCTACGCCCCTCTCGACCCGGCCCACCTGGCCGGAAGCGACGGGATGGTGTTCGTCAAGGACGTCCCCCAGACCTAGGACCTGTCCTTCGGGTCATGCCGGGCTCGCGGGGTCCGGGGCGCACGCATCCACGGGCGGTCGGGCGGCCGTTGCGCTGGTGACGGCTCGCCTCGTTGACGGGGGAGTGGGCGGGGAGTACGAGAGTTCCCATGGCCGGCTCTGGATGTACTCCCGCCAGAGCAGCACGGCCTTCCTCTTCTCCCAGCGTGCTGCTATGCCGGCCCGCATCAGCCAGTCCAGGGCCATCGCCAAGGGTGTCAGGGACAGCCAGGGGTCCAAAGCCAGGCCCATGACCAGAGCCGGCACCAGCATGACGGGCAGGAAGCCCCAGTTGACGAGGAGGCGCCCCACGGAGTAGTCGGCGGGCAGGACCGCTTCAGGGTCCTTCAGAGGCACCGCTTCATCGAAGTCACGTACCACACTGATCCACTTGAGCCGGGACGCCTCGAGCAGCCCGCAGAGTACGCTGCAACCGAGCAGGATGAGGACGACCGTTCGCACGGTTTCGCCGACGACGGGCATGACCCCCTGCACGCCGAAGGCCAACGGCGCGCCAACGGCACTGGCGCACACCGCAGTCGCCACACCTGACAGCTGATGGTGGACGTACCTGATCATCGAATACCCCCGTGAATGCCCCTGTGCTCCCGGGTGGGCCGGACGGCGCCAACCATAGTTTCAGCGCACCGGGTGTAACCCACCCGGAGACTTGAACGGTCGGTGAACGCTCAGAGGTCCTCACCGCAGTCCGCCAGGACGCCCGGCGGCAGCGATCCCACAGTGTCGGCCCGGAGAGGGTCCTGGGGCGCTCTTGCCTCAGGGCTGAGAGCCACTGGTGGACGGACGGGTACGGTCTCCTTCTGAAGGTGCCGGCGATCTCGGTGACGAGGTCACGGGCGATGGCGAAGGCGCGTGCCGGGGGCTTCGTGTAGTCGAGGGGGTTCACTGCCCCTGGTCGGGCCCTCCCAACCCAACACCTGCATGCACCGGTTGAGACCGGCGACGACCGATGAGTTTTACGTTGCTGCGCAGTCATAGATCATGGTCGGCGCGTGGCAGTGGTGAGTGCGTCGAAGCGCTGACCGACCGAAACTGCTGAAATCCAGACACGAGATACCGGGGAACTCAGATGCGTACTCTGATCAGCACCGCTTTCATCTCCCTCGACGGCGTTGTGGAGGCCCCGGGCGGCGAGCCCGGTTACCGGAACTCCGGATGGACCTTCAAGGATATGGAGTTCCTTCCCGAGGCATTCGAGATCAAGGGCCAGGAGCAGAAGGAAGCCACCGCGATGCTGATGGGCCGGGCCAGTTACGAGGCGTTCAGCCCGGTGTGGCCGGACATGGAGGACTTCGCCGACTACAAGTTGATGCCGAAGTACGTTGTCTCCACCACCCTCACCGAGGGCGACCTGGTGTCGAACTGGGGCGGGACCACGATCCTGCGTTCGCTCGACGAGGTCGCCGCGTTGAAGGAGACCGAGGGCGGCCCGATCATCGTTCACGGTAGCGCGGCCTTGACCCGGAGCCTTGCGGATGCCGACCTGATCGACCGTTACCACCTGCTTGTCTTCCCGCTCCTCCTCGGCGCGGGCAAGCGTCTGTTCAGCTACACGGACAAGGACACCCAGAAGCTGAAGCTCGTCGAGCACGAGGTCTACGCCAACGGCATCCAGAAGAACGTCCTCGACGTCATCCGCTGAAAGACCCTCGCACCCGCCCGCCGTTGCGCTCCCGGACCTGGGTACGCATGCCGCGGCCGCCCCCCGCCTGGACCGTAGTCCGAAGGACCTCTACGAGCGCCGGTGCCGATGATCGCGGTGGCCCGAAAAGTACGCCGTCATGCGCTGTCGGCGTCACGGTTCGATTCTCCTCGGTTCGGCGGTGCCGGGGGTGCGGCACTCGCCGGGGCGGTCGGCCAGGTGAGTGAGCCGGTGCGGATGTCGTCGATGACCGAAGTGATCCAGGTCTGCTCGGCGTGAGCGAGGCACAACGCGTATTCGGCTTCTATGACACGCAGGCGGGGCACACCGGCCGCCAGAGCGTCGGCGAGGCGCTTCCTGTCGGCGGTCGTGCGCTGCTGGAGTCGTCCGGCTCGCTCGGTCAACGCCTCCACCGCGCCGGTCGGTCCGAGGGCGCCGAGGTAGCTCACTGCGCCGAGGAACTGGGTGAACTCCCGCTCGGGGTTACGGATCTCGGAGTCCAGCCGTCGTACGAGTTCGTCGCGGCCCGTTGGGGTGAGGGCGTAGACGGTCCTCTCCGGACGGTTTCCCGCGCGTTGCCTGCCTTGCGAGGCCACCCAACCCGCTGTGGCCAGGGCGCCGACGGTGTTGTAGAGCGTGCCACGTGTGATCGCGGCCGCGTGGCTGTCGCTGCGGTTTCGCAGTTCGGTGAGCATCTGGTGCGGGTGCGAGGGCCGCTCCAGCAGCAGGCCCAGCACCGCCAGAGCGATCGGGTTGTCGAGAGCGCGGCGAGGCATAGTTGGAATCTACCAGTCCAAATAGACTAAGTGGGTGAGGTGACGACGAGCACCCGGGCGGGGAGCGACGATCGAGCAGGGCGGTGGTCACGCCACCGCCCTGCTGTCGTTCCCGGTCGGGTCCGGCAGGCAGCGCCTGACGGGTGGAAGGGTGAGCGTCAGATGTGGACCTGGCCGGCCGGGACGCCGACGCCGGAGGCGATCATGCCGACGGTGGACCAGCCACCACTGATGGCGGCGCCGTTGTTGGTCCACATCTGGATCGAGCCGTCGGATGCGACGGCCAGATAGTCGGAACGGCCGTCGCCGTTGGCCTCGGCGAACAGCGTCTGCGTACCAGGAGCACCCAGAGCCGGTGCGTAGGTGCCGAGTGCGGTCCAGCCGCCGTTGGCGTTGCCGCCCTGGTTCAGCCACGCCTTGGTCGAGCCGTCGGTGGCTACGGTGAGGTAGTCGGCGCGGCCGTCGGCGTTGAGGTCGGCGAAGCGGACCTGATCACCCGTGGTTCCTGTGCCTGAGGCGTAGGTGCCGAGTGCGGTCCAGCCGCCGTTGGCGTTGCCGCCCTGGTTCAGCCACGCTTTCGTCGAGCCGTCGGTGGCTACGGTGAGGTAGTCGGCGCGGCCGTCGGCGTTGAGGTCGGCGAAGCGGACCTGATCACCCGTGGTTCCTGTGCCTGA